>DASUQS010000141.1:0-14867 GCA_036280455.1 Acidimicrobiales bacterium
CCGGCGGCTGGCGGGCGACGAGCTCAGCGAGGTCGACGCGGACGTGGTCGAGGTGGCGGCCGTCGCCCGGGCGGTCGACGCGCGCCTGCTCGCCGCCGTGCTCCCCGGCCGGCCGACCCGGGCTGCGGCCGAGTCGCTGAGGTCCAGCAGCGTCGCCGAGCTGGTCGGTGCTCGGGTCACGCTCCACGACCTGGTGCGCAACGCGCTGCGGGACGACCTCCGCTCCCGCGATGCACAGCGCTACGGCGATCTGCGCTGCCGCCTGGCCGACCACCTCTACGGCCGGGCGACCAGCGGCGAGCCCCGGCTGCTGTCCGACCTGATCGACCTGATCGACGATCCGGAGGTGCGTTGGGGCATCGGCGGCAATGCCGGCAGCACGTGCCGGGTCGATGCGTGGCGGGCCGACGAGGTCGACGACCTGGTGGCCGCCTACGTCGACCACAAGGTCGACCGCGGCTGGTGGGACGACCTGGCGCGGCTGGTCGGCGAGGCGCCGGAGATGGGGCTCGTGGCCCGCGACCTGCACGGCGAACCGCTGGGATTCTGCGTCGCCACCCCCGCCTCCCGCGCCCCGGCGGCCGCCGAGCGCGACCCGATCGTGGCGCCGCTGCTGGCCGACGCCCGCGCCCGGGGCGGCGAGCGCACGATGGTCTTCCGCGAGACGTTCGGCCTGCCGGGCGCGGTGGGGGATTCGGCGATCGGGGTGCTCAACCTGTCGGCGGTGCTGCGGTCCGGGCTGCCCAACGTCGAGCGCTCCTACATCATCGACTCCGCGGTCGGAGCGGGGTCGTCGGTCGGGTTCTTCGTGGCCGTGGGGGCGGTGCGCGAACCCCGCCTCGACACGGTGCTCGACGGCCGGCACTTCGTCTGCTGGGTCATCGACCACGGGCCGGGCGGCATGCTCGGCCAGGTGCGGGACGTGATCCGGGCCGAGGCCGGACTCGCCGCCCCCGACGTCGAGCGCCGGCGCGACGAGGAGCTGCAGCGCGCCGCGCACGACGCCATCCGGGCCTACACCCGACCCGCGGTGCTGGCCGCCACCCCGTTCACGACGGCCGACATCGACGGCGTCGTCGCGGCCTGCTTCGGCCCCGGTGCCGAGGAGCGGATGCTCGCCCGCGTCCTCCAGCTGGCCGACCTCGACGCCACGGTCACCCACACCGCCGCGCTCGACCGCCTGGCGGTGAGCCGGGCCACCTTCTACCGGTACCTGCGGCTCGCCCGCGAGCGCGTGGCGGCGGCCCTCGTCGACCAGGTGCGGGGCCGCGGCGACGCCGGCGCCGGCCGTGCTGACGACGCTGCGGCGGTGTGACGGCGGCGCCCCGGTCGACCACCCGGGCTCCGCTCCTCGCCGGGGTTGGTGAGGGGCGCGCCGCGTCCGCGATGCTCTCTCGGCGGCGAGGACACGTCGCGTCAGAGCTGGACACAAGGGGAACTTCGAGTGGATACACGACGGAGCACGCGTCTCGTCGCGGCGGCGTTCGCCGCCTCGCTGGTGGCTGCCGGGTGCGGCAGCGACGACGACGGTGCCGTTCCCCAGTCGGGCGACCGTGAGACCACCACCACGGAGGCGACGGCGACGACGGAGGCTGTGGCGGCCGAGGGCGCCGGGGCGACCGACGGCGAGGCGCTGCAGATCCTCGTCACCAACGACGACGGGGTCGCGGCCGAGGGCATCGACGTCCTCGTCGCCGCGCTCACCGAGGTCGAGGGCGTCGAGGTCACCGTCGTCGCCCCCGCCGAGCAGCAGAGCGGCACCGGCGGCAACGCCACCGAGGGCGACCTCGTCTCGACCCCCAGCGAGACCGCCGGCGGCCACGAGGCGACCGCGGTCGACGGCTTCCCCGCCGACACCATCCGCGTGGCGTTCGAGGACCAGGGCCTCACGCCCGATCTCGTGATCTCGGGCATCAACGAGGGGCAGAACCTCGGGCCGATCATCGACGTGTCGGGAACGGTCGGGGCCGCCCGGGCGGCCGTCCGGCAGGGCGTCCCGGCCCTGGCCGTCAGCCAGGGGGCCGGCGACGCGCCCGACTACGAGGCTGCGGCCGAGCTGGTGGTGGCCTGGCTGGAGGAGAACCGCGGGGCGGTCACGGCGGACGAGCTCGCCACCGACGTCGTGTTCAGCCTCAACGTGCCGACCTGCCCGACCGGGGAGATCCGCGACACGCTCGAGGTCCCGCCGGCGACCGCCGGCGATCCGCTGACGGCGTCCGACTGCGCATCCACGGCGGAGGGCCTCACCGACGACGTCTCCGCCTTCGCCAACGGCTTCGCCACCCTCTCCGAGGTGCCCGTGGAGCCGGCGGCCGCCGCCGCGGCGTAACCGCACGCCGACCGCATCGGCCATGCCCTCCTCCGACCTCTCGGCGGGGGAGGGCGGCGGAAGCCGATTCGTCCGCTAGAGTCACCCGGTCACTTTCCGGCACCCCCGCCGGTAGCTGTCGGCTCGACGCCGACGGGGCCCTTTCGAGATTCCTGTTCGAAATCGGCCTGCCTGCCATTCGATTAGGAGTCTCATGTCATCCTCGTTCGCCGACCTCGGCGTGCCCGCGCACCTGTGCGCCACCCTGGCCCGTCGCGGCATTGACGAGCCGTTCCCCATCCAGGCCGCCACGCTGCCCGACGTCCTCGCCGGGCGCGACGTGGCCGGCAAGGCCCCGACCGGCTCGGGCAAGACCCTGGCCTTCGGCCTCGGCATCGCCCAGCACGCCGCCGAGGCGGGCCCGGTCACGCCGCGTCGCCCCCGGGCTCTCGTCCTCGTCCCCACCCGCGAGCTGGCCGCCCAGGTGCAGCGCGAGCTGTCCGCCCTCATCGACGAGCGGCGCCACGGCGCCGTCGTGTCGATCTACGGCGGCGTCGGCTACGGGCCCCAGCGCAAGATGCTGTCCCGCGGCGTCGCCGCCGTCGTGGCCTGCCCCGGCCGCCTCGAGGACCTGGTCAACACCCGTGACATCGTCCTCGACCAGGCCGACCTCGTCGTCCTCGACGAGGCCGACCGCATGGCCGACATGGGCTTCATGCCCGCGGTGCGCCGCCTCCTCGACGCCACCCCCGACGACCGCCAGACGCTGCTGTTCTCGGCCACGCTCGACGGCGACGTCGACAAGCTGGTCAAGCACTACCAGCACGATCCGGTCCGCCACGAGGTCGCCGGTGCCGAGAACGACGGCGTCGAGGTCGACCACCTGTTCTGGAAGGTGCCCCGCGAGAAGCGCGTGGCGCTGACCGCCGACATCATCAGCCGCACCGGCTCGACCATCGTCTTCACCCGCACGCGCCACGGCGCCGACCGGGTCGCGAAGCAGCTCGGCCAGAACGGCATCAAGGCGGTGCCCATCCACGGCCGTCGCAGCCAGGCGCAGCGCGACCAGGCGCTCCGGCAGTTCAGCACCGGCCGGGCGCCGGCGATGGTGGCCACCGACGTGGCCGCCCGCGGCATCCACGTCGACGGCGTGGGGTGCGTCGTGCACTTCGACATGCCCGACGACCCGAAGGACTACGTGCACCGCTCCGGGCGCACCGGCCGCGCCGGCGCCGAGGGCGTGGTCGTGTCGCTGGTCGTCGACGACGGCCACCGGGCCATGCGGGCGCTGCAGCGCCAGGTCGGCCGCAAGGAGCCGATCGAGGACGTCGATCTCGAGCGGCTCGGCGAGGTGCGCGAGGTCGTGCCCGTCCCCGAGCCCGAGGCCCCGGCCCGCACGCGGACCGCGGAGCGTCCCGGCCGCCGCGAGCGCGCCCATCGCCAGGACCGCCCGGTCCGCGGCGACCGCCCCGAGCGGGGCGAGCGACCGCGCCGGTCCGATCGCACGGACCGCGGCAGCCGGCCCGCCGGCGACCGTCGCGAGTCCCGCGACCGCGGGCGCACCGACGGCCAGGTGGCCGGCACGGTGGCGAGCTACAACCCGGCCAAGGGCTTCGGCTTCATCTCGCGCCGCGGCGGGGCCGACGTGTTCGTCCACGTCTCAGCCCTCACGGGTCGCGAGCAGTCGCTCGAGCCCGGCCAGCGCGTCCGCTTCGAGCTCGCACCCGGGCGCCGCGGCCAGCAGGCGAAGAACGTCCAGCCCGTCTCCTAGGCCGTGTCCTGACGTACGCGGGTCCGTCACCGATCACACCGGTCGGTGGCGGACGTTCGCGCCCCCGTGGGAGAGAAGTCCCGCCACGCGCTGCTCCGAGGACGTAGCGTGGTGCCGACCGCTGGTGGCGTCTCCCCGACTGGCCACCGGACGCGGGGGAGGAGATGGACGTGGACGACGATCCTGTTCTGCTCGAGGTGAAGGGCGGCGTCGCCGTCATCACCCTCAACCGACCGGACCGGCACAACGCCATGGGCGACGCCGTGGACGCGCTGCTGTTCCGCTACCTCGACCTGCTGCGGGCCGACCGCGACGTGCGCGTGGTGGTCTGGCGGGGCAACGGCGAATCCTTCTCGGCAGGGCGCGACATCGCCGAGCTCGTCGGCGAGGTGGAGGGCGACGACGACAGCGTCGGCAAGGCCCGCCGCCACGCGCACCGCCACGGCTTCGGCGCGAGCGACTTCGAGGTGCTCGAGCGCGGCCACTGGGGCGCCCGGCTGCTCTACGACTTCCCGGTGCCGATCGTGTGCGCCCTCAAGGGGTGGACGCTCGGCACCTCGTTCGAGCGGGCGCTGCTGTGCGACATCAGGGTCGCCGGCGAGAGCACCAAGGTGGGGCTGCCGGGGATGGACCACGGGCTGATCCCCGACTCCGCCGGCGTGGCCAAGCTGTTCGAGATCGGCGGCGCGGCGCTGGCGCTCGACCTGGCGCTGACCGGCCGGAAGGTCGAGGCCGACGAGGCCCTGCGGCTGGGCCTCGTGTCGCAGGTGGTGCCCGACGACGACCTCGACGACGTGGTGCTCGACCTGGCCCGGGGCATCGCCGAACGTCCGCCGCTGGTCGTGCGGCTCCTGCGCGAGCAGGTGCAGGCGCTGGCGATCCCGGGGGTGCGGGGGACGCTCGGGCGCGAGCTGGCCGGCCAGACGCTGGTCATGGCATCGCACGACTTCCGCGAGCAGCACCTGGCCCGTGAGGAGGATCGCGAGCCCCGCTACGCCCGTCGCTGACGGGCTCCCGACGGAACGCCGCCCGCCGGTACCCTGCGGCCATGACCGAGGTGACGGGCGGCGGGCCCTGGGACGACGACAAGAGGGGCACGACCGACAAGGCACGGGCCGTCCGCTTCGCGGTGGCCGGCATCGCGATCCTGGTGGCGGCCCTGTTCATGGCGCAGAACAACGACCGTGTCGAGCTGAACTTCCTGGTCTTCAGCGTCACCACCCGCGTCTGGGTCGGGCTGCTCGTCACCCTGGTGCTCGGTGCGTTGCTCGGGCAGGCGGCCGAGGTCCTGTGGGCCCGCCGCCGAGCGCGCCGCTCCGGCGCCTGAGTCCGCGGCGAGCGCCCGACCCGCTCCGCGTGCTGTCTGGAGGCCTCGCCGGGTCGGTGGGGGCGGTGACCAGATCGCAGGCTGTCGGTCCTGGCGAGCGCCCGACCCGCTCGTCGTGCTGTCTGGAGGCCTCGCCGGGTCGGTGGGGGCGGTGACCAGATGGCGGGCGGTCGAGCCCGGCGAGCGCCCGACCCGCTCCGCCTCTAACCTGACGATCCGTCAGGTCGTCGGGCGCCGTGCGGTGACCGGGAGGGGAAGCGGGACATGGGTCTGCTCGAGGGGAAGGTGGCGCTCGTGTCGGGCGCCGGTCCGGGATTGGGGCGGGACGTGGCGCTGGCCTTCGGCCGCGAGGGGGCGACCGTCGTGGTGGCGGCCCGCACCCTCGACAAGGTCGAGGCGCTCGCCGCCGAGGTCGCCGAGTCGGCTGGGTGCGACGCGGTCGGACTGCGCCTGGACATCACCGACGTCGACTCGTGCCGCGAGGTGGTCGACGCGGTCGTGGGCCGGTTCGGGCGGCTCGACGTGCTCGTGAACAACGCGTTCGACGACGGCGACCACACGGCGTTCCTCGACGCCGACCTCGCTCGGTGGCGGGCGACGATGGACGTCAACTTCTTCGGCACGATGCAGCTCACCCAGGCGGCCGCTGCGCCGATGGTGGCACAGGGCGACGGGCGCATCGTGATGATCAACTCGATGTCTGCGGTGCGCATCCGACCCCGGTTCGGCGCCTACACGGCCTCGAAGGCGGCGCTCGGCGCGATCACCAAGATCCTGGCGGCCGAGCTCGGCGGGCACGGCGTGCGCGTCAACGGGGTGCACCCCGGCTACATCTGGGGCGACAGCGTCGAGATGTACTTCGCCCACCTGGCCGGCAAGAAGGGCATCACCGCGGAGGAGCAGTACGGGGAGGTGGCGTCCGAGACCGCCCTCGGCTACTTGCCGCACTCCAGCGAGATCGCCGAGGCGGTCGTGTTCTTCGCCTCGGACATGTCGAAGCCGGTGACCGGCCAGGCGCTGGGCGTCAACGCCGGCCAGTGGTTCCAGGGATTCTGAGCGGCCGGCCGTGACCGACCTGACCGGCCGAGGCGCGGTGGTGACCGGCGGGGCGCGGGGCATCGGCCGTGCCGTGGCCGATCGCCTCGCCGCGGACGGCGCCCGGGTGGCGGTCATCGACATCGACATCGACCGCGACAGCGACAGCGGTGTGGACAGCGCTGCCGACCGCGCCGCGGCCGCCGGCACCCGTGGTGACGCGAAACGAGGGACGTCCGGGCACGTCGAGCTGGTGGCCGACGTCGCCGACGCCGGCGCGCTCGGCGAGGCGATCGATCGGGCGGCCGACGAGCTCGGCGGGCTGTCGATCCTGGTCAACAACGCCGGGTTCGGCACGGCCAAGCCCCTCGACCGCTACACCGACGAGGAGTGGGCCCGCCTGGTCGCCGTCAACCTGACCGGCGTGTGGCACGGCATCCGGGCGGCCATCCCGCGGCTGCGGGCGTCGGCGGCCACCGGGATGCCGGGAAGCATCGTCAACATCGCCGGCACCACGGCGTCCCGGCCCACCCGCGGCGAGGGCCCGTACGCGGCCGCCAAGGCCGGGGTGGTCGCCCTCACCCGCACCGCCGCGCTCGAGTACGCGCCCGCGGTGCGGGTCAACTCGGTGTCGCCCGGCTACGTTGTCACGCGCCTGACGCGGGCGGTGGCGGACGACGAGGCGCTGCGCCGCCGGGTCGAGGGGCGCATCCCGCTCGGTCGTCTGGGCACGGTCGCGGACGTCGCCGGGGTGGTGGCGTTCCTGTGCTCGGACGACGCCGCCTACCTGACCGGCCAGGACCTGATCGTCGACGGCGGCAGCGTGCTGCCGAGCCACCAGTCCGACGAGCTGCTCAAGGCCCTTCTCGACCGCTGGGGTTGAATCGCCGGTCGTCGAGCGACGCGTCGCCCACCGGGGCGCGGGACGAGCGCACGTCGGTGACCCCGCCGGGGGATGCGTCCCCGCCGAGCGGGGGGCCGGGCCAGGCGTCGATGCTGATGCGCACGGGCCGGTCGCCGTCGGGCTCGTCTCGATCGTCCTCCGGCGACAGGAGCGCGGTGGCGCAGGCGTCGCCGACGTGCCGACCGAGCGACTGGTACGCGTCGAACGTCTCGCCGCCGTAGAGCTGGTCGCTCGTCGGGTGGATCGGGAACATGGGGTCCTTGGTGGCGTAGGCCCGCACGTCCCACGGGGCGTCGTCGGTGACGAGCGACTTGCCGTACACGATGACGCCGGTGGTGCCGTCGTCGTACGTGATCGTCCCGGTCACGTGGTTGCGTCGGTTGCGCCGGTCGGCCACCTCCGCCATCGCCGTCGGGTCGATGTCGACGCAGGCCCGGAGCTGCGTCCTCGCGAGCGAGATCGCCTCGCCCAGCGTCGAGAACGTGTTCGTCGAGCCGCCCGCCGCGTCGAGGCACACGATGCGCGAGCACCGCCGCCGCAGCAGCTCGTACAGGCCGAGGTTCTCGACGTGCCCGCCGTCGGTGACGTACAGGAACGTCGACCGGATGCGGTGCCGTCCCATCACCTCGAAGAGCAGCCGGTGCTGGCGCGGGTTGGCGGGCACGCGGGACCGGGTGCCGTCGGTGATCCCCGGCATGTTGGCCGGGTTGGGGAGCCACACGCCGAGCCGCACGTTGGTCAGCGCGAGGAGGAACCGCAGCAGCGGTCGGGTCATCTTGCCCATCGACGGGGCGACGGCCGCACCCGAGATGGCGACGGCGGCCGACACCGTGATGTCGCGGGCGCGCCGCTTGCCCACCCGGGCCTCGTAGTCCGCCGTGGGCACGTGGAGCGGGCCGTAGGAGACCGTGCTCTGCTCGGTCTGGGCGGGTAGGAACAGCCGCTCCGGCCACGGCCGGTTGCGCGGGATGACGACGCGGTCCTCGGTGCCGACGGTCGTGGGGCTGAACACGAAGCTGAGGGCGCCCTTGCCCGGCGGGGTGATGCCCCGGTCCGACACGTTGACCGACGCGCACACCAGGAGCTCGGGGAACCGGTTGCCGTCCGCATCGGCCGGGAACTCGGAGGGCGCGAACGAGCTGAGGGAGGTCAGCAGCTCGTAGGGCAGCAGCGTGGCCTTGCCCGCCGGGTCGGCGTGCGCGGAGGTGTCGTGCTCGCGTCGGACCGCGAACGTGCGGGACAGCCGCCACTTGTAGAAGGGGTGCAACGACCACGAGGTCACGTCCGCGAACATCAGCATGACCGCCGCCAGGACGACCATCGCCGCCCACAGCCGCCATTCACCGGCGGACGGTCGGGCCGACTGGGCGCCGCCGTCGATGATGAGCAGGGCGCCGGCCGCCAGCGCCACGGGCCCGATCAGGGCACCGAGCAGCGTGTTCACGAGGCGGCGCAGGCCGAGGGACAGCGAGCGCGTGCGTCGGACGACGGTCGAGCCGGCGGCGACCACCGTCCGCGCCGGGCGGGCCACCTGCACCACGAGGGCGACGAGCGTGGCGGCCCCGCCGAGGCCGGCGATCAGCCCCAGGTAGGTGCTGCTCTTGTCGCTGGAGGACCCGGCGCCCACCGTGTCGGACATCGGTCCCGTCGCAGGATCGCTGCCGAACGCGTTGCGGGCGAGCACCACCAGCTCGGGCAGCACGTAGGTCAGCAGCGCGGTGACCGCGGCGACCGCGAGGGCCACCGCGGCGATGCGGCGCAGCGTCGGGCGCAGCGGCCACGGCGGCTGGAACATGCGGACGAACAGCGCGAGCAGCACCGCCACCAGCGCGGCGCCGCCGGCGAGCAGGGCCCATCGGCCAGGGCCGGCGAAGGCGGCCTCGTCGAAGCAGCCGCGTGCGGTCGCCTCGTCGGGCGACAGGCCGGCGGTGCACCCGGACCTCACCCGCATCCCGGGCTGCCAGGCGGCGTAGATCCAGCCGAGGGGGCGGGCCACCACCCACAGGACGGCGGCCAGGAAGATCAGGTTCGCCAGGAATCCGACGAGGGCGACCGCCACGACCTGCAGCGTCTCGACGAACCCGTTCGTGAGGTACGAGCAGTGGGTGCGGATCCACGATTCCTCGGGCGTGCCCGGGGCCAGCGCCGGTGTCTCCGCCAACAGCTCGGGGTCGCTGTGGCGGCTGGCGACGGCGTAGGCCGAGGCGATGTACGCACCACCCGACACGGCCGAGAGGTAGTCGGCCGAGCGCAGCACCCCCGCCTCGTCGAGCGACTGGAGCGCGCCGAGGTTGAACGCCGCCGAGCGGATGCCGCCCCCCGAGCAGCAGATGCCGGTGCCCCCGCCGGCGATGCGGTCGTCGGCGCCGTTGGCGACGTCCGCACCGCCATGCGGTGCGGGGCCTGGGCCATGATGCGTCGAGGGTGTGCGTCCCACCGGTCATGTAGAGCCCCCGGCGGCGGTGCTGATACACCGGACCTGGTATCTGGAGGGGTGCTGCGGCACTCTGTCCTGGCGAAGCCGAAGTGGATGCCGTGTCCTCGACACGGCCCGAGCGTGCCGAGCGCAGGCGGAGAGCAGGCCGAGTGGACGACCTCCGAGCCGGACGTGGCGAGGTGTGGGAGCACGATCCCGGTCCGCCGCGCAACCGGCGGTGGGCGAGGCTGTTCGCGGACGTGCCCGACCACCGCGGCCTGGGCCTCGGCCTGTCGGGAGGCGGGGCGGACGCCCCCGAGCGCTTCCGCTGGCAGTTCGGGCCGGTGTTCTACCGGGGTCGGCTGGGCGACGGGCGGGTGCGCGTGCTGGTGGTGGGCCAGGACGCGGGGTCCGACGAGGCGCTGGCGCACCGGTCGTTCGTCGGGGAGTCCGGCAGCCGGGTGCAGAACCTGCTCGACCAGCTCGGGATCACCCGGTCGTACCTGTTCCTCAACACGTTCGTGTACTCGATCACCGGCCAGTTCGGCGGCCGGCTCGAGGACCTGGCCCTCGATCCCGCGTCGCCCCTGGCCCGGCACCGCAACCGCCTGTTCGACTACGCGGCCGAGCGCAACGACCTGCGTCTCGTGATCGCCGTCGGACGGGCGGCGCGGGAGGCCGTGCTCGCCTGGAACCGCTCCCGGGGCGGCACCGGCGACGCAGCTGGTGGCCGGCTCCACGAGGTGGACGCCTCCGCCCTCGGCCCGCAGGTGCGCCTGGTGGACGTCATGCACCCGGGGGCCGGTGCCCAGGGCTCGGCGGCCGCGGTGAGCGAGTCGTTCGGGGCGGCGGCGGCACGGGTGATCGGGTGGGCCGGCCAGGACCCGGGTTGGCTGCCCGCCGATCCCGGTGGCAACCGGGTGACGGCCGCGGGCTTCACGTTCGGCCGCACGCCCATCCCGCTGCGCGACCTGCCCTTCGGGACGGCGTGGCGGCTCGGGTCGGGCGGCACCGGCACGACCCGGCGGGACGACGGACGCAGCATCGAGATCGAGCCCGGCGTGCGCCAGGCCGGGGAACCCACCTACCCGGGCGAACCGGCGGGCGGTGGGCGCGACGGCTACGACGACGATCCCGGCGACCTGCCGTGGGAGCCGCCGCGTGCCTCCATCTCGTACGACCCCGGGCCCACCGCGTCGTGGGCGCGGCTCCTGGTCGGCGCCCGCGGCGGCGCCGGTGCATCGGGCTGGCCGGACTTCGCCGCTCTCGGCGTGCCGGGCGCGGCGGTCTTCGGCGGGGGCCCGCTGTACCGCGGCCGGTTCACCGGCGTGCGGGTGCTGGTGCTGGCCGACCAGGCCGGCCACGACGACCTGGTGTGGGGCCGGGCGCTGGTGGGCGAGGCGGGTCAGCGGCTCCAGGGCCTGCTGGCGGCGCTCGGCGTGGTCCGCAGCTACCTGGTCCTCCGCACGCTGCCGGTCGACACGGCGGGCCTCTCCGCCGGCAAGGTGTGGGCGCTGGCCGACCGCCCCGACGTCGTCGCCCACCACCGGGCGGTGGTCGGGCGGATCCTCGACGACAACCCGGTGGCGGTCGTCGTCACGATCGGCACGCACGCCGAGCGGATCGCGGGCCGCATCGACCTCGACGTCCAGCCGGTCGTGGCGCTGCCGCCGTGGTCGTCCTCGGGCGCCCGCGCCGCGTGGATCGACGGCTACGAGCGCCTGCGGTCCCTCGGCATCGCCGCCGACGAGCCGCCGGTGGGCGCGCCCTGGGAGGGCGACCGGGCGCAGATCCCCCGGGCCGACCTGCCCTTCGGGTTCCCCCGCTGGCAGGGCAGCTCCGGCGACCGGGTGGTGCGGTCGAAGCGGCCCGCCGGGGCGGATCCCCCGCCCGAGCCGGCCTACAAGGTGTGGGCGCCGCGCTGGGTCGACGCGCTCGATCCCCCCTAGAGACTCGAACCCACGGAAGGCGGCAGGACGATGGTGGAGCGGTACATCCTCGAAGGGCGGGTCGTCACGATGGACGACCGGTCGACCGTGCACGACCCCGGGCGCGTCCACGTGGACGGGACGACGATCGCCGCCGTGGGACCGGCGGCCGAGCCGGCGCCGGACGGGTGGGACGGCGTACCCGTCGTCCGCACCGGCGACACGCTGTACCCGGGCCTCATCGAGCTGCACAACCACCTGAGCTACGACGCGCTGCCCCTGTGGCAGGTGCCCCAGCGCTTCGACAACCGGGGCCAGTGGATGCGCCACCGCGACTACCGGCGCTTCGTCAGCGGGCCGGCTGCCGTCCTGGGGCGGACCGGCGGGTTCCTCGAGGCGGTCGTGCGCTACGTCGAGGCCAAGTGCCTGGTCGGCGGCGTCACCACCTCGCAGGGCATGACGCTCGCCTCCAACATGGGCATCCGGCGGTTCTACAAGGGGCTCGTCCGCAACGTGGAGGAGGGCGGCGACGACGACGCCCTGCCCCCGGCGGGCACGCGGGTGGCCGACGTCGAGAGCGGCAACGCCCGCGCCTTCCTGGCCGCCCTGGAGCGCAAGCGCGGGGCCTCGCTGCTGCTGCACCTGGCGGAAGGCGTCGACGAGGCAGCCCGCGAGCACTTCAGGTCGCTGCGCATCGGGCCGGACGAGTGGGCGATCACGCCCGCGCTCGCCGGCATCCACTGCGCGGGTCTGGCCGGGCGGGACTTCCAGATCTTCCGCGCCCGGGGCGGGTCGATGGTGTGGTCACCGCTGTCGAACCTGCTGCTCTACGGCGGCACGGCGGACATCCAGCGGGCCGCGGACGAGCGCCTGCCGATCGCGCTCGGATCGGACTGGTCGCCGTCGGGGTCGAAGAACCTGCTCGGCGAGCTCAAGGTGGCGTGGCTGCTGTCGGAGGCCCGGGGAGGCGTGTTCTCGGCCCGCGACCTGGTGGCGATGGCGACGATCAACCCGGCGCGCATCCTGAAGTGGGACACGGCCGTCGGGTCGATCGAGGCGGGCAAGCGGGCCGACCTGATCGCCGTCGACGGCCGCCGCGGCGACCCCTACGAGCACCTGCTCAAGGCCCGGGAGACCGCTCTCACCCTCGTGGCCATCGACGGCGTGCCCCGGTACGGCCAGCCGCGGTTGATGGCCCCGTTCACCGACGGCCGGACGACCGAGCGCCGCACCGTCGCCGGCGCGGACCGGGTCGTCGACCTGACCGACGAGTCCGCGGACCCGCTGGTGGGCGCCCTCTCGCTGGGCGAGGCCGAGACCCGCCTCGCCGAGGGTCTGCGCGACCTCCCCGAGCTGGCCCGCGTGCTCGAGAACCCGATCACGGCCGGCGCCGCCATCGGGGCGAGCGACGGAACGACCCCCGGCGTCTGGTACCTCGAGCTCGATCACGAGGACGAGGTCGGCATGTTCGACCGCCCGTCCCTCGGCGGGCTCGACGTGTGGAACGGATCGGGCAACGGCGACGGCGTGCACGCGCCGCTCTGGGCCCAGGGTGCCGCCGACCCGCTGTCGGAGGTGCTGGCGCCGCTCGCGCTCGACCCGCTCACGGTGGCCGACGACGAGCGCTACATCGACCGGATGGCGGGCGTTCCCGAGCTGACCGACGAGGCGTTCGGTGTGGTGCGGGGCCTGGCCCGCCTGTACGGGCACCCGAGGCCGACCCGCCGGGCGACCGGCGGCGCTCCCGGCACCGGCGGCCCGTCCGACACCGGCCCGAGCACCCCGGCCGGTCCCGGCGCGCCGGGTGTCCCCGCCAGCCCCGGGCATCCCGAGGTGGCCCTCGGCGACGCGGCCGCCGGCACCGCGACGGGCGCGACCCTCTCCCAGTTCCTGGCGGGCGTCGGCGACGGGACGCTCACCCTCGCCGACCGCCTGGTGCTGGTCGACCAGGCACTCGTGATGATCGAGCAGTGCTACGTGCACCGGGTGCTCAAGCAGGCGATGCACGCCGTCGATCCCGTGCAGCGACTGCGGCTGCTGCGGGCCCGCCTGGCGATGCTCGACGAGGAGCACCGCGGGCCGGAGGTGGCGTTCCACCGCGAGCTGGGCGACATCTTCGCCTCGGTGCGCGACCTGCACACCAACTACCTGCTGCCCGCCCCCTTCCGGGGGCGCACGGCCTTCCTGCCGTTCCTGGTCGAGCGCTACGTCGACCCGCCGGAGCAGGGTGGGGGCGAGCACTTCGTCGTCACCAAGGTGGCGGCGGGCCTCGCGCATCCCACCTTCGTGCCCGAGGTCGAGGTCCTCCACTGGAACGGCACGCCGGTGCGCCGGGCGGTCGAGGCCAACGCCCGCCAGCAGGGCGGGAGCAACGACGACGCCAGCTTCGCCCGCGGCCTCGACGCCCTGACGATCCGCCCGATGGTGCGCTCGCTCCCGCCCGACGAGGACTGGGTCGTCGTGACCTACCGGGGGCTCGACGGCGTCGACCGCGAGATCCGCCACGACTGGCAGGTCGCCACGCCCGGCGCGGACGGGTCGGACGGCACCGGCCTCGGGACGGGCCGCGCCGCACGGGCCGGTGCTCCCGACGTCTCCGTCCTCGCCGCCCAGGGCACGGACATCGAGGTCCAAGCCGTCAACGAGGTGAAGAAGGAGATGTTCGCGCCCCGCGCCGTGGAGGCCGCCGCCGACATCGCGTCGGCCGCCGTGGACGTCAGCCGGGTCGCGGTCGGCGCCGAGGACGTCGCGACCAGCATGCCGACCGTGCTCCGCGCCCGGCCGGTGGCCACGCCGTCGGGCACGTTCGGGCACATCCGCATCTTCACGTTCTCGGTCGACGACGCCGACGCGTTCGTGGCCGAGTTCGTCCGGCTGGCCGGCAAGCTGCCGCAGGAGGGGCTGGTCGTCGACGTGCGCGGCAACGGCGGCGGGCTCATCTACGCGTCGGAGCGGCTGCTCCAGGTGCTCAGTCCCCGGCACATCACGCCCGAGCCCACCCAGATGACGACCACCCCGCTGATGCTCGACCTGTGCGAGCGGCACGACCCCTCGCCGCTCGACGCGACGTTCGACCTGTCGCCGTGGGTCGAGTCGCTGCGCCTGGCGGTGTCGACCGGCGCGCAGTACTCCAATGCCTTCGGCATCACGGAGGCGGACTCGGCCAACGCGGTCGGCC
>DASUQS010000142.1:0-25400 GCA_036280455.1 Acidimicrobiales bacterium
CGTGCCGAACAGCAGCAGGGGCACCGCGGTGACCAGCCCGAGGCTGACGAGCAGGGCGTCGCGCCAGAGGCTCCCCTGCAGGAAGGCGGCCTCACCGGTCGCCCCCAGCACGGCGAGCCCGACGAGCGCGGCCGGCAGCAACACCAGGGTCTCGACCGCGAGCGAGGTCACCGCCCCGACGGGCACCGCCTTCTTCATGTACCCGTAGCCGCCGAACGAACAGGCCAGGACGAGCGCGATCCAGGGCACACGCCCGTAGGCGGCGGTCAGCACCGCGACCGCGCCGGCGCCGAAGCAGAGGGCCACGAGCTGGGGCCGGCGGAGATGCTCGCCCAGCACCGTGACACCCAGCGCGACCGTGATCAGCGGGTTGATGTAGTAGCCGAGCGCCGCCTCGACCACGTGGTCGTTGTTGACCGCCCAGATGTAGACCAGCCAGTTGGTGGCGATGAGCACCGCGGCCAGCGTGAGCCGCGGCAGGGCCCCGGGCCGGGTGCGGACGGCGCGGAACCAGTGCCGCTCCCGGCGAGCGACGAGCAGCCCGATGACCACCACGAACGTCCAGACGATGCGGTGGACGAGGATCTCGCCGGCCTCCACGGACTCCAGCAGGTGGAACACCAGGGGGAACAGGCCCCAGAGGGAGTAGGCGGCCACGCCGGCCAGCGTGCCTGTGCGCCGATCGGCGTCGTGCCCGTGGACCGGTTCGCCGGGAGCGGGCTGGAGGGTGGACGAACTGGTCACGTCCCGTCGACGCTACCGGCCACCCTGGTGGCCCCCACCAGGGTTTTCGTCACTCCTCTACGTCGTCGCCCGCCCCCGGCGGCTGCGCCAGGACCGGGCCGATCACCGCCGCGGTCGGCGGTTGCAGCCGGGTCGAGCGCAGACCGGCGAGGTCGGTGGCCGCCACGCGCGTGCCGGGACGGCCGGCGGCGTGGACGACCCAGGCGGGCGTCGCTGGTGCGACGCCTCCGGCGAGGAGCCGGTTGGCGATCGACCGCTGCCGGGCGCGTCCCGCCAGCACGACGACGGTCGCGCCCGGGTCCGCCAGCGCGGCCCAGTCGACCGGCGCGCCCGCCGGGTCGTCGGCGCCCGACACGACGGTCACGGTGCGGCCGGGCACCGTCGTCATCCCCGCGGCGAGCGGCGCGGCCGTGGCCACGCTGACACCCGGCGTCGTCGTGACGGGAACGCCACGATCCAGCAAGGCCGTGACCTCCGCGGCGACGGGCGAGCACACGAAGAGGTCCCCGCTCGCGAGGCGCACCACGGTGCGGCCGGCCTCCGCCTCCGCGGCGAGGAGGCCCACGATGCGGGCGAGGGACCAGGCCGGCCCCTCGGGGGTGCGGCCGACGTAGCGGCGCTGGGCCCGGGGCCCGGCGAGCGCGGCGACGGCGTCGGTCGAGCGCTGGTCCGTGACCACGACGTCGGCCTCGGCCAGCAGTCGGGCCGCCCGGCGCGTCACGAGCAACGGATCGCCTGGCCCGGCGCCCACCATGTGCACGGGTGACGGTGCGCCGACGGTCACGGTGCGGCGACCGGAGTCGCCATCGCGCCGGATCCGAGGCCGGCGACGGCGCCGACGACGAGCACGGCCGGGCCGGTCGCCTCGCCGCCATCCGGGCCGTCCCGACCCGCGTCCGCCAGCGTGGCGAGCGTGCCGCGACCGGGTGTGCCGGCGCCCTCGCCCAGCCCGACGACCACGGCAGGCATCGTGGGATCACCCGTGCGTGCGAGCTCGGCGGCGACGGCGGCGACATCGTCGGTGAGGGTGACGAGGGTGCGCGCCGGGTCGATGGCCGGGGGCAGGGCCTCGGCCGCCGCGATCGTCAGCGTCACGGCCCGCGCCGGATCGTGCACGGGCACGCCGGCGGCACCAGGCCCGGCGATCTCGACGCTGGGCCCGGGCACGGCCACGTGGTCGACGCCCGCACTGGCGAGGAGCCCCGACTCGACGGGGTACGCGGGGTGAAGCCAGGGATCGCCGCGGTAGAGGCGGACCACGCGCTCGTCGCGCCGGGCGGCGCCGGTGAGGATGCGGATAGCGTCCCCGTCGACGGCCCCGCCGGCGTCAGCGGCGGTGACGGACACGGTGGCACCCGGAGCGAAGGCGGCCGCGAGATGGGCCACGGCGGCGTCGACGACGACCACGGTGGCCGCGGCCAGCGCCGCCTCGGCTCGCAGCGTCAGCAGGTCCGGGTCGCCGGGGCCGGCGCCGATCATCTCGACGACGGTCGTCATCGGTGCATCGGCAGGGCGAAAGGGTCGGGGCGGCTCGACATGTCGACCGGCGAGTCTACGAGGCCGAGCGTGCGGGGCGATCGCCACAGCCGACGCGAGGGCATTTGCCGGGCGGACCGGCCCACGCAGCCGGCCGACAGACCACACGAGGCCGAGCGTGCGGGGCGATCACCCGCGATCGCGGCTGACCGATCCTTGTCGAGGCGGCGACGGGAATCGAACCCGTGTACGCGGCTTTGCAGGCCGCTACCTAAGCCACTCGGTCACGCCGCCGAGGGTGGTTCACCATACCCGCGGCCGAGCGTCCCCTCGGCACCCGTTCGCCGGCTGCCCCGCGTCGCTTGTCCATCAAACGTTCGTTTGAGAGACTGCCGCCATGACGCTCGCTGAGGGAACCACCGGGAACGGGCGCGCCGCCGCGCAGGCGATGCCGCCCACCGACATCGACATCCTCGATCCCCGGTTCTACGACGATCCCTGGGATCAGTACCGCTGGCTGCGCACCAACGCCCCGCTCTGGTGGGACGCCCGCAACGAGATGTGGGTCGTGTCCCGCCACGAGGACGTCAGCCACATCAGCCGCAACCAGGACCTGTACTCCGCCGCCCAGGGCGTGCGGCCCAAGGTGCCCTCGCCCATGTCGATCATCTCGATGGACGACCCCGAGCACACCCGCCAGCGCCGCCTGGTCAACAAGGGCTTCACGCCCCGCATGGTGCGCCAGCTCTCCGACCACATCCGCGAGCTGTCCAACCAGATCATCGACGACATCGCCGAGCGCGGCGAGTGCGACTTCGTCGAGGACTTCGCCATCCACGTGCCGCTCATCGTGATCGCGGAGCTGATGGGGCTCGATCCCGCCACCCGCGAGAAGCTCTACCGCTGGAGCGACGCGATGATGGCGGGCGACGGGCACGTCGATCCCGACGATCCGGTGCTGCTCGCTGCGGCCGAGGCCGGCGGCGCGTTCGCGACCGTGTGCATCGACCTGATCGAGCAGCGTCGGGCCGACGGCTCGACCGACGATCTCATCGGCATCCTCACCCACGCGTTCGACGAGGGGGCGCTCGCGCAGGCGGGTGACGGGGCCTACGCCGGCACCCCCGGCGAGGCTCCGGACGGCGGCCTGTCACACGACGAGCTGCTCATGTTCCTGATCCTGCTGGTCGTGGCGGGCAACGAGACCACCCGCAACGCGCTGTCGGGCGGGCTCGTCGCGTTCAGCCGCTTTCCCGACCAGCACGCCAAGCTCCTGGCCCAGCCGGAGCTGATCGACCTCGCCGTCGACGAGATCGTCCGCTTCGTCAGCCCGGTGATGACGTTCATGCGCACCGTCACCGAGGACCACACCTACAACGGCGTGGACCTGCAGGCGGGCGACCGGGTGTTCCTCCTGTACCAGTCGGCGAACCGCGACGAAGAGGTGTTCGACGACCCCGACGAGTTCCGCATCGACCGCGATCCCAATCCCCACCTGGGCTTCGGCATCGGCACGCACTACTGCCTCGGCGCCAACCTGGCGCGGGCCGAGATCAGCGTCGTGTTCACGGAGCTGTTCTCCCGCCTGCGCGACATCCGGGCGGTCGACCCGACCGCGATCGACCGGGGCGACTCCAGCCTGGTGCTCGCCATGAAGCACCTCCCGGCGGTGTTCACCCCCGAGAGCCGCGCGTGACGGTCGGTGCGCCGGAGAGCCAGCGGTCCCGCATCCTCGCGGCGGCGCTGACGCTCGTCAGCGAGCTCGGCGCGGCCGGCACGTCGATGCGCCGGTTGGCGTCGGCGTGCGGGCTCAACGTCGCCACGATCTACCACTACTTCCCGTCGAAGGCAGACCTCGTGCGGGCTCTCGTCGAGGAGCAGCGCTACGGCGAGCGGATGGCGGCGGACGATCCGCCGCTCGCCGCCGAGCGTCCGGCGGGCGAGCGGTTCGCCGCGTTCTTCCTGTGGGTCGTGGCCGAGACGCTCGAGGAGGAGACGGTCCTGCGCCTCCTCGTCGGTGAGGGGATGCACGGCGACGCGGTCGCCCGGGAGGCAGCTCGCGACCTGCTCGCCGCGCTCGACGTCACGTTGGCCGCCTGGCTGGCGAGCGGCTTCCCCGAGCTCGCGCCCTCGACATCACCGGTGGTCGCCGCCCGCCTCGTGCGGCGCACGCTGCTCGCCGTCGTCACCGAACACCTGGCGACCGGCCACGACGACCGCGCCGCGGCCGCGGAAGACCTGGCGACGACCCTGTTCCCGACGACGGCGTGAGCGGTCGCCGCCGACACCTCGGCCGGCCGGCTACAGGCCGATGACGTCGGGGCGGGGCAGGCCCATCTGCTCGCACATCGCCAGGTAGAAGTCGCGGATGCCGCCCGCGTCGACCACCGACGTGACGTTGCCCGCCTCGTCGAGGTTGAGGTTGGCGCCGCGGATGGCGAACCAGACGTCGGTCACCTCGTCGTTCGCGTCCGGAACGGTGAGGGTGTGCACCGATCCGGCGGGCTCGTACAGGTAGGACCCGGCGGTGTTGACCTCCGGGTACTCGGCGTACTTCCACGAGCCCGAGAGGGTCAGGGCGAAGACCTCGCCGGTGTGCTTGTGGGTCTGCACCACGTAGCCCGGTTGGAACCGGGTGCGGACCACCCACAGCCCGGCCTCGACG
Organism: Acidimicrobiales bacterium; assembly: GCA_036280455.1. GTDB lineage: Bacteria > Actinomycetota > Acidimicrobiia > Acidimicrobiales > VFJN01 > ZC4RG19. The sequence goes on from DASUQS010000142.1 coordinate 4,886, forward strand.
TCGCACTGCAGGAGCTGCAGGTCGGAGCCGTCGCCCAGGTCGACGAACGGGAGGTCGTCCGCCCCCCGGTGGAGCGCGAGCGGGATGTCGATGGCGGTCATGCCCGCATCATCCCGCATCGGGCCCGCCCGGCGCCCGGCCGGCGCGATCTCGGGGCCTACGCGGCGTCGAAGGTCAGCTCGACGTCCTCGCGGCCCCGGAACGGAGCCATCGTCGCCGCCGCCTGCTCGATGGCCGTGCGCTGCCTCTCCCCCAGCGAACCGAAGGCCTCGACGGTGACCTGCAGGCGGGACCCGGCCGCCCGCGCCCGCCAGGTGCCGACCGGGTGGCCGGTCATCAGCACCAGGCCGGGGCTGCCGACCGGTCGCCAGAGCGCCCGCTGCCGGGCCTTGTCGGCGAGCAGCGTCGAGCGGTCGCGCTGGGCCAGGAACGGGTCGCCGGCCGGGAGGAGACGCGCCCCGGAGGCGAGAGGAGGGTCGGCGAGCATCTCCCGGTCCTCGGCGAGGACCACCGCCTTCATCCCGTCGAGCTTCACGTCGACGACCTCCCGACCGAGGGCCAGGAAGCGATCTCGGGCCTCGGCGGGCGAGATGCCGGTCCAGGCGGCGAGGTGGCTCGGCAGGACGGGGCCGTAGGCGTGGACGAAGCGGCGGGCGAGCTCGAGCCGGGCCTCCGGCACGTCGCCACCGAGCGGCTCGCCCAGCCAGATGTCGGTGGCCATCAGCATCTGGCGACGGCCCTGGGGCCATCCGTAGGCGAACACGCCCGCGGTGCCGGCGAGACGGAGCAGCTGGTCGGGCACGTGGTGGACGTCGCACGCGTCGCACCAGGGCTCCAGCTCGGGCGGCACCCGGTCGTGCAGCGCCTCGCTGAGCTGGCCCTTGGTGCGCGGCTCGGCGTCGGCCAGCACCGCGGTCAGGACGCCGATGACCGAGCCGAGCGCCTCGCGGGCCGTCCAACCGGGAGCGGCGATGGCCGGCCACGCGCCCATGAGCTGCTCGCGCAGCGAATCCTCCTCGACTGCCAGCGCACCGGGGCCGAACACGGTCGCGTCCCGGCGCGGCACGACGTGCGCGGCGCCGCGCAGGCTCAGCATGCGCAGGAGCGTGCGGTCGTCGTGGAGCGCGGTCTCGAGCGCCTCCGGGGTCAGCTTGGCGACCCGCGCCGCCAGTGCGACGCCCGCATTGCCGGGCGGCGTGTCCTGCACGGCGGCGACGGCGGCCGCGTCGAGCAGCCCGTCCGGGGGGAGCCGTTCATGCAGGTTGTGGGCGGCGACCCGGAATGCCACTGCCTGTTCGGCCGACACCACGTCGATCGCGCGCACTCCCATTGCGGAACCAGGCTAGGACTCGTTCACAGCCTGTGCCGGAGAACCCCGCTCTGTGGTGTGCCGACCGCGATGTGCCGCCGCCTCACTGGTCGACGTTGTCGGTTCTCGGTGCCAGCGCCTGTCACACAGGTGCGTCGCGCACGTACCGGGCCAGGGCGTCGAGATAGCCCTCGGTCGCCCGCGCCTGCTGCCGGCGGGCGACGGGACCGCCCAGCCGCACCAGCGGGTGACGAGGCCGCGAGAACGCCGTGATCTCGCCGATCACCTCGCCCTCCGGCGTCCGCTCGACCACGAACGCCTCCTCGCCGCTCGCGGGATGGACCGCCAGCGTGCCGTAGGCGAACCCGAACCGGCCCGGGTCGTCGACCACCGCGACGATGCGGCACGCGGCCAGCACGTGCACGGGCCCGGCGAGCGGCACGGCGGTGACGACCTCGGTGCCGAGCGCGATCGGCGGGTCGTCCGGCGCCACCCGGAAGCCCTGTCCCCGGTGCATCGACCAGGAGCGGATCGCATCGCACGCCGCCGCGTAGTCCGCATCACCGTGGCCGACGACGCGGCGAGCGTGAGCCCCGTGGTACCCGGGCGGCGGGACCGCCGCCGCGGCGGGGGCGGGGGGTGTGGCGTGCCCAGCCGTGTCGCCAGATGCAGCCGAGGTGGCTGGTGGGTCAGTGGGGCCAGGCACCACCGTTGCCGCGAGGGTCGCCCCGACCTCCCCATACGTCAACGGGGTGTCGTGCACGCGCCCGAGCACCCGGGCCAGCTCACCGTCGGTGGGGGCGCCGATCACGAACACGGCGCCACCCTGCCACAGCGCACCGCCGCGGGACGACGCCCGCCCGTCACCGCGGCGATGCAGTCGGCCGGACCGCCGATAGTGTCGGCGCTCATGAAGTGTCCGGTGTGCGACGTCACGCTCTCGATCTCCTCCCGCGAGGGCGTCGAGATCGACTTCTGCCCGCAGTGCCGCGGGGTCTGGCTCGACCGCGGCGAGCTCGACAAGGTGATCGAGCGGGCATCCGCAGCGATGGCACCCACCGCTCCACCCGCCGGTCGGGCCGAGAGCCGCGACCGCCCGCCCCCCCGGTACGAGGAGCGTCCCCGGTACGACGACCGTGCGCGCCACGACGACCGCCGCTACGAGGACCGCCGGTATGACGACCGCCGGTACGACGACCGCGACTACAAGAAGAAGAAGCGCCGGTCGTTCCTCGACGACATCTTCGACTTCGACTGAGCGCGAGGATCTGCATCGCGATCGAGGCGGGCCGGGGATCTCCGTCGTGGAGGTCGTCCGTGGGGCGTCAGCCGAGCTCGTCGAGGGCGCTGCGCAGCGCCGCGAGCTCGCCGACCGCACCGTCGAGCTCCGCGCCGAGGGCGTCGACGCCGGTGTCGCCCGCGACCCCGAGCGCCACCTCGGCCGCGCCGGCCACGGCCGCACCCAGGCGAGCGTCGAGCAGGCGGAGGCGGTCGCCGGTGTCGTCGAGCGTGTTGAGCAGGCGCTGCACGGACGCGAACCGCTGCGCGAGCGCGGCCTCGAGCTGCGGATCGGACTCCGAGCGCCGGGCAGCCTTGTACTCGTCGGTGACCCGTTCGGGATCGAGCGCCGCCAGAGTGCGCTCGACCTGTGTCGCCCGTCGGGCGACCTCCCAGACCGCAGCGACGCCCGCGTCGAGGCGCTCCCCCGATGCGACGAGTCGATCCCGCACAGGACCGGCACGCACGCCGGCCAGCACTTCGGCGTAGCGGCGGCGAGCGGCGAGCGCCCCCGCCACGGAGGCCGCGAAGCGGGGCGACACGGCCGCGGGGTCGACGGCGGCGAGGGGATCCCGGGGTTGGTTTCGCCGCCGAAGCATGGAGACCGACACTACCGCTGCCTCCCCGGTGCCCGGTTGCGCCATCCCCCGATCTGCTTGCACCCGCGATGCAAGTGGTTACTGTTTTCTGTCATCACACAATGCGGCTGGACTAGGGTCTAATGCACATGCATGACGGGGGAACCACCACCGACCGGCTGATCAGCGCCGCCGAGGAGCTGTTCGCGAGCCATGGGATCGACGGCGTCAGCCTGCGCGAGATCAATCGCGTGGCCGGCGCCAAGAACGCGTCGGCGTTGCAGTACCACTTCCGCGACCGCGACGGTCTGCTCAACGCCCTCGTCGCCAAGCACCGCCGCGACGTCGAGGCCCGCCGCCACGCCATGCTCGACGCGTACGAGGCCGAAGGACGCACCGACCTGCGTGCCCTCGCCGGTGCCCTCGTCCGCCCCATGGCCGCCAAGCTGGCCGACGAGGACGGCGGCCCCGAGTACCTGCAGATCATGGCCGACCTGATGAACCGGCCCCGCGCCGTCGTCGACCCGGCGGACCGGGACCCCGCGTCGAGCATCCAACGGTGGCGGCAACTCGTCGGCGAGCTCCTCGACGAGGATGTCACCCGTCTGCACCGCCGCTACGTGTCGATCCGCTTCAGCGCGGTCGAGATCGGGCGTCGCGCCCGATCCGGGCCCCACACCGACGACCGGCTGTTCGTGAGCGACCTCGTCGACCTCGTCACCGGGGTGCTGTCCGCTCCCCTGTCCGACGAGACCCGCCGGCTCGACGCCGAACGCCCGCGGGCCCACCGCGACAGTGCTGCCTCGTGAGCGCCGTGCGTTGCCCGGCCCGAAGGGTGCGCCGATGAGTGATGCGCCGGGCAGCGACACCGGCACCGAGCTGGTCGACACCGAGGCCCTCGCCCGGTGGATGGACGCCCAGGGCCTGCCGGGCGATGCCGTCACCGACGCCCGGGCGCTGGCCGGCGGCACCCAGAACCTGTTGATGCGGTTCCGCCGCGGCGGGCGCGACTACGTGCTGCGGCGCGGGCCCCGCCACCTCCGCCGGGCCAGCAACGACGTGATGCGGCGCGAGGCCCGGGTGCTGCAGGCGCTGGCCGGCAGCGACGTGCCGCACCCGGCGTACGTCGCGGGGCCTGGTGAGCCGGAGACCGGTGTCGCCGGCGACGCGGTCTTCTACCTCATGGAGCCGATCGAGGGCTTCAACCCGACCGTCGGTCTTCCCGAGCTGCACGCCGGCGATGCGAGCATCCGCCACCGGATGGGCCTCGAGGTGGCCGACGCGGTCGCCCGCCTGGGGCGGGTCGACCACGAGGCCGTCGGCCTGGCCGACTTCGGCAAGCCCGACGGCTTCCTCGAGCGGCAGGTCCCCCGGTGGATGGCCGAGCTCGACGGCTACGGCGACCTCGACGGCTACCCCGGCCCCGAGATCCCGGGGCTCGACCGGGTGGCGGCGTGGCTCGACGACAACCGGCCCACCTCGTGGCAGCCCGGCATCATGCACGGCGACTACCACCTCTCGAACGTGATGATCGCCCCGGACGGGCCGCAGGTGGCGGCCATCGTCGACTGGGAGATGTGCACGATCGGAGATCCGCTGCTCGACCTCGGCTGGCTGCTCGCCACGTGGCCGATCGGGCCCGGAGGCGCCGATCCCGGCGGCCGGGCCCCGGGCGACGACGACAGCATGGCGTCGGTCGTCACCGGCGCGCTGGGCAACGTCGGGGGCCTGCCCACAGCCGCCGAGCTGGTCGCGCACTACGCCGCGCGCTCCGACCGCGACACCTCCGCCATCGGGTGGTACACGGCGATGGCCTGCTTCAAGCTCGGCATCGTCCTCGAGGGCACGCACGCCCGGGCGTGCGCCGGGAAGGCGCCCAAGCCCACCGGCGACATGCTCCACGCCATCACGCTCGGGCTGTTCGCCCGGGCCCGCACCGTCATCGCGAAAGGCTGACCCATGCCCATCGACTTCACGCTCACGCCCGAGCTCGAGGACATCCGCACCCGCGTCCGCGACTTCATCGACGGGGTCGTCAAGCCAGGCGAGGAGAAGATCGGCCAGAGCGAGGACCTCGAGCGCAGCGAGTACCTCACGATCCTCATCGGCATGCGCGGCGAGGCCCAGAAGGCCGGCCTGTGGCTGCCGCACATGCCGAAGGAGTGGGGCGGCATGGGCCTCGGCCACGTCGAGCTGGCGATGGTGCAGGCAGAGGGGGCGAAGTCGCGCCTCGGCCCGTGGGTCATGAACTGCCAGGCCCCCGACGAGGGCAACATGCACACCCTCCTGCACTGGGGCACCGACGAGCAGAAGGAGCAGTTCCTGCGGCCGCTGTGCGAGGGCCGGGTCATGAGCTGCTTCGCCATGACCGAGCCGGAGGTCGCCGGTTCCGACCCCACGTTGATCAAGACCCACGCCTACCAGGACGGCGACGAGTGGGTCATCAACGGGCACAAGTGGTTCATCTCCAACGCCCACCGCGCCCAGTTCGCCATCCTCATCGCCCGCACCGAGGACGACCCCGACCTGCCCCAGGCCGCCAACACCGCCTTCATCGTCGACACGGCGGCGGAGGGATGGAACGAGGTGCGCGAGGTCGAGACGATGCACGGCTCGACCGGCCACTCCGAGATCGTGATCGAGGACCTGCGGGTGCCTGCCGACCGCATGCTCGGCGGCCGGGGCCAGGGCCACATGCTCGGGCAGTACCGCCTCGGCCCCGCCCGGCTCGCGCACTGCATGCGCTGGATCGCCCAGGCCGAGACCGCCCTCGACATGATGGTCGACCGGTCGCTCAACCGGTTCAGCCACGGCTCGCTGCTCGCCGAGAAGCAGGGCGTCCAGTGGATGATCGCCGATTCCACCATGGAGCTGTACCAGGCCAAGCTCATGGTGCTGCACGCCGCCTACCGCATCGACAACGGGCTCGACTTCAAGTCCGAGGTGTCGATGGCCAAGCACTTCGTCGCCAACGCGCTGGGCCGCATCATCGACCGGTCGATCCAGGTGCACGGCGCCCTCGGGTACTCGACGGACACGCCCCTGGCGAACATGTACCAGCACGCCCGCTGGGCCCGGTTCGCCGACGGCGCCGACGAGATCCACCAGATGCGCATCGCCCAGCGCGCCATCGCCGCCTACAAGGACCACGGCAGCACGCGCACGGCGACGGGCGATCTGCCGGTCTGACCGGCCTCAGTCGCCGGCGGATCCGTCCGGGTCCGTCGGCGACCCGTGCCGGTGCCCCAGGTGCACGCGTCGGCGCAGGAAGGCAGTGAGCCGGTGGCGCGCCGGGCGCGCGGCCGTGGGCGGTGTCATGCCCCGCCGGTCGAGGTAGACCGCCTTGACCGCACCCAGCAGCGGGGTCGCCACCAGGGCCCCCGGCACACCGGCCGCGGCCCCGCCGACGAGGGCGGCCAGCATGGTGGTGGGAGGCGACAAGTTGACGGCCTGGCCGACGATGGCCGGGCTGATGACGTTGTTCTCGAGGTTCTGGTAGGCGAGTACCACCGCGAGGGCGACAGCCGCCTCGACGGGGCCCTGGGTCAGTGCGAGCAGCACGAAGAACGACCCGCCGAGGAACCCCCCGATCTGCGGGATCAGGTTGGTGAACGTCGTCCACAGGCCCGCGACCGGCGCCAGCGGCACGCCGAGCAGCAGGCCCGTCGACAGGATGACCAGGCCCGCCAGCACGGCCACGAACAGCGAACCGGCGAAGTAGCTGCCGAAGGTCGCGTAGACGATGCCGCCCAGCTGATCGGTGCGGGCGAGGCTGGCCGGCGGCACGAGGCTGCGGACGCGCCGCACCGCGAGCGGGCCGTCGACCAGCACCCCCAGTGCCGTCACCAGCACGACGAACGCGCTCAGCACACCGCCCAGCAGGCGCTCGCCGAGCTCGGCCAGGGTCGCGTCGTCGATGTCGGCCGGGGCGTCCTCGATCCACTCCTCGACCTGCCCGGCGGCGTCCGCGTCCTCGAGCCGGTCGCCCACGAGCGGCCAGGAGTAGAAGTCGCGCACCGTGCTGGGCAGCTCGTTGCTGAACTCGCTCGCCTGGTCGATGGCCGCCGGCGCCACCAGCAGCACGACGGCCGCCACCGCGATGCTCAGCATCGCCCCGACGACGACCACCGCGCTGCCCCGCGAGCGGCCCCAGCGGCGCTGCACCGCGCTGACCACGGGCGACAGCGCGAGCCCCAGCAGGACGCCCACGCCGATGCCGGTGAGGACGTCGGCGGCGACCGAACTGATCGAGAACAGGGCGTACGCGACCAGCGCCGCCAGCGCCAGGACGACGAACGACCACGGGTCGATGTCGACCACGATGTGCCCGGGCGGGACTCGCCCGGCCGCAGGGGCGTCGGCCGCCGGCGCGGCGCCGGCGGGCACCTCGGCCGGGCCGGCGATGGGCGGCTCCTCGGCCTTCGGGGACATCGTCCGTACCGTAGGCCACCTGGCCGGTACGGTACGGCCGTGTCCGCCGACCTGCCCGAGCCGCCCCACCGGGTCGTCCGCATCTCGGCGCGCTCGGCAGCGGTGGCGGTGGCGTCGGTGGTGCTGGCGATCATCCTCCTGCGGGTGTTCGTCGCCGCCCACGCCCCCCTCTCGTGGGCCGCGGCGGCCGGCATCGTCGCCGTGCTCATCGACCCGATCGTCGACCGGCTCGACAAGCGCATCCCCCGGCTGCCCGCCGTCATCATCGCCCTCCTCCTCACCGCCGCGGCCGTCTGGGGCATCGTGTACGCCGCCTTCGACGACCTCTCGGGCGGCGTCGACCAGCTCGGCCAGGCGGCCCAGGAGGCGGCCGAGGACCTCGAGGATCGTGACGATCGCATCGGCCGCCTGGCCCGGGACGTCGAGGCGTCGCGGCGGGTCGACCTCTTCGTCGAAGCCCTCGACGACCGGGTGACCGGCGGCGACGACGTCCTGACCACGACCGCCGGCACCGCACCCACCTACTTCGTCGGCGGCATCCTGACGCTCTTCCTGATGTCCTACGGCCCCCGACTCGCCAGCGCGGCCGTCAACCAGCTGCCCGACGAAGGCACCCGCCGGTCGATCACCGACATCGTCACATCCGCCCTGCAACGGTCGCGCCGCGCCATCTTCTTCACCCTCGGAGAGGGGCTCCTCGCCGGCGTGGTCGTCGCGGCGGTCGCCGCGCTGCTCGACGTGCCGGCGCCGGCGGCCCTGGGCCTGGCGGCGGGCCTCATGGCCCTGCTCCCGCACGTCGGGTTGGTGCTCGGCACCATTCCGCTCGTGCTGCTCGTGTTGGCGATGCGGTCCGGCGTCGCCACCCTGGCGACCGTCGCCATCGTGCTCACCTGCCAGCTCCTCGACTCGTTCTGGTTGCGGCGGCGCATCTCCCGCAACAGCGTGCACATCGGGTTGCTCGTCCCGTGGGTGGTCGCCCTGGTCGGGTACTCGGTGTACGGGGTCGGCGGCGCCGCCTACGGGTTGGCCGTCGCGGTGTTCGCGCTCGCCGTCCTCGACGAGTTGGGCGAGCGTCGCTCGCTCGCCGCCGGGATCCCGCTCGCGGCACCCGGGGCGCCTGCGGCACCGTCGCCCACGGCCGGCGCCCCGCCCGGGTCGGGCGACGGTCCCCCGGGTCATGGTCCGACGGCCGGCGACGACGAGGTGGCAGGCTACGTCGGTGCCGAGTGACGACGGAGGACAGGAGCCCGACTACCGGCTGACGCTCGCGAACGAGCGGACGTTCCTCGCATGGATCCGCACCTCGCTGGCGCTGCTCGCCGGCGGCATCGCGCTCAACGAGGTGGCCGGCCCGTTCTCGACCGACACCACGCGGACCGTGCTGGCGGTGGCCGCGGTGGCGCTCAGCCTCGTGCTCGCGGTGTCGAGCTTCGTGCGGTGGCGGCAGGTGCAGTACGCCATGCGGCGCGGTCAGCCTCTCCCCCACCCGTGGGCGGTCCCGCTGCTCGCGACCGGGATGGCTGCGGTGGCCGGCGTGGTCGCCGTCGTGATCGCCTTCCGATGACGACCGGCGGGCCACCCGACCGGCCCACGGGTCGCACGGACGGCGCCGACGACACTGCGGACGCAGAGGCCGCCGATGCCGCATCGGACATCGTCGAGACGCAGGTCGAACGCACCGAACTGGCCTGGGCGCGAACGTCGCTCGCATCCGCGGGGCTGGGCGCCCTGGCCGTCCACCTGGCCTTCGACGACCTCGGCCTGGTCGTCGGCATGGTGATCGGCGTGCTGGTGGCGACGCCGGGGCTCGTCGCCGCGTGGTGGCGCATCCGGGGGCTGCGCACAGCGCCGGTGCCGCAGCCGCCCCAGCGGGAGGGCGTGGCCATCCTCACCGGCACCGTGGCGCTGGTCGACATCGTCACGCTGGCGCTCATCCTGACGTAGCGCCGACGGCAGGCGAGGTCCGCCGCGCCGGTTGGAGGGAGCCGGCGGGCGCGTTGCTAGTGTCGATGATCCTGACTGCCGGTCAAGATGCGGCGGCGGGAGGTGCCGGGCCGAAGCGAGACGAGGGGAACGAACGATGGCGTTGAGCTACTCCGAGGCGGTTGCTGCGGTCACCGCCCCAGGCGAGCGGTTCGAGACCGGCACCGTCGACGTCGCCGGCATCCCCACGACGGTGTTCGTCAACGGACCCCGCAACCTGCGCGACGTCTTCGACACGGCCCGCGACCGGGGCGACGACACCTTCCTGGTCTACGAGGACGAGCGGTGGAGCTTCGCCGACACCATGCGCCAGGTCGACGCGCTGGGGGCGCTGCTGGTCGGCACCTACGGCGTCGGCAAGGGCGACCGGGTGGCGATCGGCATGCGCAACTACCCCGAGTGGGTCGTCGCCTTCGCCGCCATCACCTCGATCGGGGCGGTGTCCGTGTCGCTCAACGCCTGGTGGACCGACGACGAGCTGAGCTGGGCGCTGGAGGATTGCGGGGCGTCGGTGCTCATCGCGGACCGCGAGCGCATCGAGCGCACCCGCGAGGCGGCCGGCAAGTTGGGCATCACCCTGCTCGGCGTACGCCTGGGCGACGAGCCCGTCGGCTCGGCCGCCGGGGATGATCCCTCCGGCGACGGGCGTGGCGGCGTCGACCGCTGGGAATCGGTCCTGCCGCTCGGCGCGTCCCTGCCGGAGGTCGAGATCGGCCCGGGCGACGACGCCACGATCCTCTACACGTCCGGCACCACGGGGCGTCCGAAGGGTGCGGTCTCCACCCACCTGGCCGTCACCCAGGCCCACCTCGGCTACAGCTGCCGCGCCGCGGTCGACAGGCTGCGGCGCGGCACCGATGCGTCGGGCGCCCGGGCGCGGCCGTCGTTCATCCTGATCGTGCCGCTGTTCCACGTGACGGGGTCGATCCCCGTGATGCTCGGCTCCTTCGCCGCCGGGCTGAAGCTCGTCATCATGTACAAGTGGGACCCGGAGCGAGCCCTCGAGCTGATCGAGCGCGAGCAGGTCACCAACTTCGTCGGCGTCCCCACCCAGAGCTGGGACCTGCTCCAGTCGCCCCGCTTCGCGGAGTTCGACACGTCCAGCCTCGTGAGCGTCGGCGGCGGCGGTGCGCCGGCACCGCCCGAGCTCGTGCGCAAGGTCTCCTCCAGCTTCGCCAAGGCGAGCCCCAACATCGGCTACGGGATGACCGAGACCAACGCCTACGGCCCCCAGAACGGCGGGGACGACTACCTCACGCACCCCACCAGCACCGGCCGGGCCACCCCGATCCTGCAGGTCGAGGTGCGCGACGATGACGGCGCAGCCGTGCCCGTCGGCGAGCGCGGGGAGATCTGGTTCAAGGGCCCCAACCTCATCCGCGGCTACTGGAACCGGCCGGAGGCGACCGCCGAGACGATCGTCGACGGCTGGCTCCGCACCGGCGACATCGGCCGCGTCGACGACGAGGGCTTCGTCTACGTCGAGGACCGCGCCAAGGACATGGTGCTGCGCGGCGGCGAGAACGTGTACTGCGCCGAGGTCGAGGCCGCCATCTTCGAGCACCCCGCCGTGCACGAGGCCGCCGTCTTCGGGGTGCCGCACGAACGCCTGGGCGAGGAGGTCGCCGCGGTGGTCGTCCCGCTGGTCGGCGCCTCGGTCACGGTCGACGACCTGCAGGCGCACGTGCGCGCGCGCCTCGCCCCGTTCAAGGTGCCCAGCCGCATCGCCGTGTGGACCGAGCCGCTCCCCCGCAACCCCGCCGGCAAGGTGCTCAAGCGCGACCTGCGCGACGGCTTCGCCGAGGAGCCCTGACGCCGCTCGTCGCACGCCGCCGCGCCGGCGGTCCGACGCCGGAGGCGCCGCGTCTCAGGGCCGGTGCGCGGGAGCCGGGATGCGAGCCAGGGCGGAGGCCACGGTTCCGAAGCGCTCGTGACCGGCGTTCCAGTCGGCGCCCGCCTGCGCCACCTCGTCGCGGCTGCGGCCCACGAAGTTCCAGCCCATCACGATCTGCTCGGCGAACGGGGCCCCGCCGAGCAGCAGGGCCCGAGCGCCGACGCGCATGTCCACGGCGACCCCGTCGCGGCCGGTGCCGAGATAGCCGAGCACACCCGGCGCCAGCGCCACGCCGTCGACCGTCACCGTGCCGTCGAGGACAACGAGGGCGTGCTCGAACGCGGCGTCCAGCGGCACCTCGGCGATGCCGCCGCCGGCCACGAGCTCGAGCCCGACGAGCGGCGTGTCAGCCCGCGCCGGCGAGCGCATGCCCGCGACCTCGCCGACCAGCACGGTGGCATCGGCCGAGCCGAGCGTGAGGGTCGGCAGGTCACTGTGGTGCTCGAAGGCGGGGTCGCCATCGCGGGTTGCGTCCGGCTGGGCCACCCAGAGCTGGGCGCCGTGGATGCGGCCGCTCGTCTGCTCCTCGGCGTGAGACACGCCGTGCCCGGCGGTCATCAGGTTGAGCTGGCCGGGCCGGATCAGCTGCGTGCTGCCCAGGCTGTCGCGGTGCATCACCTCGCCCTCGACGAGCCATGTGACCGTCGCCAGGCCTGTGTGCGGGTGCGGCCCGACCTGCATCGACGCAGGCGGGTTGGTCGGGCCGAAGTGGTCGGCGAAGCACCAGGCCCCCACCGTGCGGCGCTGGCGGCGCGGCAGCGACCGGCGCACCTCCATGCCACCGACGTCCGCCACACGGCCCTCCAGGCGCTCGACCTCGGGAGGGTCGGGCTCGCCGCAACCCGGGTCGACGGGGACGTCCTCGGTCGTGACGGGACCGCTCACTGGTGCACCCTTCGGGATGCACGCAGTGAGCGATCGGCACTTCGTGCCGAGTAGGGCACCGTGCTCTCGCTTCGCTCGCTCACCGCGTCAGCTTCGCGCGGAACCGGCGTCGGTGAGCCCGGCCCGGTCGAGGGCCTCCGCGGCGAGCTTGCGACCGATCGCGATCATCTCGGCTGCGCGGTGGAAGTCGAGGCTGCGGCACGAGTCGCGCGGCACGCTCACCAGCACGTCGGGCGGGAACCCTGCCAGCCGGTAGCGGGTCAGGACGCTCTGCATCGTGTCGAGCGATTCGTTCATCATGTCGAACTTGCCGAGGCCGGCGGGAAGGGCGCCGAACGGATCGTGGCCCGGCGCGGCGGTGCCGGCTCCCCCGCCGGTGCCCGCGGGCGTCGCAGGTGCACCGGTGGCGCCGGTGGTGCTCGGGGCCAGCGGGGCGATGCCCGCGGTCGGCGTGGCGGACGCGGCGCCGAAGCGCCCCCGCAGCGTGCGGACGAGCTCGCGGTCCAGCAGCTGCGATGCACCGGCCCGGAAGCGCTCGGTCCACTCCTCGACCGGACGCTCCTCGGCCGTCTCGTGGACGGGCGTCGTGCCGAGCTGGTCGCGGCCGTCGCCCGCCACCGACACCGCCACCGTGAGGTCCGCCTGGGCGGAGGCCGTCGGCGCGATCGGGACCGGGTTCGTGAGCGCCCCGTCGGCCAGCAGACGCCCGTTCAGCATCACCGGTGTGATGACCGTCGGGATGGCGATCGAGGCCCGGATGGCGACATCGACCCGCCCCTTCTGGAACCACACCTCCTTGCGGGCGAGGAGGTCGGTGGCCACCGCCGTGAACGCGATGGGCAGGTCCTCGATCAGGGCGCCGGCGAGCAGCTCGCGCACCCGCGCCAGGATCTTCTCGGCACGGATCGCCCCGGGCGCCGACAGGGAGACGTCGAGCAACCGCACGACGTCGCGCTGGCGCAACCCCCGCACCCACTCGGTGTACGGCGCGAGCGTGCCGGCGGCATGGAGCCCGCCGACGAGCGCCCCCATGGACGATCCGGCGATGCTGACGATCTCGAACCCGCGCTCCTCCAGCACCTCGATCACACCGATGTGGGCGTAGCCCCGGGCCCCGCCGCTCCCGAGCGCCAGCGCCACACGTGTCCCCTCAGCCATCGCCGCCATCGTAGGGACACCACAACCCGCTGGGAACGAAGGACCCGGCGGGGCGACGGTCACGTCATCGACGTCACCAGGCTCACCCATGGCAGCACCAGGCCGCCGTCGTGCTCGAACGGCGCGAGCGACGGGTCGAGCGTGGCTCTCACCGCGGCGACCTCGTCGTCGCTGAGCCCGGCCGCCAGCGCGGCGATCGGTCCTGCGATCGACGTGCTCTGCGTCCAGTAGTCGTCACGGCTCGCGAAGTGCATGGTGGCGGCGACCTCGTCGACGGCGACGGATGCGAACCCGGCCGCCGTCGCGAGCTCCTCGTTCGCCTCGGGGGTGGCGAGCGAGAACACACCACCCGGAGAGAACGGGTCACCAGGCGGCGCGTGACCATTCTGGACGAGCGCGCCCACGACCTCGAAGATCCACGGGTTGCGGTCCGGCGGGCCCCAGGTGGCGTATGCGCACCGTCCTCCCGGGCGGAGGACCCGTCGGATCTCGCGCATGGCCCGCTCCTGGTCGGGCACCAGCATGAGCCCGAACCGCGACAGGACGCCGTCCACGCTGTCGTCGGGCAGATCGATCCTCTGGGCGTCGATCACTCGGGCCTCGACGTTGTCGAGGCCCCGCGCGGCCGCGCCCCGGCGCGCCGCGTCCACCATGGCGGGCGCGAAGTCGCTGGCGATCAGGCATCCATCCGCACCGAGCCGTTCCGCGGCGAGGAACCCCGTCTCGCCCGGACCGCAGGTCAGCTCCAGGACCGTCTGACCCGGCTGGGGGTCGACCTCGGCCACGAGTCGCTCCGACACCGGGCGCGTGTCGTCGAACACCTTCTGGCGATACGCCTCCCACGCCGGTGCCACCGCACTCCAGTCGCGCAGGGACTCCTGCGTCGGGTCGAGCTCGCTCATCTCCGCCACCCCTCCGGTCTGCCGCCGGGTGTCCGATGGCGATCGTACGACCAGCGGGGGGCGCTCCGCACGGAACCTGCGCCGCCGGCGCGTGTTCGACGGGGTCGTCAGGCTCCCGGCAGCGGAGCTGTCGTGAACGCCACCGGGTAGTGGCTGCGCCACTCGACGACCTCGCCGGCGTCGTCCACCCGCAGGAAGTCGGCGCCACTGGTGTCGGGCCGGCCGTCCGGGAACGTGACCGTGTAGTCGAGGACCACCGAGGCGGGCCCGAGGTGGACCTGGTCGACCCGGTAGCGGATGCCCGGCGTGCGGGTGAGCGCGGCGGTCACGTAGGCCCGCAGGGCGTCCGCACCGACGATCTCGTTCGACGAGGCGTCGCCGCCGATCCGGCTGACGAACGCGGAGGAGAACACGACGTCGTCGGCGAACGGCGCCATGATCCGGTCGACGTCCTCGCTGTTCCAGCCCTCGTCCCAGGCTCGGGCGAGGGCGATGGCGGCATCGGAGTCCATGGGCGTGCGCTCGCGTTCTGGGTTCGTCGTCAGCGGGGGGCGACCGGGCTCGGGGGCTGCGACACGGTCACGGGGGCCGATTCCCGCATGGCACCGATCCGGCGTCGCGCCTCGGTGGCCGCCTCCGGGGCGAGGGAGGGCAGCCCGAAGCTCGTGTACATGACCCGCCGGGGCGTGGTGACGGGCGGCTGCGCCATGTGCAGGGTGCAGGACAGGTGCACCGTGATGTCGCCGGTGCGCGTCGCCAGGTCCACGACCGGGAGGTCGAGGCCGGGCTGCAGCACCGGGGCGGGCCACACGAGGGCCCGGTGCGAACCGGCGACGACCCGGAGCTGGCCGGACGTCGCGTCCGCGCCCGTCACCGAGATGCCGACGGTCACCGCGCAGCAGTCGTAGCTGTGGCGCCCGAGCGAGCAGTCCTTGTGCCACGGGATGTCGGAGATGCCCTCGACGACGCCGATCGGCTTGAACAGCGCCTCGATGCGGTTGTCGCTCCGCCGGCCGAACCGGTGCCCGTCGCCGGTCAGCGTGGCGAGGCCCTGGAGGCGGTCGTCGTCGACGAGTTCGGCCACCGCGGGCGACTCCCGGTCGAAACCCTGCATCCGCACCAGGGCGTCCGATCCGTCGTCGAGCTGCGCCCACCACGAGCGCCCGTCTCCCTTGGCGTACCGGGGAGCGGCGCGATCCATGTCGGCAGAGACCGCGGCCATCTCGGCCTCGGTGAACAGACCGCTGACGTGCAGGTAGCCGGCCTGGACGAGGAACGCGGCCATCTCCTCGGGCGGGTCGTCGGGTGCGAACGCCCGCCCGAGGTCCAGCGGAACGCCCCGCTCGTCGGTGAGCGCGACGGCACCCGGCACGTGGGGTGTGGTGCCGTCGAGGGAGGCCCGCAGGACGAGCCACCAGTTGAGGACGTCGGCGAGCCGGCCGCCCTCGATGTCGAGCGTGCCACCGGCCAGCCAGCCCATGGGCGTGACCTGATCGGCGACGAGGAGGCCGAGCTGATCAACGGTGATGCGCAGCACGACCCCTGCGAGGTCGCCCGTGAGCGGACCCGCCGGGGCGACGACCGCCCGGTCGCCGTCGACGCGCAACAGCCAGCCGGACTCGCCGACGACGATCGTCAGGGGACGGAGTGGCAGGAAGTCGAGCGTCGGAGCGAGCCGCTCACCGGCCCCCTCCAGCGCGGCGGGAAGGTCCCGCCCGAAGAACTCGTCAAGTTCGATCGGTCGCAGCTCGCCGTCCACCCGGGTGCGCACGTCCACTCCCATGCGAGGTGACTACCACGGAACTCCACCGCGTGCTCACGGTTGGCGCCGGCGGGCCCCGGTAGGGTCCGCCCGACAGGCCCCGACCGACCCCCGTCCTCGGCCGGCCTCGCACGAAAGCACGCCATGACCACCACCACCTCGACCGTCCGTCCGTTCGATCACTCGTGCCCGGGCTGCGTCCCGCACGAAGCGTTCGCCGTCCTCGCCGACGTGCGCGCGGATCGCCCTGCGTCCCGGCGCCTGGCCAGGGGCGCCGACCGAGCGACGTCCGACGGTCCCGCCGACCTGATCGTGCGCGGGGCCATCGTCACCATGGACCCCGCCTGCCCCTCCGCCGAGGCCATCGCGGTGCGCGCCGGGCGCATCGTCGCCCTCGGGTCGGTCGACGACATGGCTCCCCACGCCGGAGCCGACACCGAGGTGCTCGATCTGGGCGACGACGTCGCCTACCCCGGCTTCGTCGAGCCCCACATGCACCTCTGGACCACGGCGCTGTTCGACGCGTTCCTGGACTGCTCGCCCCTCACCCACCGGTCCCACGAGGACGTCTTCGCGGCCCTCCGGGAGGCGGCGTCGACCACGCCGGACGGCGGGTGGGTGCGCGGGCAGCTGTGGGACCCATCGCTGTTCCCCGGCGCCCCCGCGCTCGACCGGGACCTCCTCGACGAGCTCGTGCCGGACCACCCGGCCTTCGTGATGAACGCGTCGATGCACTTCGCCTACCTCAACTCGCGAGCCCTGGCGGCCGTCGGGATCGACGACGACTCCGCCGACCCCGACGGCGGGTTCTACGGGCGGCGCGACGGCCGGCTCGACGGTGTGCTCGGCGAGTTCGGGGCGATCTCCCCGGCCGTCGCTCGCCTGCCCCGCCTCAGCCACGACGAGTTCCTCGCCACGCTCGTCCGGGTCGCCGGCGTCGCCGCCGCAGCGGGCGTCACGAGGATCCACGAGGCGGCCACCGGGACCCTGTTCGGTGCGGCCGAGCTCGATCTGCTCCACGAGCTCGCGGCGGCCGATCGGCTTCCCGTCCGGGTCGGCGTCGCGGTGCTCGACTCGGCACGGCCCCGCTTCGACGGGTGCGCGCCGGGCGACGGCGACGACCGGGTGCGGGTCACGAGCTGGAAGCTGATCGCGGACGGCTCGAACCAGGGTCGCAGCGGCCGCTTGCGTGCCCCCTACCTCGGCACCGACGAGCGCGGCGTCGCCAACCACTCGACCGCGGACCTGCAGGATCGGATGGCGAGAGCCGCCGCGGAAGGTTGGCAGCTCATGGTGCACGCCAACGGCGACGCCGCCCTCGACCAGGTTCTCGACGCCTACGAGGCCATCGCACCCGACCCGGCGCGGCGCCACCGGATCGAGCACAGCTCGCTGGCCGGCGACGACCACTTCGCCCGGATGGCCGCCCTGGGGGTGTCCCCCTCGTTCCTGATGAACCACGTCTACTACTGGGGCCACGCGTTCCGCGACGACATCCTCGGCCCCGAGCGGGCGGCCACGCTCGACGCCACGGCCAGCGCCCGTCGGCACGGCCTCCGCATCAGCCTGCACAGCGACTACCGGGTGAGCCCGATCTCGCCGCTGCGCTCGGTGCAGACCGCGGTCACCCGCCAGCTCCGCGCGGGCGGCACCCTCAACCCCGACGAGGCGATCGGCGTCGAGGAGGCCCTGCGGGCGGTCACGATCGACGCCGCCTGGCAGACCCACAGCGACGACCGGTGCGGCTCCATCGAGGTCGGCAAGGACGCCGATCTCGTGGTCCTCTCGGCCGATCCCCGGCGGGTCGACCCGACGACGATCGCCCACATCGAGGTCCGCGCCACCTACCTCGCCGGTCGTCTCGTCCACGCGCCCTGACCGACAGCGCGCGCTGCCGTCGAAGACCCTTCGACGTCACGTCCAGCGAGGCGACCTACCTGCCAGCGATGAAGCCGCTGGTCGTCGTCGATGGACGAGTGGTCGACGGCAGACTGGACCTGCGGATTCGCGACGAGACGAAGGGAGCGGCATGAGCGATGACCTCGTGACGACGGAGATCGACATCGCGGGTGCCAACTGCCCGTTCTGCTTCAACGAGACGCTCGACCGCCTGCGTGCGGAACCGGGCGTGGTGGACGCCCACGCGTCGATGAACGGGCAGTGCCTGCGAATCGCACACTCGGGCCTGCCAACGGGAGCGCTCGTCGATCTCGTCCGTCGCCATCTCCACGGCGTCGAACGATCATCGGCGGAGACCGTGATGGTCGAGGTCGACGCGCACGAAGCTGCGCTGCACTGCACGCACCGGCACCATGAATGACGGGTGTTGTCATGGCGGCACGGCCGCGCTCGTCCCGACGGTCGAGCACACGACGTCGTCGTACGCGGTGTTGAGGCGGAACACCGCACAGACAACCCTCGAGCCGGTCGCCGCCCCGTCTGTCGGTTTCGGTGTCACGTTCCACGTGTACGGACCGGAGACCAGACGGGCGCTGGTCCGGGCCCGCGAGGAGGAGATCCTCCAGGAAGTCGGTGTCTACGACTACCACCACCGCCTTGAGGATTCCGTCGGAGGCTCCGAGAGGCCGAGCGTCGGTACCATCGACCTGCGACGGTGGAGAAGCATGAGCACCGGCCAAGTCCCCAACGCGAACTGGTATCCCGATCCGGCGGACTCGACGCGGCTCCGTTACTGGGACGGGTCCCGGTGGACCGACCACACGGCGCCAGCCGCACCCGCCTCGACTCCTCCTCAGCCGCCGGTCCCTCCGCCGCCAGCGCCGCCAGCGGTGGCGTCAGGCACCCAGGGGCCGGGCGGATCGACGACGGCGACAGGGACCGGAGGGTTCCCGGAGCCGCCGTCACGCTCCCGGGGCGGCATTCTCGGCTCGAGGAAGGCGTTGGAGGCTGAGCTCGAGGAGCTCAGGCGCACCGTCGACCACTTCGGCTACGCCGAGCGTGAGGCCTTGAATAACGAGATCGCCCGCCTGCGGTCCGAGCGTGACGCGATGTCCACGACGGCGGCGACCATTCGGGCCGAGACGGCCGTCCTCGAGGCGCGGCCCGCTTGGACATTTCCCGGATCCGCCGGCGCACGGCGTCGAGCTGGTCCTTGTATGGACGGAGGTGCCGTGCAGGGCATCACGAACTGGCAGGTGGACGGCTCTGTCGCCAAGGGCCGCAAGATGGTCAACGAGATCTCCAAGCTGCTGCTGCGCGCGTACAACGGCGAAGCCGACGTGCTCGTGAACAAGATGCGGCCCTACAAACTCGATGCCGCCATCGACCAGCTAGACAAGGCCAGGAACACGATCGTGCGCCTAGGCGCGACCATGCGCATCGCGATCACCGACTCCTTCCACCAGCTCCGGATCGAGGAGCTTCGTCTTACAGCCGACTTCTTGGCCAAGAAGGAGGAGGAGAAGGAGGCCGAGCGGGTCGAGAAGGAGCGCCTACGCGAGGAGGCTCGGGCCCGCAAGGAGTTCGAGGCGGAGAAGGCGCGGCTGCTCAAGGAGCAGAGCCACTACGCCACCGCGCTCGAACGGCTCCGCCAGACGGGCACGCCTGAGGAGATCGTCGCTGCCGAAGCGAGGCTGGCCGAGATCGGCGACGCCATCCACGGCGTCGAGGAACGCGAAGCCAACATCCGGGCCGGCTACGTCTACGTGATCTCGAACTTCGGAGCCTTCGGCCCGGGGGTGGTCAAGATCGGAATGACCCGGCGCCTCGACCCGATGGACCGCATTCGCGAGCTTGGCGACGCGTCCGTCCCGTTCCGCTACGACGTTCATGCCCTCGTGTTCTCCGAGGACGCCGTGTCGCTGGAGAACCGGCTCCACCAGGCCCTCGCCAACCGCAGGATGAATCTGGTCAATCAGCGGCGCGAGTTCTTCTACGCCACGCCCACCGAGGTGAAGGCGCTCCTCACCCAGGCCGACGGCTCCGTGCTCGAGTTCGTCGAGGAGCCCGAGGCCGACGAGTGGCACCAGTCCCAGAACTCCCGCCGCGACGCCGGTATCACCACGCCCGACCGACGCTGACGCGGGGTGTGGCCGCTGGCCGTCAGGCGAAAACGATGTCGAGTCGCGGCGCCGGGCAAGGCCTACGTCAGTACATCGGGATCCGAGGAGGATGCCATGACCCGCCCCTCAACGCGTGCACCAGCGAGGATGTGCCAGTACCCCGCTATCAACCTCGCGGCGCCCTGACCGGGTCGCAGACAGATCGTGCCCCGCGGTGTGGTGTAGGTCGACGTTGTCGTGATCGTCGACGTTGGTGAGTTTGTCAGGCAGTGATGGCGAGGGGCGCCTCCTCGGCGGTGGCGACTGGTTCGGC
>DASUQS010000143.1:0-8494 GCA_036280455.1 Acidimicrobiales bacterium
GACTCCGACGGCCGAGCGGGCGCCGGCAGCCGACACGCCGACGGCCGAGCGGGCGCCGACAGCCGACACCCCGACGGTCGTCGTGACGGCGACGATCGTCGTGCCGCCGACGGTCGTCGTGACGACGGCACGGCCGGGGACGACGAGGTGCGGGCCGCGTTCGACGCGCTCGGCCTGGGATGGTGGCTCGACGAGCTGCCCTACGGCCTCGAGACGCCCGTCGGCGAGCGGGGCGGCAACCTGTCGGTCGGCGAGCGGCAGCTCGTCGCCCTCGCCCGGGCCCAGCTCGGCGACCCGGGGCTGCTGGTGCTCGACGAGGCGACCAGCGCGGTCGACGCCGAGACCGAGAGGGCCCTCTCCCGTGCGCTGGACCGCCTGTCCGAGGGCCGCACCCTCGTGTCGATCGCCCACCGGCTGTCGACCGCCGAGACGGCCGACCTCGTCCTCGTGTTCGCTGACGGCCGGATCGTCGAGCGGGGCACCCACGCGGAGCTCGTCGCCGCGCAGGGCACCTACGCCGCCCTCTACCGCAGCTGGCTGGGCAACACCCGCGGCGCGGGCGACGCCGGTGGAGCCGTCACCGCATCCGCCAGCGACGCCGGCGGAGCCACGAACGGTGCCGACGATCAGGCGGCTGCCGGCGGACCGACCGCGCCGATCTCGGCCAGGTAGCCGAGCAGCGCGGCGATGACCTGGTAGACGTCCTCGTCGGTGACGTCCATCTTCAGCTCCTCGGCTCGGCCGAGGACGACCGCCACGGCGTCGTCGTCGGCCACCACCACGTCAGGCGTGTCGCCGTCCTGGAGCGCGACCTCGTCGCCGGGGCCGGCGAGCACGCCCCGCGACTCGAGGTGGTCGAGCTCGGCCAGGATGAGCTCGCGAACCTCGTCGTAGCTCAACCGCGCCTGGACCTCGAACGGCAGGGCATCGGCCACCTGCGCCACCGCCTCGTCGAGGTCGAAGATCGTGGGCGGGGGCTGATGCCCGAGGCGGAAGGCCTCGCGTCCGACGGTCGCCGCAGCGATGGCGAAGACGAGCAGGGCGGCGAGCACGGCGAACAACCAGACCACGGCCCGCACCGTAACGTCCGGACCACATCCGGGAGGACATCGCCCTGGTGGCGGCCGCCGCGGCCGCGCGGGCGGAGGATGTGCCGGGCGGGCGTGCGCCCGGGGCGGGAGAACGGCGACGGGGGTGCCGCGCGGCACCCCCGTCGTCACGTTCGTCTCAGCTCTGGCCCCGTGGGGCGCTGGGCCCGTGGGGCGTCGCCTCAGATGCCGAGGCGCTGGGCGAGAAGCTCGCGGTGGTAGGTCGGGTCGCCGAACAGGAGCTCGGACGACTTGGCCCGCTTGAAGTACAGGTGGGCCGGGTGCTCCCACGTGAAGCCGATGCCGCCGTGGATCTGGATGTTCTCGGCGGCCGAGTGGAAGTAGGCCTCCGAGCAGTAGGCCTTGGCCAGGCAGGCGACCTCGGGCAGCTCGTCGTTCAGCTCCGCCGCGCACCACGCGGCGTAGTAGGCGGCCGACTTGGCCGACTCGACCTCGAGCAGCATGTCGGCGCACTTGTGCTTGATGGCCTGGAACGAGCCGATCGGCCGGCCGAACTGGACGCGGTCCTTGGCGTACTCGACCGACATGTCGAGGACCTTCTGGGCGCCGCCGACCTGCTCGGCGGCGAGCGCCACGACGGCCAGGTCGAGCACGCGGGCCAGCACGTCGGTGCCGGCGCCCTGCTCGCCGATGAGGGTGGCGGGCACGCTCGAGAACTCGAGCTTGGCCTGCTTGCGGGTCTGGTCCATGGTGGCCAGCGCCGTGCGGGTGAGGCCCGCGGCGTCGCCGTCGACCTTGAACAGCGAGATGCCGTCACCGGTCTTGGCGGCCACGATGATCAGGTTGGCCACGTGCCCGTCGAGGACGAACATCTTGGTGCCGTCGATCTTCCAGGCGTCGCCGTCCTGGGTGGCGGTGGCCTCGATGCCCGAGACGTCCCACTTGCCGTTGGGCTCGGTGAAGGCCAGCGTGGCGATGGTCTCGCCCGACGCGATGCCGGGGAGCAGCTCCTTCTTGGCGGCCTCGTCACCCGAGTGGAGGATGGCGTTCGTGGCCAGCACGACGGTCGAGTAGAAGGGGGCGGCGAGCAGGGCCCGCCCCATCTCCTCGAGCACGACCGTGAGCTCGACGTAGGTGAAGCCCTGGCCGCCGTACTCCTCGGGGATGGTGAGCGACTGGAGGCCGAGCTCGTTGGCCATCTGCGACCACACGGCCGGGTCATAGCCCTCGGTGGTCTCCATCAGCCGCCGGACCTCGGTCTCGGGCGACTTGGTCTCGAGGAACTGGCGGGTGATGCGCCGCAGCTCTTCCTGCTCTTCGGAGAATGCGAAGTTCACGGTGGTGTGCCCTCCTGGCGACCTGGTCGTGACGTGGAGGAGACCGTAGGGCGACGGCCGGTCCGGCGCCACCGCCGATGTGTACACGCGTGCTACGGTCCGGGCGGATGGAGCGGGTCGGGGTGCGCGAGCTGCGCAACAACGTGGCCGCCGTCGTGCGCCGCGCCGGCGCGGGCGAGCGCATCGTGGTGACCGTCGACGGGGTGCCCGTCGCGCAGCTGGGCCCGCTCGACGCGCCGCACGCCACCACCGTCGACGACCTGGTGGCCGCGGGCCTCGCCCGCGCCCCCGGCCGCCGCGACCGGCCAGCCCCTCCGCCGGCCGAGGACGCCCCCGTCGACATCCGCCCCGAGAGCGTGCTCGACGAGCTCCGGGGCGAGTGATGACCGGGAGGCACCCGCAGTGACCCTCTTCGTCGACACGTCGGCGCTCGTGCGCCGGTACGTGCACGGGCCGGGGCGCGACCTCGTCCTCGAGACCATGGCCGACGATGCCGCGTGGTGCGCGTCGGCGCTGTGTCGCTCCGAGACGCTCCTCGCCCTCCACCGCCTCGCGGTCACGCCGGGCCAGCACCAGCGCATGTGGGGGCACCTACGGGACGACTGGGACGCCTTCGTGGTCATCCCCGTCGACGACCGGTGCCTGGCCCACGCAGTCGAGCTGGGCGCGACCTACGGCCTGCGCACGGTCGACGCCGTGCACCTCGCTGCGGCCGACCGGCTGCCGCGGCCGGCGACCTACCTCACCTACGACCGTCATCAGATCCCCGCAGCGGCCGGGCTCGGCTTCGACGTGCGGTCACCCCTCGCCACCTGAGCGGGCCGTCGGACAACCTGGTGTCAGGTCGACCTGGCGCCCGGGCCGATGAGGCCCGGGCCACCAGGGATCATGCCCGTGTGGCATAACCCCGGGGCGGCCGGTCCCGGGCTTCTCCCCAAGACCGGAACCGGCTCGCCTCTGGAAGCGACGTGACCGTGGCGGTCGGTCTGTCGCCCCGTCGGGGGCTCTGCGGTGGGCATGAGCGAGTGCAGTTTCGCCACGAAACACGTGGCGGACAAGACCCAAGATGACGTGAAATATGTCACGTCGCTGTGTGCTGTCACGCCCCCACATTGTGTGATGGCCATGGACAGTGGTGTTCGCTGCATGACACCAGCTCGCCACAGGCTCACGGAGCGCTGTCGGATCCGGGCGGAGCTGCCGGCGCCCAACGCGGGTAGTCGATGCCCGCCAGGCGGTTGATCCCGTAGCCCTGCACGACCATGAGCACCACCGCGACCATGAGCACGCACAGCTGCCACGGCTCCCGCAGGATCCCGAGCGAGATGATCAGCGTCGTCGCTCCCGCCGGCGGGTGCGGCCGCTGCAGCCAGACCATGAAGCCGCTGGTCAGGGCCAACGACAGCGCCGCGGCCCCCACCCTGTTGCCGCTGACGCCCTCGATGATCGTCGCCGGCTCGTCCGTCAGGCCGAACAGCACGAGCGACAGGTAGCCGGCGAGCACCCCGATGAGGTGACCCTGCACGGTGTTGCGGGGGCAGGCGGCCGGCAGCATCGGCGTGCTGAACAGCAGGAAGGCGGTCGGGCCCAACGAGGGGAACAGCGACGGCGTGTCGGTGCTCATCGCCAGGGCCGCGAGGATGCCGATCGTGAGGAGCCCGTTCAGGAACGCGAACGATCCCCACACTGCACGGTCCGGATAGCGCTCGAGCAACGAGGCCAATCGGAAGCGCTGGGCCAACCCGCGCGCCGGGGCGTTCGCCTCGGCTGCGGTGTCTCGGCCCCCTGGGTCCGCCGTCGAGCCCGGCCCAGAGGGCGTCTGATCGCCGTCCACGTTCGCCTGTGCCGTCCGTGCGGCCCGGGGCCGCTAGCGACGCCCGAGGAGGCGCTCGAACACGACCACGCTCGCCGTGAGGACCACGGACACCGCGGCGGCGCCCCACGCCAGGCCCGCGTCGTAGCTGTGGAAGCCGTCGAGCGCGACGGACAGCAGGAAGATCTGGAGCACCACCAGCACCAACACGTACACGCCGACGATGGAGGCCGGGTTGTACCGCCGACCTCTCGTGGCGCCCGGGCGTCCCTCAGGCATGCTGCACCCCCGTCGCCCAGACGGTGCCGTCGCGCACCTCGACCGTGATGCGGGGCAGCGGCAGCTCCGGCGGACCGAACAGCACGTCCCCCGTGGCGGCCGAGAACCCGCCCTCGTGACAGGGGCACACCAGCTCCTCCGCCGCGTCGTCGAGGTACACGACGCAACCCAGGTGCGTGCACTTCTGGCTGTAGGCGACGATCTCGCCGTCGGGCCGGAGCAGCAGGATCGCCGGGTCGTTCTCCGAGGGGTAGCGGAACAGGTGCGGTTCCGCCACCGAGAGGTCCTCGCGGGCGATCACCTCGACCTCGTCGCCGTCGGGCTCGCCCCGCGACGACGTGAGCGCGGCCACGCCGACCGTGCCGGCCGCGAACGCGCCCGACCCGACCATGAGGAAGCGCACGAACTCGCGGCGGGTGACGTCGTCCTCGCCGTCGGCGGTGTAGGGGAAGTCGCGCCGCCACACCGGCAACGGCACCGGCGTCCCGTCCTCCCCCGTCGCACCCGGACGAGCGTCCGCCGACCCCGTCCGGGGGAGCGTGTCGCCGTGCCCGTCGCCGCTCATCGTGCCTCCTCCAGGCCGAAGGGATCGTCGAGCCACCGCGGCGGCGCCAGGCGACCGGACAGCACGTCGAGCGGCCCCGGCGTCTCGTCGAGCACCACGCGCACCTTCGTGGTGACGTCCTGGTTGCCGAACACGAACCCGTTGCCGAGGGGGCCGGAGCGGGAGGCTGCGAACTCGTCGGGGGTGCCGTACCAGAGGGCCTCGCTCGGGCACACCGACGCGCACATCGGCTTCGACCCCACCGAGGTGCGGTCGAGGCACAGGTCGCACTTCATCATGAGGTCGATCTCGCTCATCATCTTCGGCACGCCGAAGGGACAGGCGATCACGCAGTTCGAGCAGGCGATGCAGCGCGGCTTGAGCGCCGACTGCACGACCCCCTCCTCGTTCTGCTTGATGGCGTCGGCCGGGCACACCTCGGCGCACGTCGGGTCGGTGCAGTGCATGCACACGGTCGGCGCGGTCTGGCGGGTGCCGGAAGGGCCGTGGTCGATCTCGTCCAGGTGGATCATCGACCGGCCCCGATGGGTGCCGCACTCCTCGCACGCCTGCACGCAGGCCTGGCAGCCGATGCACCGGCTGTGGTCGATCACGAAGATGGACTCGTCGGTCACGCTCGTGGCTCCTCCTCGGGGGCGGACGCGTCGCCCGGGTCGCCGGACATCCCGCCGTCGGGCGGTGACTGCTCGGAGCCGGCGGCTTCGGCCGTGCTGCGTGCGCCCGTGGCATCGGGCGGATCCGCGGCGCCGCTGCCGTCGGACGGGGTCGTCACCGACACGTCGCGCTCGTCGGTCACCGGGCCGCCCGCCCGCACCCGCTCGACCCGCACCGCGCACACCTTGTACTCGGGGATCTTCGACTCCGGGTCGAGGACCGGGTTGGTGAGCTGGTTGGCCGCCTTGCGCCCACCCCAGTGGTAGGGGATGAACACCGTGTCCGGCCGGATCGTCGCGGTGACGCGGGCCGGCAGCTCGATCGAGCCCCGGCGGCTCGTCACGCGCACGACGTCTCCGGACGTCACGCCCAGGAACTCGGCGAACCGCGGGTGGATCTCGCACAGCGGCTCGGGGTACTGGTCGACGAGCTTGCCGATGCGCCGGGTCTGCTCGCCCGACAGGTACTGGCTGACCACCCGGCCGGTGGTGAACCAGGTCGGGTAGTCGTGGTCGGTCTCCTCGGCCGGGGGACGCCACGGCGTGGGCACGAACCGGGCGCGGCCCGACGGCGTCGGGAACGTCAGGTCCTCGAACAGCCGAGGCGTGCCCGGGTGGTCCTCGCTCGGGCACGGCCAGAAGATGCCGTCCTCGGCCTCGAGGCGCTCCCAGCTGATGCCGGCATAGTCGACGACCCCGCCCGCGGAGGCCCGGCGCAGCTCCTCGAACACCTCGCGGTTGGTCTCGAACGGGAAGTAGCGCTCGGCGCCGAGCCGGCGGCCGATGTCGACGATGATCTCGGTGTCGGACCGGGCGTTGCCCGGCGGCGGCACCGCGGCGTTGATCTTCACGACCCGGCCCTCGGCCGACGCCACGACGCCCTCGTCCTCCTCGTGCAGCGAGCCGGCCAGCACGACGTCGGCGTGCCGCGCCGACTCGGACAGGAAGAAGTCGATGACCGTGAAGTGCTCCAGCTTCTCGAGCGCGGCCCGGGTGCGGGCCGTGTCGGGCAGGCTGATCAGCGGGTTGAAGCAGATCGACAGCAGGCCCTTGATCTCGCCCCGCTCGATCGCCTCCATGATCTCGTAGGCGCTGTAGCCGGGGGCCGGTAGATCGTCCGGGTCGCAGCCCCACACGGCCGACACCTCGGCGCGGTGCTGCGGATCGGCGAGGTTGCGGCCGCCCGGGAGCTGGTCGCACTTCTGGCCGTGCTCGCGCCCGCCCTGGCCGTTGCCCTGGCCGGTGATCATGTTGGGGCCGCACCCGGGCTTGCCGATGCGCCCGCTGGCGAGCGCCAGGTTGATGGCGGCCGACACGTTGACGACGCCCTTGGACTGGTGCTCCAGGCCCCGGGCGTGCAGCAGCATGCCGGTGGCCGCGCTGCCCCACATCTCCGCCGCCTCCTCGATGCGGGCGGCGGGCACGCCGGTGATCGCCGCGGCCCACGTCGGGGTCTGCTGCTCGACGGCCTCGATCGCCGCCTCGAACCCCTCGGTGTGAGCGGCGACGAAGTCGTGGTCGACCATGCCGCGGGCCACGACGTGGTGCAGCATGGCGGACAGCAGAGCGGAGTCGGTGCCCGGTCGCAGCCCGAGGAACATGTCGGCGGTGCGGGCGATCGGCGTGACGCGCGGGTCGGCGACGATCAGCTTGGCGCCGTGGTCGCGGGCCCGCCAGATGTAGCTGGTCGTGATCGGGGCGCACTCGGCGACGTTGGCGCCGATGACGAAGACCACGTCGGTCTCGCGGATGTCGCTCCACGGGTTCGGCGCCCGGTCGACGCCGAACGCCTTCTTGTAGCCGACCCCCGCGGACACCATGCAGAGGCGGCCGTTGTAGTCGATGTGGCGGGTGCCGAGGCCGAGGCGGGCGAGCTTGCCGAGCAGGTACGCCTTCTCGGTGGTGAGGCTGGCGCCTCCGTAGACCGCCACCGCGTCGGGGCCGTGAGCCGCCTGGATGCGCCGCAGCTCGCCGACCGTGCGGTCGAGGGCGTCGTCCCACGTCGTCGGCGCGAAGCCCGCGTCGGTGCGCACCAGCGGGTCGAGCAGCCGGTCGGGGTGGTTGTCCTGCAGGTAGCGCTTGACGCCCTTGGGGCAGAGCTTGCCCTCGTTGAACGGGAAGTCGTAGCGGGGCTCGAAGCCGACCACCTTGTCGTCGGCGACGTTGAGGATGATCCCGCACTGCTGCCCGCAGAAGCAGCAGTGGGTCTTCACCTGGCGGTCGAAGACCTCGACCGCCTGCCAGCCGTCGGGTGGCGCGTCGTTGCGGTGGGGGCCGTAGCGGTCGATCAGCGCGTCGTCGGGGAGGGGAAGTCGTGCCATCAGCCAAACCCTCCCACGCGCACCGACTGGGCGAGCGCGATCAACCGCCGGCGGCACCGCGGGCAGATCTCCTGGTAGTTGCCGCCGCCCTGCGCGTCGGAGATGGCGTAGTCGAAGCCGACCTCGGGGAGCACCGCCTGCAGGTCGTGCACCTGCGTGGCGGCGGCGTAGGGCTCGCCGCACTCGCTGCAGTGCGCCGGCGGCTCGTCGGCCCAGCGGGCCTTCGTGAACGCCAGCCCCACGGTGCTCGGCCGCTGGAAGATGTGGAACAGCTTGCCGAAGGGGATGTAGAGGAGCCCGAGGATCACCGTCGCCGCGTGCACCGTGGTGATGAACATGTAGAACCGCCCGTCCAGCCACAGGCTCGACGCGGTGAGCATCAGACCCGTGACCGACACCGCGAAGAGGCCGGCCAGCGCCAGGAAGTCGCTGCTGCGCTCGACGGCCATCGCGCCCGGGTCGCGCATGCGGCGCACG
>DASUQS010000144.1:0-4681 GCA_036280455.1 Acidimicrobiales bacterium
GACCCAGGTCGTCCCGTGCTCGTGCACCTCATCAGCCGTCACTCGCCGGGCCCCGAGGGCCTCGAGCCGGCTCGCCTCGCCCTGGACGTCGGCGGTCTCGATGTCGAGGTGCATCCGGTTCTTGACCGTCTTGGGCTCGGGGCCGTCAGTCATGGCCACCATCGTGGCCGACGGCGGTGGGTTCTGACCAGGTAGTCACACCTAATCAATTTATCTGTTGAATTCTTGAATCCGAAGCGTATGGTGGCGTCATGAGCGATCGCCAGGCGAAGTCCTCGTTGTACGACGCGTTCGCGGCGGTGGCGCAATCGCTGGCCAACGGCCGGCGGGCCGAGCTGGTCGACGTGCTGGCACAAGGCGAGCGATCGGTCGAGGACGCCGCGGCGGAGATCGGCCAGAGCGTGGCCAACACGTCCCAACACCTGCGGGTACTGGCCCGCGCCGGGGTGGCGACGTCTCGGCGGCTCGGCAACCGCGTGCTCTACCGGCTGGCCGGCGATCGGGTCGAGGCGCTGTGGGAGGCGCTGCGTGCGGTGGCGGCCGAGCACGTCGCGGGGCTGGACCGGCTGGCGGCCGACTACCTCGGCGACCGGAGCGACCTTGAGCAGGTCGACCGACAGGAGCTGGCCCGGCGTCTGGCCGACGACGACCTCGTCCTGTGGGATGTGCGACCCCCCACCGAGTTCGTGGCCGGACACGTCCCCGGCGCCGTGTCCGTGCCGCCTGCAGAGATCCGCCGGCGGCTCGACGACGTGCCCGACGGGACCGACGTGGTCGCCTACTGCCGCGGCCCGTTCTGCGTGTTCGCGGACGACGCCGTCCGGGAGCTGACCGCTCGTGGCCACCGCGCCCTCCGGCTGGAGGACGGGTTCCCTGAGTGGCGCCGCGCCGGGCTCCCGGTCGCGGTGGGCGAGTGACAGGAGACGATGCCATGGGCCTGCTCGACGACCACCCCTTCACCGCAAGACTCGTCGACGACAGCGCCGGCGACGGTGCCCGACTGGCGGTCGTAGCGATCACCGACGACGGGCTGGGGAACACGTCGTGGCTGGTCGATCTCGGCGGCGGCGAGGCGCTGGTCGTCGATCCCGAGCGCGATCCCGCTCCCTGCCGCCGGGTCGCCGAGCGGACGGGCACCGAGATCGCGCTGGCGGCCGAGACCCACCTGCACGCCGACTTCGTCACCGGCAGCCGCGAGCTGGCGCATGTCGAGTTGGGCGCCCTCACCGACCGGGCAGATGCGCTCCCCTCCGGTCCGCTCACGGTGATGTGCGGGCACGGCGAACGAGCGGCCACGGCCGCCAGCCTCCTGGCCGCAGCGGGACGGCGCGACGTCGCAGTCCTCGACGGGGGACCAGCGGACTGGGCATCGGCGACCGGCGAGGCCCTCGTCCGGTCATGACCGTCCCGGTCCCACCGGCCACCACCAGCGGATCGACCCGACCCACGGATGTGCGGTTGGGGCTGCGTCAGAACCTTCCCCAATTCGTACTCCTGGTGGCGGTCAACGCGCTGGTGGGCGGCATGGTCGGCCAGGAGCGGGCGGTACTGCCCCTGCTCGCCGAGAGCGAGTTCGGCCTCACCGACATCACCTTCGCGGTGTCGTTCGTCGCCGCGTTCGGAATCGTCAAGGCGGCGACCAACTTCTTCGCCGGCACGCTGTCGGACCGCTTCGGCCGCAAGCCGGTGCTCGTCGCCGGGTGGCTCATCGGCCTCCCCGTCCCGCTGCTCGTCATCTGGGCTCCAAGTTGGAGCTGGGTGGTGGCCGCCAACGTCCTGCTCGGCATCAACCAGGGCCTGACCTGGTCGACCACCGTCATCATGAAGATCGACCTCGCCGGCCCCGCCCGCCGAGGGCTGGCGATGGGCCTCAACGAGGCGGCCGGCTACGGCGCCGTCGCACTCACCGCCCTCGCGACCGGCGCCATCGCCGAGGAATGGGGCCTGCGCCCGGGCCCGTTCCTGCTCGGACTCGCCTACGCCGCCGTCGGCCTCGGCCTCTCCGCGCTCGCGGTGCACGAGACCCGCGGCCACGCGCTCCTCGAGGCCCGCGACCACCCGGCCCGCGACGATGGACTCACCGGAGGGCTGTCCACGCGGCAGGTGTTCGTGCTCACCAGCTTCCGCGAGCGCGCCCTGTCCTCGGTGTCACAGGCGGGGCTGGTCAACAACCTCAACGACGGGCTCGCCTGGGGCCTGTTCCCCCTCTACTTCGCCGCGGGCGGTCTCTCCGTGCGTGCCATCGGCCTGCTCGCTGCCATCTACCCCGCCGTCTGGGGCATGGGCCAGGTCCTCACCGGACCGCTCTCGGACCGCTGGGGCCGCAAGCACCTCATCGCCGGCGGCATGGGTGTCCAAGCGGTGGCGCTCGGGGTGTTGGCCGCCACGACGGGGTTCGCACCCTGGGCCGGTGCCCTCGCGCTGCTCGGCGCCGGCACTGCCATGGTGTACCCCACGCTGCTGGCCGCCATCGGCGACGTCGCCCACCCCCGCTGGCGGGCATCCTCCGTCGGCATCTACCGGCTCTGGCGCGACGGCGGCTATGCCGTGGGAGCCCTCCTCGCCGGCGTCGTCGCCGACGCGGCCAGCATCGAGGCCGCCATCTGGGTCGTCGCCGCCCTCACCGCGCTGTCGGGCGCCGTCGTCGCGGCGCGCATGTATGAGACGCACCCTCCGCACCGCCGCAGGCAGCCTCAGACGGCGCGCTGACTCGCGGCCACGGCGAGCCGACCCCGACTCGCATGAGGTGGCCCGGGACGCGAGCCGACACCTCGGCCCCTGCACCCCGTGCCCCGCGGCGTCGACGCCGCGTGTCTGCGCCGGGCTGCATACGGTGGCCGAAGCGACCCGGGCCATCGAGCGACTCATCAAGTCCTGAACGAAATCGTGGCGTCTCGCCATATACCCCTATAGGGTATTTCCGAGGTGATTCGCATGACCGACCACACGACCCACTCCGCTCCGCCCGCCACCGAGCACGACAGCGGCCACGGCCAGACGTCGCACATCGGCCATCCGAGCGGGGACGGCGGCCACGACGACCACGGGGGTCACGACAAGCACGCGGGGCACGACCCCGAGATGTTCCGCCGCAAGTTCTGGCTGACCCTGGTCATGACCGTCCCGCTGGTCGTCACCAGCGAGATGGTCATGGACTGGTTCGGCTACTCCCTCGACTTCTGGGGCATGGACCTGCTCGGTCCCGTGCTCGGGTCGATCGTGTTCTGGTGGGGCGGCTGGCCCTTCCTGGCCGGCGGCGCCAGCGAGGTGCGTGACCGCCAGCCCGGGATGATGCTGCTCATCTCGATGGCCATCACGGTCGCCTACGTGGCGTCGATGGCCACCAGCCTCGACTGGTTCGACCTCGACTTCTGGTGGGAGCTCGCCGCCCTGGTGACCATCATGCTGCTGGGTCACTGGCAGGAGATGAAGGCCATCGGTCAGGCCCAGGGCGCCCTCGCCGCGCTCGCCGAGCTGTTGCCCGATGACGCCGAGCGCGTCGGTGACGACGGCCATGTCGAGACGGTGCCGATCGCCGACCTGGCGACCGGCGATGTCGTGCTCGTCCGGTCGGGGGCACGGGTCCCCGCGGACGGGGTGATCGTCGACGGCGAGGCCGAGCTGGACGAATCGATGATCACCGGCGAGTCGCGCCCGGTGGCCAAGGCCGTGGGCGACAAGGTCGTCGCCGGCACCGTGTCGACCGACTCGGCCATCCGGGTGCGGGTCGACGCCGTCGGCGACGACACCGCGCTGGCCGGTATCCAGCGCCTCGTGGCCGAGGCCCAGGCCAGCAGCAGCCGGGCCCAGGTCCTGGCCGACCGCTTCGCGGCCCTGCTCTTCTACATCGCCACCGCTGCCGGCATCGTCACCTTCTTCGTGTGGTGGGCGCTCGGCAACCTCGACGACTCGGTCACCCGCACCGTCACCGTGCTCGTCATCGCCTGCCCCCACGCCCTCGGGCTGGCCATCCCACTCGTGATCTCGCTGTCGACCGCGGTGTCGGCCAAGGCCGGGATCCTGGTCAAGGACCGGCTCGCGCTCGAGCGCATGCGCACCATCGACGCGGTGCTGTTCGACAAGACCGGCACCCTGACCCGGGGCGCCCACGTGGTCACCGGGGTCGCGGCGGCCGACGGGGTGACAGAGGACGAGGTGCTGCGCATCGCCGGCGGGGTCGAGTCCGACAGCGAGCACCCTCTCGCCCGCGCGATCGTCACCAGGGCCCGCCAGCAGGGCGACATCGCGCCGGCCACCGGCTTCCGGTCCTTGACCGGGCGGGGCGTCGAGGCGACGGTCGACGGCGACGCCTACGCCGTCGGGGGCCCGGCGCTGCTGCGAGAGCGCGGGGTCGTCGTGCCCGCCGAGCTCGACGCCACCCTCGCCGGATGGCGGCAGCGCGGTGCGGCGGTGCTGCATCTCGTGCGTGACGACCGGGTCATCGGCGCGTTCGAGCTCGAGGACGAGATCCGTCCCGAGGCCCGCCAAGCCGTCGCCGACCTGCAAGCCCAAGGCGTCAAGGTCGTCATGATCACCGGCGACGCCCAACAGGTCGCCGACACCGTCGGCGCCGACCTCGGCATCGACGAGGTCTTCGCCGAAGTCCTTCCCGAGGACAAGGACAAGGCCGTCACGGAGCTCCAAGGACGCGGACTCTCGGTGGCCATGGTCGGCGACGGCG
>DASUQS010000145.1:0-2405 GCA_036280455.1 Acidimicrobiales bacterium
TGCGCCCTCGGTGGGGCCCTCTCGGACGCCGTCGTCGAGGTGCTGTCGGCGAAGGTCGTCTGCGGCGCGGCCAACAACCAGCTCGCGCACCCCGGGATCGAGAAGGTCCTCGAGGAGCGCGGCATCCTCTACGCGCCCGACTACTGCGTGAACTCCGGCGGGCTCATCCAGGTCGCCGACGAGCTCGAGGGCTTCTCCTTCGAGCGTGCCCAGCAGCGCGCCTCGGGGATCTTCGAGACCACCCGGGCGGTCTTCGACGCGGCCCGTGCGGACGACGTGCCGCCGGCGATCGCCGCCGACCGGCTCGCCGAGCGGCGGATGCGCGACGTCGGCCGGCTGCGCGGGGTGTGGCTGCCCCGCTGACCCGCCGCCGGTGGGGCCGGGAGTTTCCCCGGATATCCGGGGAAACTCACGCTTGGTGACCAATGCTTGGGTCACACAGCGGGAACTTCCCCGGATATCCGGGGATTCCTGACGACCAGTGGGCCACCGGGACTCGGCTGCAGCGCGACGGCGCGGCAAGGCCGATCACCCGGGCAACGCATGCCCGGGAGGGTGACCGACCGCGGGTCAGTCGTTGCGCGAGGAGTCCGCGTAGCCGGACCACTCGTCGTAGTCGTCCGACGACTCGACTGGGTCCTCGGAGTCCTGCTCTCCGTGCAGCTCCTTCGCCAGCGCCCCGAAGTCCGTCTCGTGAGTCCGGTACTTCAGGTCGCGTGCGACCTTCGTCTGCTTCGCCTTAGCTCGGCCGCGCCCCATTGGGTCGACCCCCTCGCACACTTGGCCGGGGCTCGGGGCGTCACCGCCGCCGGCGCCCGGTCTGATCGGTCATTAGTTTCGTGAGGCCAACGCTACCTGCTGGGTGGGTGTTCCCGCACACCCACACTCCGGTTTGACCCTTACGGGGGACTCTCCGGGGCAGTTACCAGGTCGGGTGCTGCCCCACCAGGCCCACGGAGCCGCCCACGGCACCGTCGTCACCGGCCGCGCGGACCTCGCCGGCCACCCACGCCCGGACGTCGTGCCCGGCGAGGACCTCGACCGCCCGGTCGACCTCGGCGGCGGGCAGCAGGGCGACCATGCCGACGCCGCAGTTGAGCGTCGCCTCGAGGTCTTCCTGCGACACCGCGCCCACCCGCCGTACGACGTCGAACACGGGCTGCGGCGTCCAGGTGCCGCGGTCGATGGTGGCGGTGAGCTCGACCGGCATCACCCGCTCGAGGTTGGCGGCCAGGCCGCCCCCGGTGACGTGGGACATCGCGTGGGTGTCGGTCCGCCGGGCGAGGTCGAGGCACGCCTTGGCGTAGATCCGGGTCGGCTCGAGCAGCTCCTCGCCGAGCGTGCGGCCGAGGTCGTCGACGTGCCGGTCGAGCGCCCAGCCGGCACCGCCCCGGTCCGGCTGGCCGAGCAGCACGTGGCGCACCAGCGAGTAGCCGTTGGAGTGCAGGCCGCTGGCCTCCATGGCGAGCACCACGTCGCCCGGCCGCACCCGGCCGGGGCCGAGCAGCCGGTCGGCCTCGACCACGCCGGTGGTGGCTCCGGCGACGTCGTAGTCGTCCGGGCCGAGCAGCCCCGGGTGCTCCGCGGTCTCGCCGCCGATCAGCGCGGTGCCGGCCAGCACGCAGGCCTCGGCGATGCCCTTGACGATGGCGGCGATCCGCTCGGGGACCACCCGCCCACACGCGATGTAGTCGGTCATGAACAGCGGCTCGGCGCCGCAGACGACCAGGTCGTCGACGACCATCCCGACCAGGTCGAAGCCGATGGTGTCGTGGACGTCCATCGCCTGCGCGATCGCGACCTTGGTGCCCACCCCGTCGGTGGAGGTGGCCAGCAGCGGACGCTCGTACCTCGTCAGGGCGGAGGCGTCGAAGAGCCCGGCGAAGCCGCCCAGCCCCCCGATCACCTCGGGACGCCGCGCCTTCTCGACCCAGCCCTTCATCAGGTCGATGGCACGGTCGGCGGCCTCGATGGAGACGCCGGCCTCGGCATAGGCGTTGTCGGTCATCGGGCTCCTCGTCAGGCGGTACGGCGGGGCGCGGGGCGGTCGGTCAGGGGCGCCGCAGCGAGTCGGTCGCGCCGGCACCGGCGAGCGAGGCGGCGAGCCCGTCGGCGTCGATCGTCGGCGGCACCTCGAGGAGGCCCTTGCCGAGCCGCTCGGGGTCGGGCAGCGGGATGGGGTACTCGCCGTCGAAGCAGGCGCGGCACAGGTCGTTGCGCGGCACCGACGTGGCCTCGACGAGGTCCTCGAGGCCGATGTAGCCGAGCGAGTCGGCGTCGATCGAGCGGCAGATCTCGTCGGAGGTCAGACCGTTGGCGATCAGCTCGGCCCGGGTGGCGAAGTCGATGCCGTAGAAGCAGGGCCACTTGACCGGCGGCGAGCTGATGCGCACGTGCACCTCGCG
>DASUQS010000146.1:0-5202 GCA_036280455.1 Acidimicrobiales bacterium
CGTCGTCGTCGACCGCCGGGATGGGGAACAGCGTGGTGATCGGCCGGCTCTGCACGATGTGGACGTCGTCGCCGACCAGGCACCACTCGACGTCCTGGGGGCGGCCGAAGTGGGCTTCGATGCGCCGTCCGAGCCGCGCGAGCCGCACCACCTGCTCGTCGGTCAGCGCCGGCTCCTGCCGGCGTGACGGCTCGACCGCCTGCTCGCGCGTCCCGCCTGCGGGCGAGGCGCCGATGGCCACCTCCTTCGTGGCGACCGTCCTGGTGACGATCTCGCCGTTGCGCACCGTGTAGGAGTCGGCGTCGGCCAGGCCGGAGACCAGGGCTTCGCCGAGGCCGAGGACCGCCTCCACCGCGACGACCTTCCGGTTCGACGTGACGGGGTCGGCCGTGAACAGCACGCCGGAGGCGTCTGCGGCGACCATCCGCTGCACGACCACGGCCATGAGCGCACCGCGCGGGTCGATGCCGTTGCGCAGGCGGTAGGTGACGGACCGCTCGGTGAACAGCGAGGCCCAGCACCGGCTCACGTGCCGGAGGATCTCGTCCGCCCCGACGACGTTGAGGAACGTGTCCTGCTGGCCCGCGAACGAGGCCGTCGGCGAGTCCTCCGCTGTCGCGCTCGAACGCACGGCGCACGGCGTCTGCGCGCCCAGCCGGGCGAGCGCGCCGGTGATGGCCGCGGCCACGTCCCCGGGGATCGCGACCGCCTCGATGCTTCGGCGGACCTCCCCGGAGAGCGCCCGGATCGTGCCGGCGTCGTCGGGCCGCAGACGCGCCAGTCGGGCGAGGGGTCCGTCGATCGACGGCGCGTCGGTCAGGATCCGCCGGAACGCATCGGTGGTCACGCAGAACCCCGGTGGCACCTGGACGCCGTCGATACGCGCCAGCTCCGCCAGGTGCGCGCCCTTGCCGCCGACGACCGCCACGTGGGTGCGGTCGACCTCCTCGAACGGCAGGGCGTAGCGATCGGCGTCAGCGATGTGCATCTCGTTTGCCTCCCACGTCGACCCTGGTCAGGCGGTCGACGGCGAGCATTCAGCGCACATCCGAGGCCCTTGCGGCAAGCCCCCACCCGTGGGCTACGTTGATGGTGGCGGGGGAGGCGGTGCACACGCCAGGAGGCGTCTACCCCCGGCCCGGTCGTGTTACCGGGGGCGATCGGCCCCGCCGGCGGTCACGACTCCAGGGCGGCGGCGAGGCGCTCGAGGGTGCCGCTCATGGTCTGGCGGTTGCGCGCGTCCCGGTCGTCGATGCCCGACATCTCCTTGCTGAACTGCAGCGCGGACTCGGGCCGGAGGTCCTCGGACCACTCGGTCACCCGGCACCCGGTCTCGGTCGGCTCGATGCGGTAGCCCCACGTCGAGTAGTGGAAGTCGAACATCGAGCACTCGAAGGCGAACGAGCGGCCGGGTTCGGCCTCGATCACCTTGCCCTGGCTGGTCCACTCGTTGTCGCCGTTGCGGTTGTGGCCGTCGAACGTCGCGCCGACGGCCGGCCCGTCGACGCCGTCGTGCCACTCGCACGCGTGGCACTCCTCGGACCACTCGCCCATGCGGGTGACGTCCGAGATGGCGGCGTACACCTCCTCGGGGGAGGCAGCGATGTCGCGGGAGATCTCGATCCTGTCGGCCATGGCGAGGATTCCACCACATGGGCCGCCGTCGTCCCCAAGGCGTATGGCCGCCTCCGCCCGGACGTTGTGGTGACCTTCTCTAGTGACTGCTAGAACTATTCGAGCGATGCTGTCGCTCGCTGGTCGGGATGCCGGGAGGAGCAGGGGCATGGAGCTGGAGATCCGCATCGATCGGGGCCGGTGCATCGGTTCGGGCCAGTGCGTCCACGTGGCACCCCGGGTGTTCGACCAGGACGACCGGGCCCTCGCCTTCGTGGTGGATCCGCGGGGCGAGCCGGAGGAGACGATCGTCCGGGCCGTGACGGCCTGCCCGATGCAGGCCATCAGCCTGCACCTGGACGGGAGCCGGGTGACCTCCGACGACCTCCGCGGGTGGATGGGGGGTGCCATAGCGGACGATCCCCTCGTCGCCGTGCTGGCGCGCCTCAGCGACGAGCACCACGAGCTGCGGGAGGCGCTCGCGACGGCTCCCGCCTCGTCGTCGGTCGACACCGCCGAGGCCGCCCGCACCTCGACGCGCACGCACCTGCAGGCGGAGGACGACGTCTACGCGGCGATCGTCTCGCTGGTCGATCGCCAGGTCGTCGACGCCTTCGAGCGCGACCACCGGCACATCGAACGGGCACTGGCCGCCCTCGACGAGGTCCCGTCCGACCCCGCAGAGCGCGCCGGAGCCGTGGCCGAGCTGTCGGCGGCGGTCGACGACCACATCCGCCTCGAGGAGACCGTGCTGTTCCCGCTCGTCCTCGCCGCCGTGGCGCGGCGGCACGAGGCGGGGGCGATCACGACCGGGTGACGCGACTCGTGCCCGCCTGGAGGTCGATGTGCAGCTCGTCCGGTCCGGAGGCGAGCGTCGCGGGCCGCCGCGCCGTCGCGAGGTCGCCGCACCGGGCGGGGGAGCCCGCGAGGGCTCGCTGATCGCTGGCACGGCCGCGCTCGATCACGTCGCGCAACGTCGCCTCGGCGTCGTCGTCGAGGAGCCGCAGGTCGTCGGAGACCAGGGCCATCCCGCCCGAGATCGCGACCACCTCCGCCCAGGTGCGCATCGCCGCAGGGGTGAGCTCGGTCTGCTCGGTGCGCAGCATCAGGCAGTCGGGGTCGTTGAGCCAGAGGTGGCGGTGCATGAACGACCGGGCCAGCGTGTTGCCGGCCGCGGAGGCGACCGCAGGCTGGATCGCCAGGTAGCCGGGCACCATCTCCCGCTCGGGTGGCACCGACCACTCCGGGGCCACGTCCTGGCCGATGCGGTTGCCGTCGACCACGCCGACCACGTTGGCGAGCGGGACGCCGCAGCCCAGGAGGAACGCATCCGGGCCGGCGCCCCGCCGCACCGCGTCGTAGCCGGCGCGCACGCGCTCGGCGGGCGTCGCCCGGTCGTCGTGCCAGGCGCCGTCGAGCGACGGGGCGAACGTGAAGTCCAGCTTCAGGTAGGTGAACCCCATCGCCACGAGCTCGCGGGCCACGCGCTCGAGGTGGGCCTGCACCTCGGGGTGCGTCGTGTCGAGGGCCCACATGACCCCGTCCTGACCGCCGCCCCACGCCGGGTTGAACCACGCCCCGAGCGGGCGCCCGCTCGCGTGGCGGGCGAACCAGTCGGGGTGCTCGGTCGCGACCTGCGAGTCGGGCGCGGCGAGGAACGGCGCCAGCCAGATGCCGGGTCGGAAACCGGCGGCGGCGATGGCGCGGGCGAGGCGAGGGAGCCCGTCCGGGAAGGCCTCGCTCGTCGCGAGCCAGTCGCCGATGGCGCGCTGGTAGCCGTCGTCGACCTGGAACACGTCGAAGGGCCAGTCGGCGGCCGCGGCGAGGTTGACGTCGATGTCCGCCGCCGTCACGTCGTTGAAGTAGTGGTACCAGGAGCACCAGCCGACCTGGTAGGGCGCATCGACTCGTGCGCCCTCGTGTGCGCCGACCTCGGCGGCCCAGGCCTCGAGCAGGGCCGGGGCCGCGCCGGGGTCGGCCCGCCCCGCGCCGTCGTCGATGCGCACGTCGTGCAGGGTGCGCCGCTCGCCGGGATCGAGGCGGGCGCCGCCGAGCACGGCCTCGATCGACAGCACCGGGGTGGAGCCCTCGTCGTGCCGGGCCCGGAAGGTGACATCGTGCCCCGATCCCCCGACGGCGCCGAGCAGCACGGCGGAGCGGTCGTCGGCGAGGACCGTCACCCACTCGGAGCGGATCTCCCCCTCGCCCGCAGGGCGCTGCTCCGCGTGGTAGGCGCCGAGGAACGACGCGAGATCCGCGGCGCGCCGCGACGGGTCGCTGTCGACGCCGACGACCGCGGTGTCGCACGGCGACCAGGACTGGTAGCCGTGGCGGAACATCCGCAGCGGGCCATCGACGCCGTCCACGGCGAGCTCGACGCCCACCCGTCGGACCCGCACGGACCGGTCACCGCGGTTGGCGAGCGACCATGTCAGTCGGCCCGCGTCGAGGTCGACCGTCACGGCGAGGTCGCCCACGCCGGCGGCCCCGACCGCGAACGGGACGCGCGACACGGCCTCGTCGTCGGTCTCGGCCATCACCGCGCGCGGTGCGAGCTGCATCGGGACTCCCCTTCCGGACGGCGGGGCGGGTGGCGACGCGCCCCCCGGTCGTCCGCTCTCGTCGGCCGCCCTTTCTAGAGGACCGCGACGCCTGGCCCCGCCTCGCGGCCCCACCGGAACTGCTCGGAACCCTCCTAGCGTGGCGCCCATGTCTGGCACCAGCGGGCGACTCCGCCGACTCGCCGAGGAGCTCGCGGAGGAGGGCCTCGACCTCGGCGGGATCGATCGGGACCTGCTGATCGAGGAGATCGACCACGCCCTCCGCCCCCCGGTGCACGAGCGGCGGGTGCCGAGCAGCGGCACGATCGTGTCGCCGACGACCGACCCGGCGACCTGGGATGCCGGCACCGGGCTCGACATCACCCGCATGGCGGTCGGGGAACAGCCCCTCGACGCCGCGCGCCGGTTCGCCGACGGGCTCGCGAGCTGGCTCGTCCGCGAGGTCGCCGCGCCGGGCGAGTGGCTCGTGTTCAACCGGCCGGCCGGATCGGAGCGGGACCTCGGCGTGATCGCCCGCACGATGGGCGCGACGATCGTCCAGCGCCACCCGGGCGGCCTCGTGCGGATCGTCGGGGAGGTCGGCGTCCTCCGCTGGGACGGCTTCAGCTGGCACCACGAGCCGCCGGTCCAGGGCTGGATCGACATCGTCCGGGCGTGCAAGCACCCGCACGACATCGAGCTCCTGCAGCACCTGCTGGAGTTCGCCGTCCACGACCTCGGCGCCAACGGCATCGGCGCGCTGCTGGTGTACCGCGACGACGCGTCGGACGGTCCCACCGTCGAGCACCGCCTGCCCACCCCGCCGCCGCTGCACATCGACAAGCCGATGCACCTCGCCCCGCTGCGCCACGCCCTCACCCAGATCGACGGCGCCGCCGTCTTCGACGTCGCCGGCGTGCTGCGCCACCTGGGCGTGCGGCTCATCCCGAGCGGCGACGCCGAGCGGGACGTCGACGGGTACCGCGGGACGCGGCACACCTCCGGTCGGCGCTACAGCTACGACGACCCCGCGTCGACCGTCATCGCC
>DASUQS010000147.1:0-13549 GCA_036280455.1 Acidimicrobiales bacterium
ACCGTCCCGACATCCTCGACCCCGCTCTGCTGCGCCCGGGCCGCTTCGACCGCCAGGTCGTGGTGCCGCTGCCCGAAGCCGACGAGCGCCGCGCCATCCTCGAGGTGCACTGCAAGTCGAAGCGCCTCGCCGCCGACGTCGACCTCGACCTGGTGGCCCGGGGCACCCCTGGCATGAGCGGTGCCGACCTGTCGAACCTGGTCAACGAGGCGGCGTTGTTCGCGGTGCGGTCGGGTCAAGACGAGATCCGGGCCACCGACTTCGAACAGGCCCGTGACCGGGTGCTCATGGGCGCACGGCGCGAGTCGATGGCGCTCTCCGACCCCGAGAAGGAGGTCATCGCCTACCACGAGGCCGGCCACGCGGTGTGCGCCGCCGTGCTGCCCACGGCCGACCCCGTGCACAAGGTGACGATCCTGCCCATCGGCATGGCGCTCGGCGTCACCCAGCAGCTCCCCGTCGACGAGAAGCACATCTACCGGCAGGACTACATCGAGGACAGCCTCGTCGTCCGCATGGGCGGCCGGTGCGCCGAGGAGCTGGTGTTCAACGTCATCTCGACCGGCGCCAACAACGACCTGGTGGGCTCCACCGAGCTCGCCCGCAAGATGGTCTCCGAGTGGGGCATGTCCTCGCGGGTCGGCCCCATGGCCTGGAGCTCCAGCGGCGAGGTCTTCCTGGGCGAGGACCTGCTGCACTCCCGCAACTACTCCGACGAGACCGCGCGCGTGATCGACGAAGAGGTCGAGCGCATCCTGCGCGAGCAGGAGGAGCGTTGCCGGGTCGCCCTGCGCGAGCACCGCAACGGGCTCGACCTCGTCGCCCGGGCCCTGCTCGAGCACGAGACGATCGACGGCTCCGAGGTCAACCGGCTGATCAACCTGGGGGGCGGCGGGCTGGCTCCCGTCGATGCCGGCACCTCGGACAGCTCCGAGAACGGCGGACGCAAGGGCGAGCGCGGGGTCGACATCGGTCCGGGCCAGGGCCCCGACGCCCCGGTCGCCGCCCCGAACGAGGCGCTGGCGGGATCGCGACCGCCGCAGCCCCCGCCTCCGGCCCCGCCCACCTGATCGGCCGGGCGCCGGCCCGCGCCCTGCTCAAGCGGTCGAGTCCGCGACGCCGTGGTCGCAGCCGCCGGTCGGGAGGGTTCCCGGCTCGCGCAGCTCGGCGACCGTGGCCCACAGGTCGGTGGCGGTGATCGGGCCGAGGAACGTCGACCGCACCACGCCGGCGGCGTCGGCCACGACGACCGCGGGCACCGCCGTGATGCGGTAGCGGTCGTGCAGGTCGCGCGCCGCGCTCACCTCGACCTCCTGTACGGCCACCCCGTCGGACTCGAGCAGGCGGGCCTTGTCCCACACCCCGGCGCACGTGTTGCACGTGGCGGACGTGAAGACGGCGACCAGCCACGGGGCCTCGGACCGGGTGAAGTCCGCCCGGTCCAGCTGGTCGGGCAGCGTGTGCCCCGCGTTGGTCGGCGCCGGCGGACGACGCCGACGCTCCAGCACCACCGCGACGCCGATCGCCACGGCCACCAGAACCAACACGAGCACGAGCCGTTCCACGCCCCGATGGTCGCGCCCGGGAGTGCCCGCCACCAACCGGCCGAGCGGGTGTCGGCTCAGCCTCCGCGGGCGCCGAACCAACCGTCGGCGGCCGGCCGATCCAGCGCGAGCGCGCCCGCGGCCGCGGGGATCCCGCCGCCGAGCGACCGGCGCCGTCCGTCCTCGAGCCGAACCACCCGATCCACCACGACGGGGCCGTCCGCCTCCAGGATCGCGGCGGTGGCCACCGCCGCCTGGTCGGCATCGAGCTCGATGACCGCCTGCTCACCTGGCCCGACCCGCACCGGTGCGGTCAGGCCGTCGGGACCTGCCGCCTCGTCCGAGTCGCCCGCCGAGTCGTCGTCCTCCCCGGAGTCGTCGTCGCTCGCCCCGTCCGCCGTCGACCGGTCGGTGTCCTCCGGGTCGTCGCTGCCGGTGGTGGTCGTCGTCGTGGTGTCCTCGGCGGCGTCGTCCTCCGCGTCCTCCTCGGCGTCGCCCGCAGTCGCCGCGCCGTCGGGGAGGAGGTCGACGCGCACCGACACGGATGCGGCCGGATCGGGGTTGTAGACGACGAACGAGACCGTGCTGCCCTCGTCTTCGGGGTCGCCCATCCCGAGGAAGCGCCACACGGGCGCTGCCAGACGGGATCCCGTGGTGGCGGAGATCTCGGATGTGCGCGGTTGCGCCTCAGAGCGCTGGGAGCTCTGCTCGGGTACCGGTCCATGGTCGGCCGTGACCCGCTCGGCCACGACACCGACCCCGTTGGTCGAGCGGACGACGGTGGTGTGCGGGACGCCCTCCGGCACGCGCTCCTCGTCGCCGAGATCGAGCACCTCGAATCGGCCAGGACCCACGCTGAGACCGAAGGGCTGCGGCGCCGGAGCGGCGTCGTCCT
Source organism: Acidimicrobiales bacterium (assembly GCA_036280455.1). Taxonomy (GTDB): domain Bacteria; phylum Actinomycetota; class Acidimicrobiia; order Acidimicrobiales; family VFJN01; genus ZC4RG19. Next base: position 2,440 of record DASUQS010000147.1, read on the forward strand.
CGCCCTCGACCGCGGCGGGGATCACCTGCACGTCGACCTCGGCCCGCTCCTCGCCGGGGTTGTAGACGACGATGCGCTCGGTGGCGATGCTCTCGTCCTCGTCCGGCTCGTCGTCGCCGGACTCGTTCCCGGACTCGTCGTCCGGGGCCTCGTCGTCGTTCGCGGCCTCGCTGTCGGACGCGGCCTCGCCGTCCGGGTCCGTGTCGTCGGACGCGGCCTCGTCGGGCTCCGTGTCCGTGTCCTCCCCCGACGACGACTCGTCGGCGTCGGCGTCGTCGGCTCCGTCCGTCCCGGCCTCCGGGGGTGGCGTCACCGGCGCCCGGGTCGAAGCCTCCCCGTCGGCGAAGACCCACGTCTCCCCCGGGGCCGAGACGCCCGGGGCCAGCGAGAGCCCACGCACCTCCAGCGAACCGTCGTACTCCTGGAGGTGCTCGACCACGACGTTGCCGCTCCGAGCAGCGAACGTCGCCGAGACCTGTTCGCTGCGGGTGACGTCGTCGCCGAGGTCGACTCCCACCACGCTGTGGGGCGGCACCGGCAGGCCCTGGAGCCTGACCGGCTCGCGGCCCCCGTCCTCCGTGGCGAACACGGCGTCGACCGTGGCGCCGCTCGGGAACGGGTTGAACAGGACGACGACGTCGCGCGTGTCCCGGGTGGTCGCGCCCCAGGCCAGGTGCCACGTCGGGGCGGCCACCGTCGAGCACGGTGCCACGTCGCCGCCGTGCGGGCCCGCGACGCGGTGGGAGACCGCGACGTCGCCGCCGTCGACCTCGACGAGCGCGGCCGCGAGCGGGGCCTCGACCACCTCGGCGAGGCGCAGCGCCACCTCTTCACCGGCCGGGAGCGGGATCTCGCGGGTCACCGACCCGTGCGCACCCTCGCCGTCGCCGACCATGGCGCCGGCGAAGACGGTGACCGCGGCGACCAGCGGACCGTCGGTCGGGTTGAGCATGGTCACCGTGTGGTCGGCCATGCCGCCGTCGACGGCGGTGCCCGCCGCGCAGTACCAGGTGGACGCCTGCGCGTCGGCGGGTGACGACGCCGGCATGAGGGCAGCGACCCGCTCGGGGGCGGCGGGAGCGCTGGCCGCATCCTCGGGTTCGCCGTCGACCACCACAGCCGTCGCCAGCACGGCGGCCAGGCCGATCAGGACGCCGAGCCGGATCGCGCGGGTGTGCCCGTCCGTCCTCTCGACCGAGCGGACGGCGCGCCCGCCGTGCACGTGGGCGGCCGCTCCGACGGATTCGTCGCGCCGCCTCATCGCCGCGTCGACCGACCCGCGGTCGCCCGCGGGGACGGGTCCCTGGGGCCGGGGGTATCGGAGTCGTCGATGGGCTCAGCGTCGCCGGGTTCATCGTCGCCACGCTGGGCATCGCTGGGTTCAGCGTCGCCGCCTTCGATGTCTCCGGGTTGATCGTCGCCAGGCTGGGCATCGCTGGGTTCAGCGTCGCCAGCCTCCGCATCGTCGGGTTCGGCGGCGTCCGCGACGTCCACGGGGTCGGGTTCGGCATCGACCGCGGTGTCGGCGACCTCTCCCGCGGATCTGGGAGAAGCCGCATCGGGATACGGCGCGCCGCCCGACATCGTGCCGCCGCGGGGCTCTCCCGCGTCGCCGGCGTCGGCGGACCGATCCGGGCGCTCCAGCACGCCCACGGCGACCGGCGCCGACCGTTCCCGGGGCTCCGCTGGCTGCGCGGACACCTTTGGTGACGACCGTGCCGACCGGCCCACGGGAACCAGGTCACCCGTCCGGTCGGGTGCCCCCTCCGGCGTCTGGCCACCCACCGTCTCCGGCACCGCGGGCACCGTCACCGCGGCAGGCGGCACGTCGGGCTCGCCGGCCGGTGAGGGCTCGCCGGACCGGCGCCCGGCCCGACGGGCGGGCGGCCGCTCCCCCGCACCGAAGCGCATCCGCAGCATGACCGCGAGGGCCATCGCCCAGAGCAGCGCCTGCCCGGCCACCAGCGCACGGGCGCCGGTCGTCGTGCGATAGACCAGCTCGGCCTCACCGCTGCCCTCGACGGTGAAGGCATCGGCCCACCCGTAGGCCGTCGCGTGGTCGGCCGGCTGACCGTCGACGGTCAGCCGCCACTGGTCCGATGCCGTGGAGGCCTGCACCAGCGTCCCGCCACCTGCGACGATCCCGCCCGCCGAGCGGGGCGCCTCGCCGCCGAGCAGCGCCGGCTCGGCTCCCGACAGGTCCACCCCGCCGAGCGCCGCGACCGAGGTCTCCTCCAGCACGCGCTCCTCCTGTCCGTCGACGACCGTGCGCAGCGGCACGTACGCCGTGTTGCGGTAGATCACCAGGCCCTGGGTGCCGCGCACGAGGGCCATGTCGAGCTGCTCGGCCAGGACGGCGACGAGCTGGTCGGTCGCGGCCGCGGCGGCGGCACCGCCGGTGTCTCCGGAGGGCGCCAGCTGCCGGGGCACCGCCACGTACTGCACCGCCATGGGCGCCAGCACGCGGCCGAGCCGGGTCGTGTCGCGCCCGAGCGCGAGCTGCATCGCCTCACCGAGGCGGGGCGATGCACCCTCGCCGGTGGTGGGCCACAGGTCGGCGACGCCGGGGACCGCGGCCCCGGTCGATGCGGTGTAGGAGAGGTCGTCGCCGAGGTCCCACCCGTCGCCGCCGGGCAGCAACTCGGGGTCGCCGACCCACAGCACCCGCGACGGGCCCCCGGCCACCTCGTCGTCGACGTGACCCAGCAGGCCGGCGAAGTCGTCGCGGGGCATGTCCCACCAGCCGTCCATCGATGCGGCCAGCACGGAGGCGGTCGATCCGGCGAGCGCGAGCACGCCGGCCACCACGACGATCCGCCGGAGGCCGAAGCGCCGGGACCGGCCGCGCACGTCGTGCTCGATCGCCGCCACTCCGAGGGCCACCGCGAGCGCCAAGCCGGCCGCGGCTGCCGCCAGCACGACACCGGCATCGGGCATGCGACCCGTGATCCAACCCTGCTCGTGCGCCCACACGACGCCCCACGCCAGGACGGCGAGCGTCCAGCCCCGCACGGCCCAGCCGAGGCGCCACCGGCGCCCGATCAACAGGGGGACGGCGGCGGCGCCGAGCACGGCGAAGGCGACGCCGACCATGCCGACCAGCCCGGTGCGCAGGCTCAGGACGTCGACCGCCGACAGGCCCTCGGCTGACCGCTCCGGGCCGACCCAGGCCTCGCCGATCCGGTCGGAGGCGAGCACGTCCAGGGTCGTCGGCAGCAGCAGCGCCGCGCTCCCGACGGCACCGCCGACCGTGGCGACCAGCATCCTCCCGACGCCGCGCACCTCCCCGGCGAAGAGGGACCCCAGCGCCAGGCCGGTCCCGACGAGGACGAGCAGGAGCGGCGCCTGGGGGACGAGGAGGCCGGCCAGCGCGGTGACCGCGGCGGTGGCGACGACGTGCTTCCACAGCCGGTGGCGCATCACCAGGTCGTCGCCCGCCCCGCCGGGCAGGAGCGGCGAGTCACGCCGGTCGGCCCTCGGACCGAAGGGCATGACGCCCGACGCGCGAGCGAGCCGGGACAGCATCCACGGCGCCGCGGCGTAGGCGGCCAGCGCGGACCACCGGCCCGACGCCAGGGCGTCGTAGGGCAGCGGCACCGCGGCGTAGGCCACGGCCGCCGCGACCTGGGCCCGCTTCGATCCCGTGGGGCCGGCGAGCCGGTGGGCACCGAGGATGCCGAGGGGCACCAGGCCGACCGTGAGGAGGGTGCGCGCCAGGTCGATCTGGCCGGCGAGCAACGAGCCGAGCAGGCCGACGGCGCCGGTGAGAGCGGGCGTGGCCGCGTCGGCGCCGAGGCCCACCGGCCGCCAGCCCCCGGCCCAGGCGCCCAGCAGGTCGCGCGAGCCGCCACCGGCGGGCACCATCTCGCCGATGACAGGGACGTAGCGGGTGAGCAGGTGCCGGCTGCCGAACAGCACCACGCCGGCGAGAGCCACGGCCACCAGCACCGTCCCGGGCGACCAGGCGGCGGGATCGACGTCCATGTGGCCCCGCTCGGGCACGGCCGCCACGCGGCGGGCGCCGGAACCGTGCCGGACGCCGCCGTCGGTGCGCCCGTCGCCACCCACCCGCAGCAGCGTGAGGCGCGGGCCGACGAGCCCGCGCACCTGGTAGCGCCGGACGTCGCGGTCGGCGACCGTGCGGAATCGGGCCACCTCCCGGCGCGCCGCGACCAGGGAGGGCAGGCGCCACAGGTTCCACGGCCACGCACCGACCGCGGCGCGGGCGCGGCCCGGACGTCCCGTGACGAGCGCGCCGATCGCCTCGACCATGGCCAGCAGCAGCGCTTGGGGGACGACGGTGATCAGGGTCCGCAGGCGACAGCTGCTGAGCAGCACCCGCACGCGATGGCGGGCCGCCAGCCGGCTCGCCGCGGCACTGTCGGGCCGCTCCACGAACGCCTCGGCATGCCGCACGCGCGCCGCGGCGGTGACCACGACGCGGGCACCCGCGACCCGGGCCCGCCACGCGAGGCTCAGATCGTCGGACAGGAAGTCGATCGCCTCGTCGAACCCCCCGATCTCCGCGAAGCGGTCGGCGCGCACCAGCGTGAACGCGCCGGGGATGGCGAAGACGTCGCGCAACCCGTCGTGCTGGCCCTGGTCGAGCTCGCCGCGCTGCACGTACGGCAGCGCCACGCCCACCTTGTCGACCGTGAGGCCGAACTGGGTGAACCGGTGCGGGTCGTCCCACTCGACGAGCTTCGGCCCGACGAGATCGGCGTCATACCGCTCGGCGGCGGCGAGCATCGCGCTGACGGCCCGCCGATCGGGCGCGGCGTCGTCGTGGCAGAACACGTAGAACTCGGCGCCCGAGACGAGGTCGAGCACGACGTTGGCCGCCGCCCCGAAGCCGACGCTCCTGCGACGTCGACCGTCGCCGTCGCCGTTGCCGTCGCCCAGGCGATGGACCTTGGCCGCCGGCAGGACGGCGTGGACGCGCTCGGTGGGATCGATGGTCCCGGTGTCGACCACCAGGACGTCGAGGTTGGGGTGGTCCTGGGCGGCGAGAGCATGGAGGACCTGGGCGAACCGGTCCACGGGCGCGTCGTGCGTGACGAGGACGGCGACCACGGGCTGCGGTGGCGAGGACTGCTCTTCGGGTTCCACGACGCGCGGACGGTACCTGAGGGCTCCCGCCCGTCCGCGGACCCCCCGGTCGCCCGATAGTGTCGTCGGGGCATGGCCGGCTTCTCCGTCGACAACGTCACCGACGCCGTCGAGAACACCGTCTTCACGGCGGTGGGGCTCGGCATCCTCGGCTTTCAGCACCTCCAGGTGCAGCGCCGCAGCCTCGAGCGCACGGTGAGCGCGACCGTCCGCCAGCTCGCGGAGCAGGTCGACCGCACCGTCAAGGCGCGCTGAGCGGCAGCCTCGACGACCGCACCGTCAACGCGCGCTGAGCGGCAGCGTCGAGGTCAGCCGGCCGACTCGAGCGTGAGCTCCGTGTCGCCGCGAGCGAGGACGAGACCACCGTCGGAGGCCTCGTAGGTCAGCTCGCCCTCGAGGAACGCCGCGAGCTCGGTCTCCCAGGCCATCACATCGTCGGGGCACGCCATCATCGTCAGGCCCACCGTCCCCACCACGATCGTGCCGTCGCCGACCTCGGCCGTGCCGAACCCGGTGTTGCACCCCGTGGCCACCTCGACCCTGCCGTCCGAGAAGGTCAGCGTGGCGTCGGTCGGGGCCTCGGTGACCTCGGCGCCCGTCGTGAGCGACACCATCGTCCACTCCCCCGTCGGCGCCTCTGCCGCGTCGCCCTCGGCTGCGGTCGTCTCGGGCGACTCGGCCTCCGCCGCCGCCTCGTCGGTGGCCGTGGTGGTGGTCGTCGCCTCGGTGGTGGTGGTCTCGCGCTCGCCCGACTGGGGGATGGCGCCGCCGTCGTCGTCGCTGCCGCAACCGGCGAACACGACGGCGGCGAGCGGCACCAGGCACCATCCGACGAGGCGACGGCGACGGTCGAGCGATGAGGCCAGGGGGCTGGTCATGCGGGGCAATGTACCCGTCGCACCCCGGTAGGTTCCCACCCCGTGCTCCGCGTCGCCGTCGACCTGACCTCCCAACTCGACCCGCTCACCGGGGTCGGCATCGTCGTGCGCGAGACGGTCGAGCGGCTCGCCCGCCGCGACGACATGGCGCTGACGGCCTACGCCGTCACGTGGCGGGGCCGCGGCCGCCTGCACGAGGTCGTCCCGCCCGGTGTCGCCGTCGTCGACCGCCCCATGGCCGCCCGTCCGCTGCACGAGGTGTGGCGCCGGGCCGACCATCCGCTGATCGACCGCTGGATCGGCCGCCACGACGTCGTGTGGGGCCCGAACTACGTGATCCCGCCCACCCGGGCGGCCGAGCTCGTGAGCGTGCACGACCTGACGCCCGTGCACTTCCCCGAGATGGCGAACGAGTTCACGCTCACCTACCCGGCGCTGATCCGGCGGGCGCTGCGACGCGGCGCCTGGGTGCACACCGGGTCCGAGTTCGTGCGGGGCGAGATCATCGAGCACTTCGGGGCCGACCCCGAGCGGGTCGTCGCCATCCACCACGGGGTGCGGGCCGCCCCCGCCGGCGATCCGGCCCGGGGCCGGGCGGTGGCGGGCGGCGACCGCTACGTGCTCGCGCTCGGCACGATCGAGCCGCGCAAGGACCTTCCCACCCTGGTGTCCGCCTTCGACCTGCTGGCCGAGGGCGACCCCGAGGTGCGCCTCGTCATCGCGGGCGCCGACGGCTGGGGCGCCGAGGCACTCACGAGCGCGATCGCCGCCTCGCCCCACCGCGACCGCATCGTCCGACCGGGACGCATCGACGAGGCCACCCGGTCCGGTCTCCTGGCCGGCGCGGCCGTCTACGCGTACCCGTCGGTCTACGAGGGGTTCGGCCTCCCCCCGATCGAGGCGATGAGCGCCGGGGTGCCGGTCGTGACGACCCGGGCGGGCTCGCTGCCCGAGGTGTGCGGTGACGGCGCCGACCTCGTCGAGGTGGGCGATCCGGGCGTCCTGGCCGCCGCCATCGCCCGGGTGATCGGCGACGACGAGCACCGCCACGCCCTGGTCAGGCGGGGTCACGCGGTCGCTGCCGGGTACGACTGGGAGGACGCGGCCGGCGCCGTGGCGGCCCTCCTGACGCGGGTTGCGGAGGCGTCCTCGTGACCCGGTTCACGGGCACGCCGCCGGACCACCTACGATGACCGCCCGTGAGAGCGCTGATCACCGGAGCTGGGGGCTTCGTCGGTGTTCACCTGGTCCGTCACCTCGAGGAGCAGGGTGACGACGTCGTCCAACTCGAACGCAACGTCGACGGCATCGACATCACCGACGCGGACGCGCTCACGGACGCGGTCGTCGCCGCCAAGCCGGAGGCCGTCTACCACCTGGCCGGCGCGGCCGACGTGGGAGGCAGCTGGGCCGAGCCCCGCTCGACCTTCCTCGCCAACGCCCTCGGCACGCTGAACGTCCTCGAGGCCAGCCGCGAGGCCGGCGCCGAGCGGGTGCTCGCCGTCACGAGCGCCGACGTCTACGGCCGTGTCACCCAGGACGAGCTTCCTCTCGACGAGGGCCAGCCGCTCCGGCCCGTCTCTCCCTACGCCGCCTCCAAGGTCGCCGCCGACGCCCTCGCCCAGCAGGCGTGGCTCGGCCACAAGCTGCCCGTCGTGCGCGTGCGGGCCTTCAACCACCTCGGCCCCGGCCAGAGCGACCGCTTCGTCGCCCCCTCGGTCGCCGCCCGCATCGCCCGCAACGAGCGCGACGGCGGCGACGAGGTGCCGATCGGCAACATGACCCCCCGGCGCGACGTCACCGACGTCCGCGACGTCGTGCGTGCCTACCGGCTGCTCGTCGAGGCGGGCGAGGCCGGCGCCGTCTACAACGTCTGCCGGGGCAGCGCCGTCTCGGTCGAACAGCTCGCCCAGGCGCTGATCGGCATGGCCCACCAGCCGATGCGGCTGGTGTCGGACCCGGCGCTCCAACGGCCGGTCGACATCCCGGTCCTGGTGGGCGACAACAGCGCCCTGCGCCGGGCCACGGGCTGGGAGCCGACGATCCCGCTCGAGCAGACCCTGTCCGACGTACTGGCAGACTGGCGTGCCCGCCTTGGCTGCTGACAACCTGGCGCACTTGCAGGAGGAGACCTCAACGTGACCAAGCGAGCGCTCGTGACGGGCATCACCGGCCAGGACGGTTCCCACCTGGCCGAGCTGTTGCTCGACAAGGGGTACGAGGTGCTGGGCATGGTCCGGCGTACCAGCACCGTCAACTGGGAGCGGATCGGCCACTTCCAGGACCGCATCACATTCGTGCAGGGCGACCTGCTCGACCAGGTCTCGATCATCGAGATCCTCCAGGAGCACGCGCCTGAGGAGGTCTACAACCTCGCGGCGCAGTCGTTCGTGCCCACGTCGTGGCAGCAGCCGGTGCTGACCGGCGAGTTCACGGCCATCGGCGTGACCCGCATGCTCGACGCGATCCGCATCGTGAACCCGGCGATCCGCTTCTACCAGGCGTCGTCGAGCGAGATGTTCGGCAAGGTCGTCGAGACGCCCCAGAGCGAGACCACGCCGTTCTACCCGCGCTCCCCCTACGGGGTGGCGAAGGTGTACGGCCACTGGATCACGATCAACTACCGCGAGTCCTACGACCTGCACGCCACCAGCGGCATCCTCTTCAACCACGAGGGCCCCCGCCGCGGGCTGGAGTTCGTCACCCGCAAGATCACCAACGCGGTGGCGAAGATCAAGCTCGGGCTGGCCGACGAGCTGCGGCTCGGCAACCTCGACTCGAAGCGCGACTGGGGCTACGCCGGCGACTACGTCGAGGCCATGTGGCTGATGCTCCAGCAGGACGCCCCCGACGACTACGTCGTCTCCACCGGCGAGACGCACTCGGTGCGCGAGTTCTGCCAGGTCGCGTTCGACCGGGTCGGGCTCGACTGGGAGAAGTACGTCGTCGTCGACGAGAAGTTCTTCCGGCCGGCCGAGGTCGACCTGCTGGTCGGCGACTCGTCCAAGGCCCGCGATGTGCTGGGCTGGGAGCCGAAGACGAGCTTCGAGGGTCTGGTCCACCTGATGGTCGACGCGGACCTGGCCCTGCTCGAGGGGAAGCTCAAGGGCATCGCATGAGCCCGGCGCCCGCCCTGCCGTGACCGTCTCGGTGCTGTGCGGCGGCGTCGGCGCCGCCCGCCTGCTGGCGGGTCTCGTCCGAGCGGTGCCGCCCACCGAGGTCACCGCGGTCGTCAACACGGCGGACGACATGGTGCTGCACGGGCTGGCGATCAGCCCTGACCTCGACACGGTGGTCTACACCGTCGCAGGCGCGATCGACCCCGAGCGCGGCTGGGGCCTGCGCGACGAGTCGTGGCAGGCCATGGCGACCCTGGAGCGCTACGGCGGGGCCACCTGGTTCGGGCTCGGCGACCGCGACCTCGGCACCCACCTCTACCGCACGCAGCGGCTGGCCGAGGGCGCGTCCCTGTCGACCGTCAGCGGCGAGATCGCCCGGGCGTGGGGGCTCGACCTCACCGTCCTTCCGGTCACGGACGACCCGGTGCGCACGCGGCTCACGCTCGTCGGCCCGGACGGGTCGCCGGGCGAGGAGGTCGCCTTCCAGGACTACTTCGTGGCCCGGCGGCACGACGTCCCGGTGGCGTCCGTGCGGTTCGCCGGGGCGGACACCGCGACACCCGCGCCCGGGGTGCTCGACGCCCTCGCCACCGCCGGCACGGTGATCGTGGCGCCGTCCAACCCGATCGTGTCGATCGGGCCGGTGCTGGCCGTCCCCGGCATCCGGGAGACCGTCACCGGCCGGCGCGACTCGGTGATCGCCATCAGCCCGATCGTCGGCGGCCGGGCGCTCAAGGGCCCCGCCGATCGCCTGCTGCGCGAGCTCGGCCACGACGACTCGGTGGCCGGTGTCGCCCGCTTGTACGCCCCGTTCGCGGGCACGTTGGTGATCGACAACGCCGATGCCGACCATGCAGATGCCGTCCGAGCAGCGGGTTTGCGCTGCGTCGTGACCGACACGATCATGCGTGACCCGGATGCCGCCTCCGCGCTGTGCAAGGTGGTGCTCGGGTAGTGCTGCGTCCATGAACGGTCGCCCTGTCCTGACCGGCGTGGCGGCGCGCAGACGTTGTGGACAGCACCGGTAGCGGAAGGGACGTCGTGGTGGCTCGCGGACTCGAGATCGTGCCAGTCGAGGGAGTGGGCGAGGTGCGCCCGGGCGACGACCTGTCCCGGCTCCTGGCCGCGGCGGTGCCCGACCTCGCGGACGGCGACGTGCTCGTCGTCACCCAGAAGGTCGTGTCCAAGGCCGAGGCGCAGCTGGTCCCGATCGACCCCAACGATCCCGAGAGCAAGAACAGGATCGTCGAGGGCGAGTCGGTGCGGGTGCTGCGCCGCCGGGGCGAGCTGGTGATCAGCGAGACCCGCCACGGCTTCGTGTGCGCCAACGCCGGTGTCGACCTGTCGAACGTCGAGCACGGGTGGGCCGCCCTGCTTCCGGAGGACCCGGATCGCTCCGCCCGGCGCCTCCGCGACGGCCTGCGGGGACGCCTGGGCGTGAACGTCGCAGTGGTCATCAGCGACACGTTCGGCCGGGTGTGGCGGCGCGGCCTCACCGACGTCGCCATCGGTTGCGCCGGCATCCGGGCGGTCGTCGACCTGCGGGGCACCGAAGATGCGCTCGGTCGCGAGCTGGCCGTCACCGAGGTGTGCGTCGTCGACGAGCTCGCGGGCGCGGCCGAGCTGGTCATGGGCAAGTCGAGCGGCATCTGCGCCGCGGTCGTCCGCGGCGTCGACCCCACGTGGCTCGGCCGCGGCGAGGTCCGCGCCGAGGTCGTGCGGCCGCCGGCCGAGGACCTGTTCCGCTAGACCGGGAGCCGATCCGGGCCGAGCGGCCAGGGTCGGTCCAGCGGTCCCCGTGGTTCCTGGACGGGCGTCACATCGTCGGCCGCGAATCTGCCGATCATGTCGAGACGGCCCCTCCAGCTCCGTCCCCGAGGTGAACGCGGCCAGCGGGGCCGCTCGCACACCAGGAGCACACCATGGCGAAGGACCTGACGCTCGCGAACCACCGAGACACGCCCGCCCACGTCACCGAGACCCTGCGCAAGACCATCAGCCAGG
>DASUQS010000148.1:0-2178 GCA_036280455.1 Acidimicrobiales bacterium
GGCCTGCCGGCGATCTTCGGCGACACGCCCGAGGTGAAGCTGCTCACCAGCGGGGCCGGGCTGCTGATCCTGCTCATGTACTTCCCCGGCGGGCTCGTGCAGATCCTGTACTCGGCGCGGGACACGCTGTTCCGCTGGCTCGATCGCCGGGCGCCCGCGGCGGTGCCCCGTGACCGGCCGGCGGCACTCGACAGCTCGACGCGTGTCGCCGCCGTCGATCGTCCGGTTCCGGTCGACGGTGCCGCGGCCCTGCGGGTCGAGGGCGTCAGCGTGCGATTTGGTGCGAACCGGGCGGTCGATGATGTGTCGCTGGCGATCGCGCCGCGCCAGATCGTGGGCCTGATGGGGGCCAACGGCGCCGGCAAGACGACGCTCATGAACGCGCTCGGCGGTTTCGTGCCGTGTGAGGGGCGCGTCTGGCTGGGCGACCACGAGCTCAGCGCCCTGGCGCCGGCCGCCCGCGCCCGCCTCGGCCTCGGTCGGGCGTTCCAGAACGCGGAGCTGTTCGGCGACCTGACCGTGCGAGAGACGGTGCAGGTGGCGCTGGAGCGCACCCACCGCACGTCGCTCGTCGGCACCCTGGTGGGGTGGCCGGGCGCGGCGCAGGTCGAGCGCCGCCAGCGGGCCGAGGCCGACGAGCTGATCGCCTTCCTCGGCCTGGGCCGGTACGCCGACGCGCTGATCGGCAACCTGTCCACCGGGACCCGCCGCATCGCCGAGCTGGCCTGCCTGCTCGCCCTCGACGCGCCGGTGCTGTGCCTCGACGAGCCCACCGCGGGGGTGGCACAGAAGGAGACCGAGGCCTTCGGCCCGCTACTGCAGGAGATCCGGTCCCAGTTCGGCATCACCATGCTGGTGATCGAGCACGACATGCCACTGATCCTGGGTATCAGCGACCGCGTCTACTGCATGGAGGCCGGTGCAATCATCGCGGCGGGCACGCCCGATGAGGTCCGCAACGACCCGGCCGTCATCGCCTCGTACCTCGGCACCGACAAACGCGCCATCCAACGCAGCGGCACGCTCGCCACCTGAAGCGCACCGGTTGTGCATGTCCGCATCGGCCAGGCGGTCGGAGACACCGACGAGGGCTGGGCCGACGTTTGCCTTCCCCCGACGGACCGTGGCAGCCCGAGCATCGAACCTGGTAGAGAGCCTCGTTGTCGATGGCTGGCACGCTCGTCGCGGGCGCCTGTGGGCTTCTGATCAGGTCTTTCAACTGGCACCCCCAACGGGATTCGAACCCGTGTCGCCACCTTGAGAGGGTGGTGTCCTAGGCCACTAGACGATGGGGGCTTGGGTGGACGAGACAGGATAACCGCCACGCGCACCCCGTAGAAACTCGGGCCCCGCCTGTTCTTTGGCGGCCACGTTTCCGCCGGTCACGGCCTGCCACCACCGATCCGGCGGGTCCCGCAGCCGCCGCACGGGCGTCGTACGGGCGTCGCCGGCGGGTCCATCACTGCGCCAGCGGCAGGCGGATGCGCACGATCGTGCCCGACTCGCCGGTGGTGAGCGAGACGTCACCGCCCTGGGCCTCGACCAGTGACCGGACCACCGGCAGGCCCAGGCCCCGACCGCCGCGGCTGGCGGCGTCCCGCGTGGTGACGAACGGCTCGAACACCCGGTCGCGCACGGCGGGATCGATGCCCGGGCCGTCGTCGCTGACAGTCAGGCTCAGCCGGTCGCCGTCGACGGCCGACGTCACCGCGACCGCAGTGCCCGACGGCGTGTGCGTCGTCGCGTTCACCACCAGGTTCAGCAGCGACTGGGCCAGGCGTTGCTCGTCGGCCTCGACGACGACCGGCGGCGGGTCGGCGATGTCGACGCCGTCGAGCCCGAGGCCGGCGACGCGCGAGCGGAGGTCGTCGATCACGTCCGGGGCGAACACCGGCCCGATCGCGACGTCGGCCTCCTCGCCGCCCCGGGCGACGGCGGCGAGATCGTCGACGATCCGGGCGAGCCGGTCGAGCTCCGCCCGGGTCGTGGCGGCCACCTCCGTCGCCGCCCGGGCGTCGCCGGGCTCGAGGTCCTCGAACAGCTCCAGGTGCCCACGCGCCACCGCGAGAGGCGTGCGCAGCTCGTGCGACACGGCGGCGACGATGCGGCGGCGCTCGTCGGCGTCCGCCTCGATGCGGTCGAGCATGCGGTTGAACTCGCGGGCCAGCTCGCCGAGCT
>DASUQS010000149.1:0-2829 GCA_036280455.1 Acidimicrobiales bacterium
ACGGATCTGCCGGCGGGCGTGAGCCTGGCGGCGTTCCGGATCGTCCAGGAGGCGCTGACGAACGTCGTGCGCCACGCCGGGGCCCGCCATGCCACAGTGCGGCTCCGGCGGGCCGACGACGTGCTGGAGGTGCAGGTGGACGACGACGGCGCAGGGCTGGATGCGGGCACCGGCGCGGGGCTCGGCACGAGCACAGGCCCGGGTGCGGGCACCGGAGCGGGCTCGGGGACGGGCACGGGCCCCGAACCTGCGGGTCCTGCGGGGACCGGGGTAAAGGTCGACCGGGCCGGCGGCACGGCCGTGGTGCGCGTCGACTCGCCGGGCGGCGGCGGGCGCGGCATCGCGGGGATGCGCGAGCGGGCCCACGCGCTCGGCGGCACGCTCGAAGCGGGGCCCCGACCGGGAAAGGGCTTCCGCGTGCGGGCCCGGTTCCCGGTGCGGGACGACGAGCGCGACCAACGGGGCGACGCGCGGGACGACCGGCGCGACGACCAACGAGACCACGCGCGGGACGACGCACGGAACCACGGGCGGGACGATCGTCCGGACGACCAACCGGACGGCAGCCGCGACGACCGACCGGACCACGCGCGGGACGACCGACCGGACGGTAGTCGGGACGACCAACCGGACCACGGGCGGGGCGACGCATGATCCGTGTGCTGCTCGCCGACGACCAGGCGCTGGTACGGGCCGGCTTCTCCGCGTTGCTCGACGCCCAGGACGACATCGAGGTCGTGGGCGAGGCGAGCGACGGCGACGAGGCGGTCGCGCTCGCCCGGCGGGAACGCCCGGACGTCGTGCTCATGGACATCCGCATGCCGGGCAGCGACGGCCTGTCCGCCACCCGTGAGATCGTCGGCGACGAGCGCCTCTCCGACGTGCGGATCGTCATCCTCACCACCTTCGAGCTGGACGAGTACGTGTTCGACGCCATCCGGTCCGGGGCGAGTGGGTTCCTGGTGAAGGACACCGAGCCGGTCGAGCTGCTGCGGGCCGTGCGGGCGGTCGCCGACGGCGACGCGCTCCTGTCTCCCGGCGTGACCCGGCGGCTGATCGGCGCGTTCGCCACCGGCAGCCGCGAGCCCCGGGCCGATCCGGCGCTCGACGTGCTGACCGAGCGCGAGCGCGAGGTGATGGTGCTCGTGGCCGAGGGCCTCTCCAACGACGAGATCGCCGAGCGGCTCTACGTCAGCCCCATGACGGCGAAGACGCACGTCAGCCGGGCGATGACCAAGCTGGCGGCCCGCGACCGGGCCCAGCTCGTCGTCTTCGCCTACGAGTCCGGCCTCGTCCGCCCCGGCTGGTCCGACGCCGGCTGACGGCTCGGCGGAGAGCCCGCAACCCGAGGTCATGGGTTCCGCCGGGAAGCGCCACCTATGACCTCGCCGATCTGCCGATGGCGACGTGGCGACGGGCTGCCGTCCGGCGTGGCCGGATCTGTCTACGACGCTCGGTGTAGGCGCGAATCATCCCCTGGGGCAACGACGGGGCGGGGCCAGGGGCGGACGATCGGTGCATGTTCACATCACTGATGGCAACGCACGCCGACGGCTGGGGTGACGGCCCCGGACCGTGGGCCCTCATCCCCCTCACGTTCTTCCTCGTGTGGATCGCCGTCATCGCCTTCGCGGTGTGGAGGTTCCGCCGGGGTGGCCCCCCGTGGGCCCGGCACAGCGGCCAGTCCGTCCTGGCCGAGCGCTACGCCCGGGGTGAGATCTCGGACGAGGAGTACCGCGTGCGCCGCGACGTGCTGAAGGAGCAGAGCCGATGAGCACCGTCACCGACCCCACCCCTCCCATCCCCACGAGCCTCGCCGCCGCCCGGGCCGTCGACGCCACCAAGGTCTACGGCTCGGGCGCCACGGCGGTCATGGCCCTCGACCAGGTGTCCGTCGAGTTCGAGGCCGGCCGGTTCACCGCCATCATGGGGCCGTCCGGCTCCGGCAAGTCGACCCTCATGCACTGCGTCGCCGGGCTCGACACGCTCACCGAGGGCCGCGTCTTCATCGGCGACGTCGACCTCGGCTCGCTGTCCGACAAGGAGCTCACGCTGCTCCGGCGGGACCGCGTCGGGTTCGTGTTCCAGGCGTTCAACCTGGTGCCGACGCTCACCGCGCACGAGAACATCGTCCTGCCCGACCGCCTCGCCGGCCGCAGACCCGAGCAGGGCTGGCTCGACGAGGTCGTCCGCACGGTCGGCCTCGGCGACCGCCTCGACCACCGCCCGTCCGAGCTGTCCGGCGGCCAGCAGCAGCGGGTCGCCGTGGCCCGGGCGCTGGCCGGCCACCCCGACATCGTCTTCGCGGACGAGCCCACCGGGAACCTCGACTCCCGCAGCGGCGCCGAGATCCTGGGCTTCCTGCGCCGGGCCGTCGACGACATGGGCCAGACGATCGTGATGGTCACCCACGACCCGATCGCCGCGGCCACCGCCGACAGCGCCCTGTTCCTGGCCGACGGCCGGATCGTCGACCGGATCGAGGCCCCGACCGCCACGTCGGTCCTCGACCGCATCTCGACCCTCGGAGGATGACCGATGTTGTTCCTGACCATCCGAGAGATGCGCACCCACGTGCGCCGCCTCGCCGGCACCTCGCTCGCCGTGGTGCTGGGCGTGGCCTTCCTCACCGGCACCCTCGTGCTGGGATCCACCCTGCGGGCCAACTTCGACGACCTGTTCACCGAGGTCAACGCGGGCACCGACGTCGTGGTGCGCAACAGCACCGACCTCGGCATGGACTCGCCCCGTGGCCTCATCGACGCGTCGCTCGCCGACGAGGTGGCCGACGTCGACGGCGTGGCCGCGGCCGAGCCGGTCGTGACCGGC
>DASUQS010000150.1:0-6466 GCA_036280455.1 Acidimicrobiales bacterium
GGCCGGAGCCGCCCGCGCCCTCGGCGCCGACGTGCGTGATGCGCCCGTCGGTGATCGCCACGTCGGCCGTGCGCGTGGGGGCACCCGTGCCGTCGGCGACGGTGCCTCCCCTGATGACGAGATCGTGCATCCAGCCCTCCCCGGTGTCTGCCGAGGTGACACTACTGTCAGCCGGCGCGGCGGGGGCGACCGGGTCGGCGGACGGTCAGCAGGGCGGGAACGACTGGTCGACGAGCATCTGGTGCCACTGGGGCCGGAGCATGTCCGCCGGCCGGGCCGTCGCCACGACGACGGTGCCCTCGACCTCGACAGATTCGACCGTCAGAATGTCGCTCCACGGCCCCTGCTGGAAGGACCGGTCGCCCTCGGTCAGCGCGGTGGTGACGGCGTCGACGTTGCCCTCCGCCGCGTCCTCGTCGGTATGGGCGATCGCCAGCACGAGCAGCGGCTCGCCGTCGTCCGCGACGGCCGTCGCCGCCGCGGTCATGCCGGTGCACTCGGGGAGACCCTCCATGGACTCGATCCGCTCGGGTGTCGCCGACTCACCGAGCACGCGCTCGGCGAACGGCTCCGAGAGCCCCTCCTCCTTCGCGGCGAGCATCGCCGAGTAGACCCCGCGGTCGTCGAGCGCGGCGGCCAGGGCGGCGAGCCCCGGATCGCCGGCCAGGGTGCCGTCGCCACCGTCGGCCTCGACGACCCGGCCGATGTCGCTGTCCTCCCACGCCACCGCCAGGCGGTTGCCGTCGAGGTGCATCCACAGGGTCTCGCCGACGGGGCGGGCGACCGACACGTCCTGGACGTCGAAGCCACCCTCGGGGTCGCCGAGCACCCATCCCTCGTCGCCGTTGTCGTCGAGGGCCTCGTCGAGTTGGTCGCGGTCGAAGTCGCCGGTGAGCAGGCTGACGCGTTGCGGTGGGGTGTCGCGCTCGGCGAACGCGTCGACGTCCAGGATCGACCAGCCCACCTCCTCCTCGAAGGAGGCGAGGTCGGACGCGCTGCGTGCGACCTGCGCGGCGGTCGGGAGGAGCGCAGCCACCCGCGGGGTCTCGCCCTCCTCGCGCCGCTCGCCGCCGATGTCCATCAGGTAGTCGACGATCGCTTCGCGGTCGCCGAGGTCGTCGGGCCGCTCGATGCCGCCGATCTCCGCCGCACGGGTGAGGTCGGCGTAGGTGACGATGACGACGTCGTCGCCCTCGGCCGCCGGCAGGGAGGCGAGCTGGCTGCTGAGCGAGCGGTCGCCCCCGCCCGCGCTGCCGTCGGACTCGGAGGCGCAGGCCGTGACGGCGACGACCGCGACGCACGCGGCGGTGAGGGAGCGGGGCAGCGACATGGCCGGCGACCCTAGTGGGGCGGCCTCCGACGGTGAGATCGGGGGCGTCACGGCGCGAGCCGCCCCCGTCCGCGATCCTGGCAACGACGATTCGACGAGCCACGAGCGCGAGGAGGCCACATGAGCCTGGTCGTGGGGGTGCCCACCGAGACCAAGGTCGACGAGTTCCGGGTGGCGGTCACACCGGAGGGCGTGCGCGAGCTCGAGATGCACGGTGTCGAGGTGCTCGTGGAATCCGGGGCGGGTGCCGGCTCCGGTCTGCCCGACGAGGCGTACCGGGCCGCGGGTGCGGAGATGGTGGCCGACGCGTCCGAGGTGTGGGAGCGATCCCAGCTCGTGTGCAAGGTCAAGGAGCCGCTGCCGGACGAGTTCACCTGGTTCCGCGACGACCTCACGATCTTCACCTACCTCCACCTGGCGGCGTATCCGCAGGTTGCCGACGCCCTCCTCGAGCACGGCACCACGGCCATCGGCTACGAGACGGTCCAGCTCGCCGACGGCTCGCTGCCGCTGCTCGCCCCGATGAGCGAGGTCGCCGGCCGCATGTCGGTGCAGATCGGCGCCCACTTCCTCCAACGCCACAACGGTGGCCGGGGGGTGCTGCTCGGCGGCACGCCGGGGGTGCAGCCGGGGCGGGTCGTCGTGCTCGGCGCGGGCAACGTCGGGTGGAACGCGGCATGGATGGCGGCGGGCCTCGAAGCCGAGGTCAACGTGCTCGACAAGAGCATCGAGCGCCTGCGCTACGTCGACCAGATCCAGATGGGCCGCGTCACGACGCTGGCGTCGAACCGGGGCAACGTCGAGCGGGTCGTGGCCGCGGCCGACCTCGTGATCGGGGCGGTGCTGGTGCCGGGCGGCCGGGCCCCCGTGGTGGTGACCGAGGCGATGGTGCGGTCGATGAAGCCCGGGGCGGTGATCGTCGACATCGCCGTCGACCAGGGCGGCTGCGTCGAGACGACCCACGAGACCACCCACGAGGAGCCGGTGTACGTGCGCCACGACGTCGTGCACTACGCGGTGGGCAACATGCCCGGCGCCGTGCCCAACACCTCGACGTACGCGCTCACGAACGTGACCCTGCCCTATCTGTCGGAGCTGGCCGCCCGCGGCGTGGCGGAGGCGGTGCGGGAGGACGCCGCGCTCGCCCTCGGCGTCAACACGATGGGCGGCCACGTGGTGAACCCCGCCGTGGCCGCCGCCCTCGACCGCCCGCCGGCGTCCCTGGACGAGGTCGTCGCCGGCCGCTGAACGTATCGCTCCTCTCGCCCGGCGGGTACCCCTGGGCCCGTGGGCACGGATGGGGAGACGATCTGATGATGTGGTTCCTGCTGGTGGTCCTGGTCGCGGCGGTCGTCGCGATCGGGATCGTCGTGATGGACAAGCGGCGGACCGACGAGCTGCGCCGGCGCTTCGGCCCGGAGTACGAGCGCGCCGTCGAGCAGCACGGTGCCCGGCGGGCGGCCGAGTCCGACCTGCGCCGGCGCCTCGAGCGCCGGCGGAGCGCCGAGGTCCGCGACCTGTCGCCGAAGGTGCGCGAGCGCCTCTGCGCCCGGTGGCGCGTGGTGCAGACGGGCTTCGTCGACGATCCGCAGGCCAGCGTGGCCGAGGCGGCGCGCCTGGTCGAGCAGGCCATGACCGCACGCGGCTATCTGGCCGACGGCAGCGACACCGACCGGTACGAGCTGGACACCGACCGATACGAGCTGGTCGCCGTCGACCATCCCGTGATGGTGGATCGCTTCCGCTCGGCGCCGCGGGTCGGCACGGGCTCCGACGGGCTCGGCGACGCGCCGGCGCTGTCTGCCGACGAGCTGCGCGCCCTCTTCCTGCAGCACAACGAGCTGTTCGAGGCGCTCGTCGGCGATTCCGGCACGCTGCGCTCGGCCCGTCCCGAGGAGGTGCGGTCGTGAGCACCGAGGACAGGGTCACGTACAGCGATCCCGCCATGCCGGGGATGACCTTCGGCCGCCCACCGACCCGGCCGAGCCGCCCGCGTGCGGTCGACGACTCCGACCACGAGCCCGCTCGGGTGGACGGCGGGGTGAACGACGGGGAGACGGAGCCGGCGCCGGACATCCCCGTGTCCGCCGACGACGGTGTGGTGGCCCCCGTCACCGCGTCGGACCCGGACGAGGTGGACGAGTCCGCACGCCGCACCGCTGCGGGCCGGCCGGATGACGGACCGATCCTGAGCACGGACCAGATCGCGGGCCTCCGCCGCCGATGGGGTGCCGTCCAGGCGGGCTTCGTCGACGACCCGCGGCGAGCGGTCGAGGTCGCCGACGACATCGTGGCCGAGGCCGTCGTCGCGCTGCAGGCGGCGATCGACGAGCGGCGCCGCGAGGTGGCCGAGCCGTGGCGCGAGGACGCGGACGCGTCGACCGATGCGCTGCTCGTCGCCTTCCACAGCTACCGGTCGGTGTTCGAGCGGGTGCTGTCCAGCTGATCCCCCGGGGCGTGGGCTCCGGCCGCGGGGCCGGCGCCTGCGCCGAGCCGGGTGAGGGCGGTGACGAGGGCGGTCATGCCGTCCACGTCGATGTCGGTGCCCACGAGGTCGAGCACGGCGAGGCCGAAGAACGCCGAGGCTGCGATCTGCGCCACCAGGTCGAGGGGCAGGATCGCCGCCAGCGGGGTGCCCTCGACCAGGCGATCGACGATCTGCCGGGTGAACGCGAAGGAGCGCTCGACGCCCTGCCGCACGGGCTCGGCCAGCTCCGGGGACGACGCGGCCCCTACGACCACCTCGAGAAGTGCCCGCGACATCGGGTGGGCGAACTCGACGGACACGGCCTCGCGGAGAGCGTCGGGCAGATCGGCCAGCGGGGCGGCGAGCACGGGTCGCAGGCGGGTGATCCGCTGGTCGAGGCACTGGTCGAAGACGGCGGCGAGCAGCTTGTCCATCGAGCCGAAGTGGTAGAAGACGCCCCCGGAGGCGATGCCCGCACGTTCGGCCACCGCGCGGGCGCTGGTCGCCGAGAACCCGTCCTCGGCCAGCGATGCGACGGTGGCGTCGACGATCGCGGCGCGGGCGTGGTCGCCGGCGGTCTCGCTGCCGCGCTTGCGGCCGGCTCGTGCTGCCATGCCGGGACGATAGCAGAGGGGTTGCCTTGATCAACTGATCAAGTTTGCGTACGGTGCGCCCATGGACGTGATGACGGGCCGCAGGGATGCGGTCCCCGACCGGACCGAACGCCCGGCGCTGCGGTGGTCGCCCGCCTGGGTGCTGGAACCCGCTGGGCCGACGGTCGCCGACCCCACCCTCGTGCTGTCGGCCGGTGCCGACCGACGGGTGGCGATCGACGGCCTCGACCCCGATCAGCGGGCGGCGGTCGAGCGGTGGTCCGCGGGCGGCGCCATCGCCGTCGACACCGTCGACACTGTCGACACCGGCGAAACCGGTGGGGCGGGCCGGGACGCCGGTGCCCGGCGCCAGGCCGTGGCGCGCCTGCTCGACCGGCTGGTCGAACTGGGCGCCGTCGTGCCGGTCGCACCGCACGGCCCACCGACCGTGCTGGCAGTCGACGCCGCGACGGCCCGCGAGCTCCGCGACCTCCTCACCGAGGGAGGCACCTCCGGCACCGTGCTCGCCGTGCGCACCGGCACCGCCTGGCCCGAGGTCCCGCCCGGGCGGCTCCACCTCGGGGTCGACCTGTCGCTCCACCACACGCTCGTCCTCGGGCCGCTCGTCATCCCCGGCGCCAGCGCCTGCCTGGCGTGCCTCGACGCCCGCGTGGCCCGACGCTGGCCCACGCCGACCGTGCCGGCCGAACCCGCGGTCCGCCGCCGGCTCCCCGTCGTGGCCGCGCTGCTGGACGTCCAGCTCGAACTGATCGCACGCGGCGCCAGCCCGCTGGTCAACGCCACGGTGTCCTGGAACCTCGAGACCGGCACCACCGATCGGCAGTCCCTCTACAAGCTGGCCGGCTGCGTCCGATGCGACACCGGCCCCGGCGACGGCCGGGTCGCCCTGCCCTGGGGCGCGGCGCCATGACCCTCACCATCCGGCCACTGCCCACTCTCCACGATCCGCCGGCCGGACCGGTCACGGTGGCCACCCCGTCGTGCTGCTGCTGTTGTTGCTGCTGCCTGGCCACCCTGGGGTTGGCCGGCGGGTTCACCAGCGGCGCCGCCTACGAGACAGCGGTGCGCCACCGCCGTCCCCGCGCGGTGCCGACGGTGCTGGCGGCGCTGGCGCTGCCGCTCGCCCTCGTCGCGCTCGTCGCCCTGCTGACCACGTTCGACGACCTCCAGGGCGTTGCCGGCGCCGAGGACGAGCTGACCACCTTCGCCTGGGTCGTCGCACTGGCCGTCTATCTCGGGCTGGCCGGCGCTGCGCTGCGGCTCGCCGGGGCGGGATGGGGGCAGGCGGCGGGCGTGCCCGCGGCGGTGGCGGTCTTGGCGCCGGTGATGTTCGTGCTCGAGATGCCGCTGGCGCTGCTCACCGCGTTCATCGTCGAGCTGGCGTCGCCCCTCGCCGTCCTCTACGGGGTCTGGATCGGCCGCCGCACGCATCGCGGCCCCGAACCGGCCACCTGGCCCGCGGCGGTGTGGATCCCACCGCACGCCCCGCCTCCCGCCCCGTCGATGGTGCCAGGGCCGCCGCAGGACGTCACGGGTCCCGACGTCGCCGCAGCCCAGGACCTGCCGACACTGCCGGCGCCGCCCGCCGACGACGAGCCATCCGTCGAGGACGCGCCACTCGTCGAGGCCGACTCGCCTGCGGGGGCGGATCCGCCTACCGAGGACGACCCGCCTGCCGAGGTCCACCCGTCCGCCGGGGTCGACCCACGTGCCGGGGTCGACACATCCGCCGAAGACGACACACCTGCCGGGGTCGACCCGTCTGCTCAGGTCGGTTCACCGACCGAGGACGACCGGTGACCGCGTCCCTCGTCGCGACGGCGACCGGTGCCCGCCACGGCCTCGTGGCCCCTCCCGCGGCGGTGCCGGCCGCGGCCGCCCAGGTGCCCGGCGTCCACCACGCGAGCGTCCCGCGCGACACCGATCCCAGCCGCAGTGCCGGCGGTGGCGTGGCCCGCGACGCCGACCTCGCCGCCACAGCCGCCACCGCGGAGGCGCTGGAGCGGTGGGCCGCGTCGGTGGCGCCGCTGCCCCTGCGACGGGCCTCGACCGTCC
>DASUQS010000151.1:0-11116 GCA_036280455.1 Acidimicrobiales bacterium
TCTCGGAGAACGTGATGTGGGTGTCGCCCCAGATGAAGCAGTCGCGGTCGGGGTGGACCCGGGCCACGGTGTCGAAGACGTCGGGCAGGTTGAACTCGATCGCGCCCACGATTCCCCCTCTGAGTCGAGCCAGCGATGCATCCCTGACGGTGTGTCAGGAACGGTAGCCGCGACGGCCCGCGGCCACATCCCTCCGGACGCGACGAGGGCCCCACCCGGCGGTTCGCCGAGCAGGGCCCTCACAGATCGATGCGTCAGCGCTTGGCGCCGCCGATCGGCTGCTGCAGGAACATCCCTGCCCCGAGGCCGCCCCATCCCAGCAGGCCGAGGATGGCGAAGAACGTCGGCGACACGTCTGCACCCTCCGTGCTCGCGAACATCGCGAGCAGATGCCAGATCGCGAACACGCCGCACACCGCCGCGATGATGATCGGCAGGTTCGGCACGTCGTTGAGCTGCTGGAGCGCGGGCAGCCGGAGCACGGCGAGGATGACCGCGATGATCACCAGCAGCGCCAGGATGCGCCCGAACGACGCGTAGGTGTCCAACGCCGCCGGGGCACCCGGGCCGAAGTCGTCGCCGAGGGAGATGCCCTGGCTCTCCGAGACGCCGCCGAAGTCGAACGACAACTTGAGGAAGTCGGTGATGAACAGCGAGATCAGCACCAGGAGCCCACCCACACCGGCGGCGATGAGGCCGAACGTCGGCGTGAACCCGCCGGAGCTGGCACCGCCGTAGCCGTAGCCACCGGGCTGGCCGAAGCCGCCGGCCTGCTGCCCGTAACCCTGCTGCTGGCCGTAACCCGCCTGCGGCTGCTGGCCGTAGCCGGCCTGGCCACCCTGCGCGGGCCAGCCCTGACCGCTCGACTGCGGCTGGCCCTGGGCGGGCCACCCCTGGCCACTGGACGGCTGGCCGTAGCCGGGCTGCTGGGGCTGCTGGCCGTAGCCGGCCTGACCGCCCTGGGCGGCCCACCCCTCGCCGCTCGACTGCGGCTGCTGGGCCTGCTGGCCCCACTGGTCGCCGGACTGCTGCTGGCCGGCGTACGGGTCGGCGGCGGGAGCCGCCTGGCCCTCGGGATTGTCGACGCTGCGCTGGCCGCCGGCGTCGGCCACGTGTTCGGTCCACCGTGTGCCGTCGTGGTAACGCTGGGCGAAGCGTCCGGACGGATCCGGATACCAGCCGGGACTGACCTGGGACATCGGTGTAGCTCCTCTTGGATGCGAAAGTCCGCCGAAGGCTAGGACGCTAGCTGCCGCGCGCGACGTCACCCGCAGTTCGGGGTGGGAGCGGGGCGCTACGTCATCCCAGGTCAGACTCTGGTCACAGCCACAGTAGGCCGTCGGGTCGGCCGGGAACGCGCACCGGAGCCGGGTCCTCGACGACCCGGTCGCAGGTGCCGCAGAACCACCGGGCCTCCAGCGGCGTGCCGCAGGTCTCGTGGGCGGCAGGGCCGGCTCCCTCCCCGGACTCGTCCGCGTCGGGCGCCGCCCACCCCGCCAGCATGCGCAGGGTGCCCGCCAACTCGGCGCCCCGGGCCGTGAGGCGGTAGGCGTGGCGCACCGGCCGGGTGGAGTAGGGCTCGCCGACCACCAGCCCCTCGCCCTCCAGGCTGGCGAGGCGTCGGGCGAGGATGTTGGGCGCGAGGCCGTCGAGATCCGCCAGGAGCTCGCCGAACCGCTTGGGCCCGGGCAGCAGGCGCGACACCACGAGCAGCGACCAGCGGTCGCCGACCGCCTCGGCGGCTCGGGCGAGGGCCCGGTCCACCGCGTCGTCGCCCTCTGCCTCCACCCCCGCGGGATGCGCGGGCGCCTGCGCATCGACACGGCCGGGCGGCCCCCCGGCGGATCGACGGCGACGGGACGAGCCGTGGTGCGTTGCCATGTCGCCACGATAACGTCACTTGCAGATTGCAAGTGACAAGCTTGGGAGGCACCCATGAGCACCGACGACCAGCAGACCATCACCCGCCGGGTCGCGGAGGCCGTGGCGCCCGCGGTCGTCCGCATCGGCCGCCACGGGGGCCGGGGGTGCGGGGTCGTCGTGGGCGACGGCCTCGTCGCCACCAACGCCCACAACCTGCGCGATCGCACGACCGAGGTGACCTTCGCCGACGGGCGGGTCGTCCAGGGCCGGGCCACCGGCATCGACCCGGACGGCGACCTCACCGTCCTCGCGGTCGACACCGGTGGCGTCGCTGCGCCCGATTGGGCCGACGAGGCCCCGTCGGAGGGCCTCACCGTCTACGCCGTCGCGGCGATCCCGGGCGGGCGGCGCATCACCCGTGGCATGGTCTCGTCGGTCGACCGCTCGTTCCGCGGTCCCCGGGGTCGCCTCGTCACCGGCGCCGTCGAACACACGGCACCGCTCGCCAAGGGCTCGTCCGGCAGCCCGATCGTCGACGCCGACGGGCGCCTCCTCGGCCTCACCACCCTGCGGCTCCGCGACGGGTTCTCGCTCGCCCAGCCGACGACGGCCGACCTGCGCCGCCGCCTCGACGCACTCGGCCGCGGCGACGCGCCCCGCCGGCGCACGCTCGGCGTGGGCCTCGCCCCGACCCCCGTCGCCCGACGGTTGCGGGCCTCGGTGGGACTGCCCGAGCGCGACGGCGCGCTGGTGCGCGGCGTCGCCGACGACAGCCCCGCAGATCGGGCCGGCCTCGCCACAGGCGACCTCATCACCGCGCTCGGCGACACCGCGATCGCCGGTCCGCCCGACCTCGAGGCGGCACTGGCCGACCCCGACCTGGCGACGACCGTGACGGTCCACGTGGTGCGGGGCTCCGACGAGCTCGACCTGGTGGTCACCTTCGACGTCGAGACGGGCGGGAGCGACGACGACGGGACGACCGAGGACGCTCCCACCGACGGGGGCACGGAGTAGCACGCGGGGCCGGAGTCCCGACCGGCCAGCCGCCGGCATGAGCGTCAGCCAGGTCGTATCCGCGGGGCCGGCCGATGTGGGCCGATGCCGCGCGGGGCGAGCCCCTCGCCCGTAGGCTCCCGGCCGTGGCGGTCTCCCCCATGAAGGCCACGACCGGAACGCTGCCGACCGGCGCCGGCTGGATCTACGAGATCAAGTGGGACGGCATGCGCGTGCTCGCCGACGTGTCGCCCGAGGGCGTGCGGGCGTGGAGCGCGAACGGACGTGACGCGACCACCGCCTTCCCGGAGCTCGACGCCCTGGCCCCGGCGCTCGCCCCCCTCGACGCGCTGCTCGACGGCGAGGTGGTGGCGCTCGACGAGGCCGGTCGTCCCAGCTTCGGGCGCCTCCAGGGCCGCATGCACGTGTCGTCGCGGGCGGAGTCCGTGCGGCGGGCGGCGAACATCCCGGTCGCCTACGTCGTCTTCGACCTGCTGCGCCTGGGCGGCCACGACCTGACGGGGCGGCCCTGGCACGAGCGCCGCCGCCTGCTCGACCAGCTCGCCGGCGACCTGCCCCCCGGCGTCGACGTCGCCCAGGTGTACGACGACGGCGCCGCCCTGCTCGACGCGGCCGACCAGCGCGGGCTCGAGGGCGTCGTCGCCAAGCGGACCGAATCCACCTACGTTCCCGGTGCGCGCACCCGCAACTGGCTCAAGGTGAAGGTCCGCCGGCACGACGAGCTGGTGGTCGGGGGCTGGAGCGGCGGGGCCGGCAACCGGGAGGGTCGCCTCGGCTCGCTCCTCGTCGGCTTCCACGACCGGCCCGGCGACGGCGTGCTGCGCTACGCCGGCCGCGTGGGGTCGGGGTTCAACTCCGCCGAGCTCGACCGCATCGCGGCCCGGCTGGCCCCCCTCACCACGGACACCTGTCCCTTCGTCCCCCCGCCCGAAGCACTGCACCGGCGGGGTGCCACCTGGGTGCGGCCCGAGGTGGTGGTCGAGATCGCCTACGGGGAGTGGACCTCCGACGGGCGGCTCAGGCACCCCGTCTACCTCGGAGAACGTACCGACGTCGATCCCGCCGCGGTCGTGCGACCGCCCCTGCCGGCGTGACACCGGCGAGGGCGACGCGTGCGGCAGCTACGCTCCGCCGAGGCGTGGACCTCTCCCCGACGGACAGCATCAGGCTCAACGTGCCGGCCTCCTCCGCGGCCGTGCGCATCGCCCGCTCGGCCGCCGCGGGGCTGGCCACCCGCGCCGGCTTCACCTACCACGAGGTGGAGCAGCTGCAGCTCGCGGTGGGCGAGGCGGCGGCGCTGCTCGCCCCCGACCCGGACGGCGACGGCACGCTGGTGCTCGTCTTCGACGTCGAGGCCGACGGCATGCGCATCGACCTGCACCTCACCGACCCGGGTGAGCACGGTCCTGCCCGCCGGGTGACGGCGGTGCCGTCGGTCGCCCGAGCCGTGCTGGACGCGGCGGTCGACGGCTGGCAGGTGCAGGACGGGGGGCGCCGCGTCGTCCTCCACAAGACCGTCTCCGACACCGACGACGAAGACGACGACTGACCCGAGACAGCGCGCGCGGGTCAGCGTCCGGTGTGGCCGAACCCGCCGCTGCCGCGGTCGCTGGCGTGCAGAACCTCGACGGGTTCGAAGTCGGCTCGCTCGACCCGCTGCACGACGAGCTGGGCGATGCGGTCGCCGCGCTGGACCGCGTAGTCGGTGTCCGGATCGGTGTTGACCAGGAGGACGCGCAGCTCGCCCCGGTAGCCGCTGTCGACCACCCCGGGCGTGTTCAGGCACGTGACGCCGTGCCGGAGGGCGAGACCGCTGCGCGGCATCACCAGCCCGACGTAGCCATCGGGGAGGGCGAGGGACAGCCCGGTGTCGACCGCGGCCCTGCCACCGCCGCGCCGCAGGACGACGTCGTGACGAGCGCACAGGTCGGCCCCGGCGTCGCCCTCGTGCGCGTAGGCGGGCAGCGGGAGGTCGGGATCGAGGCACGTGACGGGGATCCTCAGCACGCCGCCATTGTGCTCCCCGGCCGGTCCGGGCGCGCGCCCTCCGGGCGGAACACCTAGCCTCGCTGTCGTGCTCGTGTGGATGGACCTGGAGATGACCGGCCTCGATCCCGCCAAGGACGTGATCGTCGAGATCGCGACCCTGGTCACCGACGACCGGCTGGAGATCGTGGCCGAGGGGCCCGATCTCGTCGTCCACCAGCCCGACGAGGCGCTCGACGCCATGGGCGACGTCGTGCGCGAGATGCACACCCGCAGCGGCCTGTTGCCCGCCATCAAGGCGTCCACGATCACGCTGGCCGACGCCGGTGCGGCGACGCTCGAGTTCATCCGCCAGCACGTGCCAGCGCCCCGCACCGTGCCCCTGTGCGGCAACTCGATCGGCACCGACAGGCGCTTCCTCGCCGCCTACCTGCCCGACATCGAGAACCACCTGCACTACCGGTCGGTCGACGTGTCCACCATCAAGGAGCTGGCGGTGCGCTGGGCGCCCGCGGTGGTCGAGGCCGCTCCCCGCAAGGCCACCAACCACCGGGCGCTCGACGACATCCGCGAGAGCGTGGCCGAGCTGCGCTGGTACCGCGACCACCTGTTCAGGACCGCGACCGACTCGGCGGATCCGGCCGCCCCGACCGGTCCGAGCGATCCAAGCGGTCCGAGCGGTCCGACCGCCTCGACGGATCCGACCGGATCGGCCGATCCCGCGGGCGCGACGTCGACCTCCGCGTAGGCGTCTCGGGCCCGTCACAGCGCGACCGGCACACCATTTCTGCCGCAGAGCAAACGAATCGCGCCAGATCCAAATAAATGTTTGACGCCGATGGGGACCGCGTGGTGCGCTGTCATCCACGGGCGGGCGACCCCTTCCCGGCACCCCAGCCGACACTGCGCCCTTCGGGGCTGAGAGAGGACGGACCAGGACCGATGACTACCGGCACCATGCATATGGGTGGCATGACCACCGGTGCCGCGCGCCCCGGTGACACCTGCTCCGCCCACCTCGCCTACGCCGGCACCGCCGCGCCCGTCGCCAACAAGCTGTGGCACGTGACGATCGCGAAGCAGGTGTCCCCGGTGTTCGGCACCGATCGACCCACCCGACGGCCGTTGGAGCGCTTCCCCTGACCAGATCAGGCGCAGAAGCGCAAACCTCCGAAGGCCGTCGGGATCACCCGGCGGCCTTTTTGGTTTCTCAGATGACTTTTCGACCAGCAGATCTCGCACCAATACACGAGGGGAATGGGCTGATGGCCCCCACCGCAACCGACATCGACGAGATCCTCGACCTCACCAGACCCGCTGACCACGAGTCCGGTGCGGCCGAAGAACCAGAACCCGAGCTCCTCGCCATGGAGGACACCTGGTGGGCACACGCCCGCTGCAACGACGGCAGCGGCCAGCTCGCCGGCATGTTCTTCAGCGAGGAGCTGCAAGACATCGCCCGGGCCAAGAACATCTGCGCCACCTGCCCGGCCCTGATCCCCTGCCTCGAGGGAGCGCTCGAGAGGCGTGAGCCGTGGGGTGTGTGGGGTGGGCAGCTCTTCCTCAACGGGAAGATCCTCGCCACCAAGAGGCGGCGTGGACGGCCACCGAAGCTGCCCCGGCCCGAGGACCAGCTTCCCGACATCCCCATCCCCGAGCACCTCCAGAGCGTCGCTGTCGTTCGCATCGCGTAGATGCCAGCCGGCTCTCTGAAGGGTCCGCCCAGGGCAGACCCGAAGTACCGCTAGCTGCGACGATCGATGCAGGTGGGCACCCGCCGGACACACCGGACCAGCAACGGGTGCCCGCCTCCATCGACCCGGCACCGTCGCCGGCACCGTGGCGAAAGCGGCGAACGGTCGGCCCCGATCGGGGTGCGGACGAGATCGGTGTGGGGGCATCGCATGGCGGCGATGCCCCCGCACGGCGGGCGCCGGTCCGGGGGCCACATGTCCTTGGGCGCAGCGCGGCGGCGACGCCCTCGCACGGCGAGTGGCGCCGGACCGGCACCGCCAGCCGGACGCGAGCCGGAGGGGTCGTCCCCTCCGGCCGCTCAGGCCACCCGGGTGTGACCATCGCCCTCAGGGCGGCGCGTGACCGACGGCTCGTCCCGGGGATTGCCGCCGGGATCGGTCGCGGCGGTACGGTCGGGCCGTGGCCTCCCGCCGCCTGCCCCTGTCCGTGATCGTCGCTTCGACCGCATTGGCGCTGGTCGCAGCCCTGGGAGTCCTCGCCCTGCTCGACGACGGCGGCGACGACGACGCCTCAGCCGACGGCACCACCGAGGGCTACGAGCTCAGCCCCGCGGGCGACCTGCCCGGCTCGGTCGCCGAGGTGCGCCTCGGGTCGCTGGAGGGCGGCGAGGACCGCCTCCTCGGCGAGATGGTCGGCACCACGCCGGCGGTCGTGAACTTCTTCGGCTCGTGGTGCGAGCCGTGCATCGAGGAGATGCCGGCGTTCGAGCGGGTCCACCAGGCGCTGGGCGACCAGGTCACCTTCCTCGGGATGTCCAACCGCGAGCGGTTGCCGGAGGATGCACTCGCCATCGTCGAGTCGACGGGCGTCACGTATCCGACCTTCGACGACCCGGATGCCAGTGCCCTCACCTACTTCGGGGGCCTGGGCATGCCCACGACGGTGTTCATCGACGCCGCGGGCAACGTGGTCGACGTCCACACCGGCCCGCTGACCGAGGCCGAGCTGCAGGCCAAGATCACCGACCTGTTCGGGATCGCGGCGTGACCGTGCGCGGTCGGCTCGTCGGGGTGGCATCGTGACCGTGCTCGCCGGCGTCGGGCCCGACCAGGCGTGGGCCTGGTGGTTGGCGCTCGGCATGGTGGCCACGGTCAACCCGTGCGGGTTCGCCATGCTGCCGGCCTACCTGTCGTACTTCCTCGGCCTCGAGGACAGTGACGCCGAGGCCCCTCAGGCCAGCGTCGCCCAAGCGGTGCGGGTCACCGCCGCGGTGGCCTCCGGATTCATGGCGGTGTTCGCCTTGGCCGGCCTCGCGGTGCGGCTCACGTCGCTGCCGGTCTACGAGGTGGCGCCGTGGATCTCGATCGTCATCGGCCTCGCCCTTCTGGCGCTCGGCGTGGCCATGCTGTTCGGCGCCGAGCTCAGCGTGCGGCTGCCCCGGCTCGACCGGGGCGGGCGCGAGCGGACGGTCCGGTCGATGTTCGTGTTCGGCGTGTCGTACGCCATCGCCTCCATCGGGTGCACCCTGCCCCTCTTCCTGGGGCCCGTGGCCGGGACGTTCAGGCGCGATTCGTTCCTCGACGGCATCCTGGTGTTCGCGGTCTACGGCCTGGGCATGGCGCTCGTGCTGTTGGCGCTCACCGTCGGCATCGCCCTGGCCCGCACGTCGATCGTGCGCAGCCTGCGGCGGGTGCAGCCCTACATCGGGCGGGTGTCGGGCGGTCTCGTCGCTCTGGCCGGTGCGTACGTCGCCTACTACGGCTGGCACGAGGTGCGGATGGCGCGGCAGGGCACGGTGCCCGACGCCCCGATCACCGACGTGGTCGCCGGCTGGTCGACGGACGCGACGCAGTGGATCCAACAGGTCGGGTCGGTGCGCATCGCCGTCGTGGTGACGATCCTCGTGGCCGGCGTCATCGCCGCGGTCCGCTACGGCCGCTCGTCGGGCGACGCCGGCGGCCCCGAGTCCCGCACGCAGGCCGACCCGAAGCCCAGCGCGCCTGCTGGTCCGGCCGGTCCGGGCTCGGTCCAAGCTCGGTCGTGAGGCACTAGGGACCGCCCGACCACTCGCGAGGCATTGGGGTCCGGGGGCCGGTCCTCATTGCCTC
Source organism: Acidimicrobiales bacterium (assembly GCA_036280455.1). Classification (GTDB taxonomy): domain Bacteria; phylum Actinomycetota; class Acidimicrobiia; order Acidimicrobiales; family VFJN01; genus ZC4RG19. The sequence goes on from DASUQS010000151.1 coordinate 8,670, forward strand.
GGGAGATCGTCGACGACCCCTATTGCCTCGGGCAGTCGGTGGTCTCGCCGCCCCCGAGGCCGCCGGGGCCCGTCCTGAGCGCGTCCGGGGAGGGCCTGTCCCGATGGCGGTCGCGTCAGGGGGCGAGTCGCTCGGTGCGCCAGCCGGACGGGGACGCGGGGTCGCGGTGGAACACGAGCCGGTCGTGCATCCGTCGCTCGCGCCCCTGCCAGAACTCGACCCGCCGGTGCACCACGCGGAAGCCGCCCCAGTGGGCTGGGCGGGGGATCTCGACGCCGGACAGCTCGGCGTCGAGCTGCGCCCACCGCTCGTCGATGGCCGTGCGGTCGGGGATGACCTGGCTCTGCGGCGAGGCGAGCGCGGCGATCTGGCTGCCCCGGGGCCGAGTCGCCCAGTAGGCGTCGGACGCCGCCGCGTCGAGCGGCGCCGCGTCGCCCTCGACGATCACCTGCCGGCCCAGCGGGTGCCACGGGAAGAGCAGCGCAGCGTGCGGGTTGGCGGCCAGCTCGCGACCCTTGCGGCTGTCGTGGTTGGAGAAGAACACGAACCCGGCGTCGTCGAGGGCCCGCAGGAGCACGGTGCGCACCGACGGACGGCCGTCGGGCGTCGCCGTGGTGACCACCATCGCGTTGGGATCGCCGACGGCCACGTCGTGCCAGGCGGCGAACCACCGGCGGAACTGCTCGACCGGATCGGAGGCGAGGTCGGATTCGTCCAGGCCGGCCCAGGTGTACTCCTGGCGCAGCTCGGACAGCTCGGAGAGATCCACGCCTCGGGTCTAACGCGTCCGGTCGGGCCGGGGCCGATCCGGCGTCCGGAACCAGCGAATCGCCGGAACCGAACGCCGGATCGAGGTGGCCCGTCGAGCCGATCGACCGGTCGGATCGCCCACCGGCCGGTCAGTCGATCACGTGGTCAGTCGCCGAAGCCGTGGTCGGCGAGCCAGTCCTCGGCGATGTCGTCGGCGTCTTCCTTGTCGACGTCGTAGCGCTTGTTGAGCTCGATCAGCTCGTCGGTCGTCAGCTCGGCCGAGATGTCGTCGAGCAGACCGGTCAGATCCTCGCCGTAGGCGTCGGCAACCTCCTGGGACAGGATCGGGAAGATGTTGTCGGCGGCCAGCATGTCCTGGTCGTCCTCCAGCAGCACCCAGCCCTCCGACGCGATGCGGCCGTCGGTCGAGAACAGGAGGCCCACGTCGATGGCGCCCTCGCCGAGGGACGTGGCGACGAGGCCGGCGTCGAGCGGTTCGAAGTTCTGCGACATGTCGAGGTCGTAGACCCGCTGCAACCCGGGGATGCAGAACGCGTTCGACTCGCAGTCCTGCGGACCGCCGAGCGTGAGGTCGGCGCCCTTCTCCGCCAGGTCCGACAGCGTGGTGATGCCGAGCTCCTCGGACGTCTCCTCTGTCATGACGAAGGCGTTGGTGTTGACCGCGTCGGACGGCGTGAGCCCCACGATCTCCTTCTCGGCCAGCAGCGGCTCCAGCAGGTCGAACGTCTCGCCCGCCTCGCTGGTCGCCTCGCCTGCGCCATCGTTGAGGAACTCGAGCTGGGATGCCAGGTAGTCGGGCGCCAGGTTGACCTCACCGGACTCGAACGCCCCGAACAGCAGGTCGCGGAAGCCACCCACCTCCTGGATGTCCGCCTCGTAGCCCGCGTCGTCGAGCGCGCCCTCGTAGATCTCGGCCAGGATCAGCGACTCGCCGAAGTCCTGGGCGCCGATGCTGATGGCCGGACCGTCCGGGATGTCGGCGGGCGCAGAGGCGCTGCCGGACCCGGTCTCCGTGTCGTCGTCGTCGCCACCGCAGGCGGCGCCCAGCAGGCTGAGCACCACCGCGCCGGCGAGCAGTGTGGTCTGTCGTCTCATTCGGGTCTGTCCTTTCCCCGCAGGGGTTGCTGTCGGTCATGCGCCCGGAGGTCCGGGCGGCGATCAGGGGCCCGGCGACGCCACGTGACGCGCACCGGGCGAGTGGCGAGCACCGGGCCGGTGGCGGGCGCGGTCATGGCACCGCCGCGACCGCGCCGGGCGCGGCCTCCTCGGCGGCGACGGTGGCGTCCGCGGTGCGGCCGACCGGGCGGCGCCAGGGGACGAGGACGCGCTCGGCGAGCGCGAACAGCGCGTCGGTGACGAGGGCGAGCAGCGCCACCGCCAGAGCCCCGGCGAGCATCCGCCCCTTGTCGGGACTGGTGAACCCGGTGACGATCGGCGTGCCCAGGTTGCGGTAGCCGACGAGCGCACCGAGGGTGGCGGTGGCCACCACCTGCACCGCTGAGACCCGCAGGCCGGTCACGATCAGCGGGACGGCCACGGGCAGCTCCACCTTGCGGACGAGCTCACCGGCGCGCATGCCCATGCCCCGAGCGGCCTCCACCGCGTCGGCCGGCACGTCGCGCACGCCGGTGTAGGTGTTGGTGAAGATCGGCGGGATGGCCAGCAGCACCAGGGCG
>DASUQS010000152.1:0-13293 GCA_036280455.1 Acidimicrobiales bacterium
CGTCTCGTGCTCGAGCAGGGCCCGGGCCACGAGGTCGAGGCCGTTGCGGTGGGCCCGCAGCGTGTCGCGGCACCGGTCCTCCTGCTCGCGCAGGATCCGCTGGACCTCCTCGTCGATGACGCGGGCGGTCTCGTCGGAGTAGTCGCGGGTGTGGATCAGGTCCTCGCCCAGGAACACCTGGCCGCTGGACCCCCAGGCCATGGGGCCGACCCGTGACGACATGCCCCACTCGCTGACCATCTTCCGGGCCAGCTCGGTGGAGCCGACCAGGTCGTTGTTGGCTCCGGTCGAGATGACGCCGAACACCAGCTCCTCGGCGCAGCGACCACCCATGCGGACGACCAGGCTGTCCTCGATGTAGTCCTGCCGGTAGATGTGGCGCTCGTCGACCGGCAGCTGCTGGGTCACGCCGAGGGCCATGCCGATGGGCAGGATCGTCACCTTGTGGACGGGATCGGCGTTGGGCAGCACCGCGGCGCACACCGCGTGCCCGGCCTCGTGGTAGGCGATGACCTCCTTCTCGGAGTCGGACAGCGCCATCGATTCGCGCCGCTGGCCCATCAGGACCCGGTCACGGGCCTGCTCGAAGTCGAGGTTGCGGATCTCCTCCTGCCCGGCCCGCACCGCGAACAGCGCGGCCTCGTTGACGAGGTTGGCCAGGTCGGCACCGCTCATGCCGGGGGTGCCGCGGGCGACGACGTCGAGGTCGACGTCGGCGGCCAGGCGCTTCGACTTGCAGTGGACCTCGAGGATGGCACGGCGCTCGTCGACCTCGGGCAGCGGCACCACGACCTGGCGGTCGAAGCGGCCGGGGCGCAGCAGCGCGGGATCGAGGATGTCGGGCCGGTTGGTGGCCGCCATCATGACGATGCCCTCGGTGGCCTCGAAGCCGTCCATCTCGGACAGCATCTGGTTGAGCGTCTGCTCCCGCTCGTCGTGGCCGCCGCCAAGTCCGGCGCCGCGCTTGCGGCCGATCGAGTCGATCTCGTCGACGAAGATGATGGCCCGGCCCATCTTGCGGGCGTTCTGGAACAGGTCGCGCACCCGGCTGGCGCCGACGCCGACGAACATCTCCATGAAGTCGGAGCCGGTCACCGACAGGAACGGCACGCCGGCCTCGCCGGCCACGGCCCGGGCGATGAGCGTCTTGCCGGTGCCGGGAGGACCGACGAGCAGCACGCCCTTCGGGATGCGGGCGCCGATCTCGGCGAACCGCTCGGGGTGCTTCAGGAAGTCGACGACCTCCTTGATCTCCTGCTTGACCCCGTCGTAGCCGGCCACGTCGGCGAACGTGGTGCCCGGTCGCTCCGTCGAGTACGTCTTGGCCTTCGACCGGCCGATGGACATGATGCCGCCCATCTGGCTCTGCGCCCGGCGCTGGAGCAACCAGAAGATGCCGATGAAGAAGGCGATGGGGATGAGCAGCGGCAGCAGCGACTGGAGGATGGAGGGCTGCGGGTTGGTGAACTCGACGTTCACGTCGTGCTCGCGGAACAGGGCCAGGTCGTCCTCGGGCGGCTCCGTCGGCCCGTTCGAGGAGAACTCGGTGCCGTCGTCGAGCGTGCCGGTGATCGACCCGCCGTCGTTCGACCAGGTGATCTCGTCGACCTCGTCCGCGGCGACCTTGGAGCGCAGGTCGGAGTAGGCGATTTCGGTGCGGTCGTCCGTGGTGAACAGCGGCGACAGCAGGAACATCGAGACGATCACGCCGGCCAGGACCCAGATGGCCCAACGGGGCATCTGCTGGCCCCCGCCGCCCGAGCCGCCCCGCGACGAACGCCCCGGAGGCGGGGGCGGCGGCGGGGGAGGAGGCGACTGCTGGCTCATGGGTCACAGGATACGGGTGGATCGGAGGCGATCGACCATCACCGGTGCCGGAGTCGTCCACGCTGCGTAGCGACCTGCCCGCTACCTTGTCCGGCCATGACACGCGTCTGCGCCCGTCCCGGCTGCGGGGACACCGCCACCGCGACGTTCGTGTACGACTACGTCGCCCGCACGACCTGGCTCGATGCGCTGGCCGGCGAGCGCCATCCGATGGCCTACGACCTGTGCGGCGCGCACGCCGACGCACTCACGGTGCCCCGGGGCTGGCGGCTCGTCGACCGCCGCGAGCGGGCGTCGTTCGACGGTGCGCTGGCCTCCTGATCAGGGCGCAGGACACACTGTGGCCAGCCCTGCCGATGGTGAGCCGGACGACTCGAGCGGTGCGGCTTCGGCCCGTCACAGCGAGCCGCCTACGCTGGGGCGGGTGCCCGAGCCCGACGTCCCGCTGAGCGCGCCCGAGCCCGACCTGCCGCGCCGCCGGGCGGTCGCCGACAACCCCGCAGGGTGGCGCCTGGACGACCCGGCGAACGGGTGGGTGGTGGGCCTCACCGCGGCGGCGATCGGCTGGTTCGTCGGGATGATCGGCGGGGGCGTCGCCAGCCTGATCGTGCTCGCCGCCAGCGACGCCGAGACCTTCGACGAGCTCAACCTCGGGCAGGTGGCGATCGCCCAGGTCGGTCTCTGGTTCGGGCTGCTCGGCGTGCCCTACCTGGCGGCCCGCTTCTTCGGCGACGGCATGCGGCGCGAGTACGGCCTGGCGGTGCGCTGGCAGGACCTGCCCGTCGGCGCCCTGTGGGGTGCGATCGGGCAGCTCGCGATCCTCCCGCTCGTCTATCTGCCCTTGCGCTGGCTCACCGACATCACCCAGGAGGAGTTCGCCGAGCCGGCCCAGGACATGGCCGACAAGGCCACCGGGGCGCTGGGCGTCGCCCTGCTGGTGCTGATCGTGGGGGTGGGGGCGCCGATCGTCGAGGAGATCTTCTACCGGGGGCTCGTCCAGGGCTCGCTCGTCCGCCGGCTCGGACCGGTGTGGGGCATCGGCATCGCATCCGTGATCTTCGGGATCGTCCACTTCCAGCTGCTCCAGTTCCCGGCGCTCGCCCTGGCGGGTGTGCTCTTCGGGGTCCTCGCCCACCGGTCGCAACGCCTGGGGCCCGCGATCGTGGCGCACGTCGTCTTCAACATGACCGCGGTCTCCGTGCTGCTGTGGGGGAGCTGACCGGTGCGACCCGACGATGAGGCTCCCTCCGGAGACGTGCCCATCGGTGCGTCGCCGTCCCCCACCGCCGTCGCCGACGACACCCCCTTCGGCCCTGCGCACGCCGAGGCCTGGAGGGCCACCGCCGGCCCCCGGCCCGGCGGCGAAGGCGAGCCCGCCGAGCCCGAGGTCGACGAGGAGGAGCGCGCCCGGTTCGAGCAGCGGCGGCGCACCATCCGCACGATCGTCGACGTCCTGGTGGTCGGCGCGTGCGTGGTGTTCGCCCTGTGGCACCTGCAGCCGCACCTGCTGCTGCGCGACACCACTCCCGCCGGCGGTGACATGGGCGCCCACGTGTGGGGGCCCGCCTACCTGCGCGATCACCTGCTCCCGAACGGGCAGCTCGCCGGGTGGTCCGGCGACTGGTACGCCGGCTTCCCCGCGTACCAGTTCTACATGGTCGTCCCGTCGCTGCTGATCGTGGGTCTCAACGCCGGGGTGCACGGTTGGGCCGCGCTCGTCCCGGCGGCGATCGGCATCGGCGGGCTCGCCTGGGCGGTGGCGCGCTGGCACGACCGGCGGGTCCGCCGGTGGGCGCTGGTCGTGGCCGTCCTCGGGTTCGCGCTGGTGGGCCTGCCCTACGGGGTGGCGTTCAAGCTCATCACGGTCAGCGGCGTCGCCACGCTGCCGATCTCGGCCTACGTGTTCGGCCGCCTGGCGGGTGCAACCTTCCCCTCGCCCGCGGTGCTGTCCGTGGCCACGCTGCCGTTCCTCTTCTACCGGGGCTTCACGATCTACGGCGGCAACATCCCGTCGACGCTGGCGGGGGAGTTCGCCTTCTCGATCTCCCTCAGCCTCGCCGTCCTCTACCTGGGGGTGGTGTTCAAGGGGCTCGAGACCGGCCGCTACCGGGCGCTGGCGGCCGGGTTGCTGGCGCTCACGGGGCTCTGCCACATCATCCCGGCCTTCTGGGCGATCGGGGCCACGGTGGTGGCGGTCGCGGTGCGGTTCAACTTCACCCGCAGCCGGATCGCGACCGGATTTCCCGTCCTCGTCGGCGCGCTGGGTGCCCTGACCCTCGGAGCCGGGGTGGTCGTCGCGCTCGACGGCGTCGTGGCCACGGTGGGGATGGGCTTGGTGGCCCTCGGGGCGGTGGCGCTGGTCGCAGGCCTGTGGCTCGTGTCGGACAGCGTGCGCTGGCTCCTCCCGGTCGGCGTCGTCGCCGGCCTCCTCGGGGCCTGGTGGGTCGGCCCGTTCTACCTGCGCAGCGACTACCTCAACGACATGGGGTGGGAGAAGCTGCCGTACGAGGACGCCGAGATGTCCCGGTTCGCGGAGTGGATGCAGCACCTCCTGCCGTCAAAGTCCGCGGACGTCGACCTGAAGTGGATCTTCGCCCTGGCCGTGCTGGGCGCGGCGCTGACGATCGCCATGAGGATGCGCCTCGGCATCTTCCTCACGCTCACCACGATCGGGGTGGGCGTCGTGTTCGTCGTGATCCCGGAGGGGCGGCTGTGGAACGGCCGCCTGCTGCCCTTCTACTACCTGACCACGATGATGCTCGCGGCGCTGGCGGTGACCGAGCTCGCCCGCGTGATCATGCTGCTGGTGCGCGACAAGCGGAGGCAGCCGGCGGGGGCCGGCGTGCCGGTCGCCGCGTTCGTGCTGGCCGCGGTGATCGTGATCGTCGGCGTCCCGCTCGGGCAGCTCCCGTTCACCGACAAGATCGAGAACGGCCACTCGTGGCCCCGGCTGTCGCCGTGGCAGGTGCGGGCCGAGCCGGCCAGCTTCATCCCCTCGTGGGCCCGGTGGAACTACAGCGGGTACGAGGGCAAGGAGTCGTACCGCGAGTACTACGACATCGTGTCCCGCATGCGGGAGCTCGGCGAGCAGGAGGGGTGCGGCCGCGCCTTCTGGGAGTACGAGAAGGAGCTCGACCGCTACGGCACGCCCATGGCGCTGATGCTGCTGCCGCACTGGACCGACGGCTGCATCGGGTCGATGGAGGGCCTCTACTTCGAGGCCTCGGCGACCACGCCGTTCCACTTCCTGACCCAGGTCGAGCTGTCGACCTCGCCCAGCGCTGCGCAGCGCGACCTGCCCTACGGCGGGTTCGACATCACGAAGGGCGTCGACCACCTCCAGATGATGGGGGTCAAGTACTACATGGCGACCTCCGACAACGCGATCTCCCAGGCCCGCACCAGTCCCGATCTCACCGAGGTGGCGACGTCCGGGCCGTGGGTGGTGTTCGAGGTCGCCGACAGCGAGGTCGTGTCCGCGCTGGAGAACCAGCCCGCGGTGATCGACGGCCTCGACCACAGCCAGCTCGAGTGGGTCGAGGAGCCCCACGACGAGTCCGGTCGGTTCGGCGGGCCCGCCGTGCGCTGGTTCACCGACCCCCAGCGCTGGGCGGTGCCGCTGGCGTCGTCGGGCCCGGAGGAGTGGCAGCGCGTCGAGATCGGCGAGGAGCCGGAGCCCGAACCGCTCGACCCGGTCGAGGTCAGCAACATCGAGGTCGGCGAGGAGAGCATCTCCTTCGACGTCGACGAGGTGGGCGTGCCGGTCGTCGTCAAGATGTCGTACTTCCCGAACTGGCAGGTGAGCGGCGCGGAAGGCCCCTACCGGGTCGCCCCGAACTTCATGGTCGTGGTGCCGACCGAAACCCACGTGGAGCTGACCTACGGCCGCACGCCGGTCGAGTACGCCTCCTACACCGCAACCCTGCTGGGCATCGTGGGCTTGGTCCTGCAGGCCCGCCGGCCGCAGATGGTGTTCTCGGGGCGTGGCGCCCGTCGCCGCGACGACCGGATCGACGGCGACGGCGACGGCGACGGCGATGACCCCGGTCCGTACGGCGATGGCGACGACGACCGCGGCCCGTACGGCCAGGGAGCAGCGGAGTCGAGCCTCGGCGGGGACGGCGAGGCGGAGGCGGAGGCGGAGGCGGCCGAGGTCGCCGGGCACGGTGGCGACGGGGAGGCCGATCAGGAGGCCCCGGGCTGACCGGCCGCCTGCGCCGGCTGGCGGCCGTGGCACTGGTGCCGACCCTGGTCGACATCGGGCTGCTGGTGCTGTTCCGTCAACGCCTCGGATGGATCCTGGTCCTCGCCGACCTGGCCGCGATCGCCGTCGCCAGCGTCCTCTCCTACCTGCTGCACCGGTTGGTCACCTTCCGCAGCGACCCGTACGTTCGCTGGGTCGAGATCCCACCGGCCTTCTTCGGTGTCGCCGCGGTGGCGGCGATCGTCGACGTCGTCGTGCTCCGCGCCCTGTACGCGGGCACCGGGTTCGACTCGACGACCGCGCTCGTCGAGGCCAAGGTCGTGGCCCTGCTGGCCGCCGGCGCGGTGCGCCTCGTCGGCTACCGCTGGGTGCTGTTGGGCGAGCTCACCTGGGCGCGGCGGGTGCGGTGGGCGCGCCCCCCGGCGCCGGGCACCTGCCGGGTGAGCGTCGTCGTGCCCGCCTACGACGAGGCCGACCGCATCGGCGACACGGTGCGGCGGCTCCGAGCGGGGATGTGCGGCGAGCTCGGTGATCTGGCGGACGGTGATCTCGAGATCGTCGTCGTCGACGACGGGTCATCCGACGGTACGGCCGAAGCCGCCCTGGCCGCCGGCGCCGCCCAGGTCGTCGTGCAGCCGCGCAACCGGGGCAAGGGCGCGGCGGTCCGGCTCGGGGTGCTCGCCGCCCGGGGCCGGACGGTCGCGTTCACGGACGCCGACCTCTCCTACGCGCCCGACCAGGTGGCCCGGGTTGTCGCCGCGGTGGAGGACGGGTGGGACGTGGCGATCGGCGACCGCCGCCACCCGGAGACCCGCACGCTGGTGGCCCCCTCGCGCCTGCGCGCCTGGGGCAGCCGGGTCATCAACTGGCTCGGGTACGCGGTGCTGCTGGGGAGCTACCGCGACACGCAGAGCGGGCTGAAGGCGTTCCGATCGGACGTGGCCCGGTTCGTGTTCGCACGTGCGCGCGTCGACGGGTTCGCGTTCGACATCGAGGTGTTGCACCTGGTCGAACGGCACCAGCTGTCGCTGATCGAGGTTCCCGTCGAGGTCGTCAACTCGTCGCGGTCGACCGTGTCCGCCGCCCGTGACGCCGGCCGCCTGGTCGTCGACCTCCTCCGCATCCGGCACTGGTCGGCGGAGGGCGCGTACGAGGCCGGCGACGACCTCCCGCAGGTGGTCCCGGAACCGGTCGGCGACGCCGGAAGGTGACGGGCCGGCCGCCCACGCGGTGGCGGAGCAGGTCGGGAGCGACGGTCGACGCCTGCTCCACGACGTGTCGTCCACCCCAGCACGTGCGCACTAGGTTTGGCCACCCATGGCGGCACTCGAATCTCTCGACGCGATCTTCAAGGCCTACGACGTGCGGGGCACGGTCCCGGACCAGCTCGATGCCGACCTCTGCGAGCGCATCGGCGCGGCGTTCGCCCGCTTCGTCACGAGCCAGGGCGACGGCTCCGTCGAGCGGGTCCTCGTCGCTCGCGACATGCGCCCGAGCGGCATCGACCTGGCCTCGGCGTTCGCGGCCGGCGTGCAGCGCCAGGGCCTCTCGGTCGTCGACCTGGGCTTGGCGTCGACCGACCTCGTCTACTTCGCCTCCGGCAAGCTGAACGCCCCGGGGGCGATGTTCACGGCCTCGCACAACCCGGCCCAGTACAACGGCATCAAGATGTGCCTCGCGGGCGCCAAGCCCATCGGCGAGGACACCGGGCTGGCCGAGATCAAGCGGCTCTCGCTCGTGGGGGTCGACACGCCTCCGACGACGCCGGGCCGCATCGAGTCGCTCGATCTGTTGGGTGAGTTCGCGGAGCACGTCCGCGGCTTCGTCGACATCGGTGCCCTCTCCCCGCTCAAGGTCGTCGCCGACACCGCCAACGGCATGGGCGGGCTGGTCGTCCCCCGGGTGTTCGAGACGTTGCCGTTCGACCTCGAGATCCTCTACGGCGAGCTCGACGGAACGTTCCCCAACCACCCGGCCGACCCGATCCAGCCCGAGAACCTGCGCGATCTGCAGGCCCGGGTGCTCGCGGTGGGCGCGGACGTGGGCCTGGCGTTCGACGGCGACGCCGACCGGGTGTTCCTCGTCGACGACCTGGGCGAGCCGCTGTCCGGGTCGACCACCACCGCCATCGTGGCGAAGGGCATCCTCGAGAAGGAGCCGGGCTCGACGATCCTCCACAACCTCATCTGCTCGAAGGCGGTGCCCGAGGTCATCCGCGAGAACGGCGGCGTCCCGGTGCGCACCCGGGTGGGGCACAGCTTCATCAAGGCCGTCATGGCCGAGACCGGGGCGGCGTTCGGGGGCGAGCACTCGGCGCACTACTACTTCCGCGACAACTTCCGGGCAGACTCCGGCAGCATCGCCGCCCTGGTGGTCCTCGAGCAGATCAGCAAGGCGGGCGTGCCGCTGTCGACGCTGCGCAAGCCGTTCGACCGCTACGCGGCATCCGGGGAGATCAACACGACCGTCGACGACGCGACGGCGGTCATCGAGCGTGTGGCGGCCGCGTACCCGGATGCCACCCAGGACAGGATCGACGGGCTCACCGTCGACAACGGCGACTGGTGGTTTAACCTCCGGCCGTCCAACACCGAGCCGCTCCTGCGGCTGAACCTCGAGGCCCAGACCCGCGAGGCGTGTGATGCGCACGTCGCCGAGGTGCGGGCCCTCTTCACCGACAAGGGTTGACCCGCCATGGCACTCGACACACAGCTCCTGGAGATCCTCGCCTGCCCGGAGGACAAGGGCCCGCTGCTCTACTTCGCGGACGAGGACGCCCTCTACAACCCCCGGCTCAAGCGGCGCTACTCGATCCGCGAGGACATCCCGATCATGCTGATCGACGAGGCCGAGACGGTCGACGATGCCGAGCACGCCCGGCTCGAGGCCAAGGCCGCCGAGCAGGGCATCACGCCGACCTTCGACGCCTGATGGCCAACGTGGAGGGCACGGTGCTCGACAGCCTCGACATGTTCGGGGTGACGGCCCGCTTCCCCGAGCAGGTGGCCGAGGCCGCCCGGGTGGCGGCGACGGTCGAGGGCTTGCCAGCCGCCGACGAGATCGACAACGTGCTCGTGCTCGGCATGGGCGGCAGTGGCATCGCCGGCGACGTCCTCGCCGCGATCGGCGGGCCGTTCGTGCCGGTGCCGATCGTCGTCGCGAAGGGATACGCCCCGCCGTCGTTCGTCGGGCCGGGCACCCTGTGCTTCGCGGTGTCGTTCTCGGGCAACACGGAAGAGACGCTCGAGGCCGCGCAGGCCGCGGCCGCGGCGGGCGCCCGCATGGTGGCGGTCACGGCGGGCGGGCAGCTCGCCGAGCTGGCACCGAGCTGGCAGGCCCCGCACGTACCGCTGCCGCTCGACATCCCGATGCCCCGGGCCGGGCTGGGGGCGCTGGCGGTCCCGCTCATCCTCCTGCTCGAGCAGGTCGGGTTGTTCCCCGGCGCCAGCGGGTGGGTCGACGCCGCGGTCACCCAGCTCGAGGCTCGTCGCGATGCCCTGGTCAACGGCGACCAGGCGCAGCGCATCGCCCGCACGATCGGCCGCACCATCCCGCTGGTGTTCGGCGCCGGGCCGCTCGGCGCCGTGGCAGGCGGCCGCTGGAAGGCCCAGGTCAACGAGAACGCGAAGGCCCCGGCCTTCTCCGCCACCTTCCCCGAGCTCTGTCACAACGAGATCGTGGGCTGGGGCCAGAACGGCGACGTCACCCGGCAGGTGTTCACCCTGGTCGAGCTGCGCCACGACGAGGAGCATCCGCAGGAGCTGCGCCGGTTCGAGCTGGTGCGCGACCTGATGGCCGAGGTCGTCCACGAGGTGATCGAGGTGCGCGCCGAGGGCGAGGGTTCGCTCGCCCAGCTGTTCGACCTCACGCTGGTGGGCGACTTCGTGTCGCTGCACATGGCGGCCCAGGAGGGCATCGATCCGGGGCCGATCGCGGTCCTCGACGATCTGAAGCGGGCGCTCGCCGGCCCCTGACGCGCGGCGCGGCGCGCCGACCCCGCGCCGTGGCTAGCCTGTGCCCCGCCGCGACACGGGGATGGGGGCGGCGATGCCCGAGGTACAGGTCCCGGCTGCGCCGGGCGATCCGCTGGCGATGGCAGAGGGGCACGATGGACCGCGCCCCCGCCGCGCCTGGCGCGGCGACGCGGTGCTCCTCCTCGTCGTGGGCCTCGGGGCGGTCCTGCGGTTCTGGGGCATCGGCGACCAGAGCTTCTGGTTCGACGAGTGGCTCACCACCGAAGCCGTCGCGGGTGGCCCGGCCGATCTCGCTCGCCACGTCGCCACCCGCGAGGGCATCACGCCGCCGTACTTCGTCGTCATGTGGGTCTGGGCCCGTGTCGCCGGCGACGGGGAGGTGGCACTGCGCTCGTTCTCGGCCCTCGCCGGGGTGGCCACGGTGCCCGTGGCCTATGCCATCGCCGTCCGGTTGGGCCAGCGGCGCCGGGTGGCGCGGGGAGCGGCGCTGCTGGTCGCGGCCAACCCGCTGCTCGTCTGGTACTCCCAGGAGGCGCGGCCGTACGCCCTCCTGGCGCTTCTGGGTGCGCTGTCGGTGCTGGCGGCCGTGGAGGTCGACCGCACGGGACGGCGAGCCGACGTCGTGCGGTGGGGGATCGTCGCCGCGGTCGCCGTGGCGGTGCACTACTTCGCCCTCTTCGTGGTGGCAGGCGAGGCGGTCGGACTCGCCGCACGGCGCCGCGTCCCGCCGCGGGTTCTCGCCCTGGGGGCCGTGCCGGTCGCTCTCGTCCTCGCCGTGCTGGCGCCGTTCGCTCTCGAACAGCACTCGCACGCGACCAACCGCGCCTGGATCGCCCAGTTCGCCCTGACCGACCGTCTCGAGGACGCGGTCCGCACCGCGTTCGCCGGCCCGGGGGCCCGGTTCGCCTGGCTGTGGCTGGTGCCCCTGGCCGTGACGGTGGCGATCGGCGCGGTCACGTCGTCGCGCACGGGGCGGCGCGACCGGCGGGTCGTCGGAGCCCTGCTGCTGCTGGTCGTCGCGGGGGTGGTGCCGGCGCTGGGGGCGGCGGTGGTGGGCACCGACGTACTGCTCGGTCGCTACCTGCTGGCCACGTTCGTGCCGCTGCTCGTGGCGTCGGCGGTCGCGCTGCTGGCGGGCCGGTCGTTCCGGCTCGGGGCGGCGGCGGTGCTCGTGATCGCGGGCGTGTGGATCGGGGCCGACGTGGCCGTCGTGCGCGACCCGAGGCTGCACCGGGCCGACTGGCGCGCGGTGGCCGACGTGGTCGCCGACGACCCGAGTGCGCACGCCCGCGTGCTCCTCGTCGACACCAACGGAGGGCAGAGCAGCCCGCTGCACCGCTACCTGCCGTCCGCCACGGTCCTCGCGCCGGGGGAGGCGGTCACGATCGACCGCATCGACCTCCTGGTGGCTCGTCCGGCCGGCGTGCCGTGCAACTTCTACGTCGGCCGGGGCTGCGGGTTCGTGTTCCTCGGCCGGCCGCTGCCCGAATCGCTCGCCGACCGGTTCACGCTCAGCGAACGTCGCGAGCTCGACCAGTTCGTGGTGGAGCGCTACCGAGCCGACGGCCCGGTGACGGTCGAACGCGAGGATCTCCTGGCCGTGCCCGGGGACGGCGCCTACGTGTGGGTGACTCCCGCAGGACGCTGAACATTGCGCGCGGCCGTGCCCGCGCCGGCGTGGCACCATGGTCGGCGACACAACCAGCGGCGGCGCCCCGGGGAAGGGCGGCGGCCCTGCCCCGAAGGGGAAGAGATGAGCATGAGCGCCACCCGCACCGCGTTCCGGACCTGCCCGCTGTGTGAAGCGGGCTGCGGCCTGGAGATCGGGGTCGCCGGCAGCAACGGCGACGAGACCGTCACCCGCATCCGGGGCGACCGCGCCGACGTCTTCAGCCACGGCTTCATCTGCCCCAAGGGCTCGGCGCTGAAGCACCTGCACGAGGACCCCGACTGGCTGCGGGCGCCCCTGGTCAAGCGCAACGGCCGGTTCGTGGAGGCGACGTGGGACGAGGCCTTCGCCGAGATCGCTCGGCGGCTGCCCGCGGTGGTCGACGAGCACGGGCGCGACGCCACCGCGGTCTACGTCGGCAACCCCAACGCCCACTCGCTCGCCGGCCTGCTGTACCTCCGCCCGCTGCTCCGCGCCCTCGGCACCACCAATGTGTTCTCGGCGAGCACCATCGACCAGCGGCCCAAGGAGGTGGCGTCCGGTCTGATGTTCGGTGGGGCGCTCACCGTCCCGGTGCCCGACGTCGACCGCACCGACTTCCTCCTGATGCTGGGCGCCAACCCGTTCGCCTCCAACGGCAGCCTGGCCACGGCGCCCGACTGGCCGGGGCGCATCAAGGCGCTGGTCGCCCGCGGTGGTTCGCTCGTGGTGGTCGACCCGCGGCGGTCGCGCACGGCGGATGAAGCGACGGAGCACCTGGCCATTCGGCCCGGCACCGACCCGTTCCTGCTCATGGCCCTCGTCAACGTCCTGGCGGCCGACGGCCTCGTCGACGCGGGGGCCGCGGGCCAGTACCTGAACGGCGTCGACGAGGTGCTCGCCCTCGCCGCGCCGTTCACGCCCGAGGCCGTCGCGCCGGTCACCGGCATCGACGCAGAGGTGGTCCGCCGGCTGGCGCACGACCTGGCAGCGGCGCCGACCGCGTGCGTGTACGGGCGCATCGGCACCACCACGGCCCTGTTCGGCACGGTCACGTCCTGGCTGGTCGACGTCCTCAACGCACTGACGGGCAACCTCGACCGCGCGGGCGGCGCCATGTTCACCCGGGCCGCCGCAGGAGCGTCCAACACGCGGGGCACACCCCGCCACGGGCGGGGCCTCACCATCCACCGCCGACACAGCCGCGTCCGCGGCCTCGGCGAGACGCTGGGCGAGCTGCCCGTCGCCTGCCTGGCCGAGGAGATCGAGACGCCCGGCGGGGGCCAGGTCCGCGCGCTGATCACCGTCGCGGGCAACCCCGCCGTGTCGACGCCGAACGCCGACCGGCTGGGCCGCGCGCTCGACTCGCTCGAGTTCATGGTCAGCGTCGACATCTACGTCAACGAGACGACCCGCCACGCCGACGTGATCCTGCCGGCGCCCTCGCCGCTCGAGAAGTCGCACTACGACGCCGCGCTCTACGGCTTCGCGGTGCGCAACGTCGCGAACTACTCCGCCCCCGTGCTCGACACCGACATGCCGCAGGAGTGGGAGACGCTGCTGCGGCTCACGGCGATCGCCGCCGGCCTCGGACCGGACGCGGACATCGAGCAGCTCGACGACATGGTCGTGGCCGACGT
>DASUQS010000153.1:0-8465 GCA_036280455.1 Acidimicrobiales bacterium
TCGAGCGGGTGGTCCTCGGTGTGGACCGCCAGGTGGTTGCGCTCCGGGTCCCACGGCAGGCCCCGGGGCAGGGCCCACGAGAGCAGCACGCCGTCGTGCTCGAGGCGCAGGTCCCAGTGCAGGCGGGTGGCGTCGTGCTGCTGGATGACGAACCGGGGGGCGCCGTCGTCGGAGCCGGCCACCTCGCCGGCCGGCTCGGGCGTGCGGTCGAAGTCCCGCTTGCGGTCGTACTCGTCGAGCCCCTGCGCCGGTGAACGCGGAGGCGCATCGCTGCCGGAGCCACGGGACCTGCGCGTCGCCATCTCGCCGCCAGGTTACGCCCGGCCCCGTGCCACCGGCAGCGCGATGGGGAAGACTGGGCGCGTGACCGGCACGCTCGATCGGGGCCGGGAGGCGTTCCGGCGGCAGGAGTGGGGCGAGGCCATCTCCGCGCTGCACGCCGCCGACCGGGAGTCACCCCTCGGCCTCGACGACCTGGAACGACTGGCCGTGGCGTTCTACCTGGTGGGGCGCGACGAGGACAGCGCCGAGGCCATGACCCGGGCGCACCACGGCCATCAGCGGGCCGGCGACGCGGCCCGGGCGGCCCGGTGCGCGTTCTGGCTGGGCTTCGCCCTCGACATCACCGGCGGCCAGGCACAGGCCGCGGGCTGGTACGAGCGCGCCCGTCGCCTGGCCGAGGAGGTCGGGCTCGAGTGCGTCGAGCAGAGCTACGCGCTGGTGCCGCGCGCCCTCCACGACCTGATGGTGGCGGGCGAGGTCGAGGCCGCCCGAGCGACCTTCGACCGCATCACCGCCGCGGCGGAGCGGTTCGACGATGCCGACCTCGCCACGCTCGGCCGCCTCGGGGCCGGCCATGCCCTGGTGATGCTGGGCGACAAGGCCACGGGCATGGCGATGCTCGACGAGACCATGGTCGGCGTCGTCTCGGGAGAGGTCTCCCCGATCCTCGTCGGGCTCGTGTACTGCGCCGTCATCGACATCTGCCACGAGACCTTCGACCTGCGCCGCGCCCGCGAGTGGACCGATCAGCTCACCCGCTGGTGCGCGGCCCAGCCCGACCTGGAGCCGTACCGCGGCAACTGCCTCGTCCACCGGGCCGAGATCATGCAGTACGACGGCGCGTGGGCGGACGCCATGGTCGAGCTGGAGCGCGCCTACGACCTGCTGTCCAAGCCTCCTGGCAAGATGGCCGTCGGCGACGCCTGCTACCAGCGGGGTGACCTGCACCGCCTGCGGGGCGAGCTCCCGGCAGCCGAGGAGGCCTACCGGCAGGCCAGCCACTGGGGACGTCAACCGCAGCCGGGTCTGGCGCTTCTCCGCCTCGTCCAGGGCCGCGTCGACGCCGCGCTGACGTCGATCCGCCGGGCCACCGACGAGGCCCACGAGCGGCTGACCCGGTCGAAGCTGCTCGCTGCGCACACCGCGATCGCCCTCGCCGCAGACGACGTCGCGGCAGCGCGCGACGCGGCCGACGAACTGGTCGCGTTCGCCACCGACCTCGACACCCCGCTCGTCCGGGCGGTCGCCGCCCACGCGGTCGGCTCGGTCCTGCTGGCCGAGGGAGATGCCCGGGGTGCGCTGGCGGAGCTGCGGTCGGCGCACGCGGCGTGGCAGGCGCTGGGGGTGCCCTACGAGTCCGCCCGCGCCCGCGTCGAGCTGGGGCTGGCGTGCCGGGTCCTCGGCGACGACGACGGGGCGGCGCTCGAGCTCGACGCCGCCCGTGCCGAGTTCGAGCGGCTGGGCGCCGGCCCGGACGCGGCCCGTGCACGCGCCCTGTCCGACGAGCCGCCGGGCCGGGACGAGCCGCCGGGTCCGACGGCCAGACCCGCCGGCCTGACCCCGCGCGAGGTCGAGGTGCTGGCGCTGGTGGCCACGGGACGGACCAACCGCGAGGTCGCCGCCGACCTGGTCATCAGCGACAAGACGGTCGCTCGCCACGTGAGCAACATCTTCGCCAAGCTGGGTGTCTCGTCGCGGTCCGCTGCCACGGCGTACGCCTACGAGCACGACCTGGTGGGTCCCCTCTACACAGGATGACCCACGCGCCCCGGCGCGCGAGTTGCACGGTTCGCCCGATGCCGCGGCCCGTGCCGCGCCCGTACGGTCGCCAGGGAGACAGGTGGGCGGCCGTCGGGGCTGCCCGGAGGAGGCGACCATGCCCGCATCGACGCTCCAGTCCGGATCGCAGACGAGCTCGGAGGTCGACCTGCGCGAGGGGTACGGCGACCCGGACGCCGGGACGATGGCCCCCGTGCTCGAGGCCGTGCGGGAGCTCGCGCCCGTCATCGCCACCCGGGCGGGCGACATCGAGGCCGCTCGCCGGCTGCCGCGCGACCTGCTCGACGACCTGGTCGCGGCCGGGTGCTTCCGCATGCTGCGCCCGACCAGCCACGGCGGCATGGGCCTCGGCCTGGCCTCGGGGATGCGCGTGATCGAGGAGCTGAGCCGGGCCGACGCATCGGTCGCGTGGACTGTCGGCATCGGGTCCGCCGGCTGGCTCGACCTCGTCGACCTGCCGCGCCGGACGTTCGACGCCATCTTCGGCGAGAACCCGGATGCGATCGTCGCCGGCGCGGTCAACCCGACCGGGACGGCGGTGCCGGTCGACGGCGGCTACAGGATCAGCGGCCGGTGGGCGTTCGCCAGCGGCTGCGAGCACAGCGACTGGATGTTCGCGAACTGCATCGAGCAGCCCCCGGACGGCGACGGCGAGGGGGGCGCGGCCGGCGAGCCTCCGGCGGTCGACGGCGGGATGCCACCGATGCGCGTCGCCGCGGTCTCCCCTGCGGACGTCGAGATCGAGGACACGTGGTCGGTCTCCGGGCTGCGAGGTACCGGCAGCCACCACTTCCGGATCGAGGGCGTGGTCGTGCCGGCGGACCACACGTACGCCGTGATGGCAGACGAGTCGTGCGTCGACGAGCCGATGGCGCGGATCCCGCTGCCGACGCCCTACACGCTGCTTCTCGCCGGCATGGCGATCGGCGTCGCCCGGGGAGCCCTCGACGACATCCTCGCCCTCGCCGCCACGAAGGTGCCGCTGTTCGCCGGATCGACCCTGGCGAGCGATCCCCTCTTCCAGAACCGGTTGGCCTCGGCCGACGCGCAGCTCCGGGCGGCCCGGGCGCTCGTCTATGACGACGCGGCGACCGTGTGGCGGATGGCTGTCGCCGGCGAGGAGCTCCCCCTCGAGCTCCGGGCCCGCATCCGGGCGGACGGCGTGTGGGCGGCGTCCACCGCCGCGTCGGTGGTGGACACCGCGTACACGGCGGGCGGCAGCAGCTCGCTGTACGACAGCAGCCCGCTGCAACGGCGGCTGCGGGACATCCACGCCATGACCCAGCACTTCCTGGTCAAGGCCGACGCGCTGACGCCGGTGGGTGCCGTGCTGGCCGGCCAGGACATCGACGTCCCGTTCCTGTGAGGCGGGGCGCGAGGTCGCCGGTCGTCCCCGCGCGCGGCGGCCGGCGACTACTGCTGGCCGGCGAGCTTGCGGTTCTTGAACTGCGCCTTCACGTAGTCGCGGTTCATGTAGGCGATGAAGTCGATCGAGATCTCCTTCGGGCAGGCCTCCTGGCACTCCCCGTGGTTCGTGCACGAACCGAAGAAGTCCTCCATCGTCTCGACCATCGCCTGCGTGCGCTGGTAGCGCTCGGCCTGGCCCTGGGGTAGAAGGTTGAGGTGCTGCAGCTTCGCGGAGGTGAACAGCTGCGCCGCGCTGTTCGGGCACGCCGCCACGCAGGCGCCGCAACCGATGCAGGCCGCCGCGTCCATCGAGGCGTCGCTCACCTCCTTGGGGATGAGGATCAGGTTGGCGTCCGGGGCCGCACCGGTGGGGGCGGTCATGTAGCCGCCCGCCTCGATGATGCGGTCGAGCGCCTGCCGGTCGACCACCAGGTCGCGCAGCACCGGGAAGGCCCGGGCCCGCCACGGCTCGACGTAGACCTCGTCGCCGTCGCGGAACTTGCGCATGTGCAGCTGGCAGGTGGCCGTGCCCCTCTCGGGGCCGTGAGCCTGGCCGTTGATCATCATCCCGCACGACCCGCAGATGCCCTCGCGGCAGTCGTGCTCGAAGGCGATGGGCTCCTCGCCCTTGGCGATGAGCCGCTCGTTGACGATGTCGAGCATCTCGAGGAACGACATGTCCGGGCTGATGCCCTTGGCTTCCTCGACGTAGGTGACCATCTTGCCCTCGGCACCGGGCGCCTGGCGCCAGACGTGGAGGGTGATGTCCATGGTCGGGTGGGCCTCGGCAGCGCCGGACGGGCCCGGCGCGGCGGGGGCGGGGTCGGTGACGGTCACTTGTACGACCTCTGGGTCAGCTTGACGTAGTCGAACTCGAGGGGCTCCTGGTGGAGGGCGGGCTCGCTGCCCTTGCCCGTCCACTCCCAGGCGCCGACGTAGGCGAACCGGTCGTCGTCGCGCAGGGCCTCGCCCTCGTCGGTCTGGCTCTCCTCGCGGAAGTGGCCGCCGCACGATTCCTCGCGGTGCAGGGCGTCGCGCACCATCAGCTCGCCGAGCTCGAAGAAGTCGGCCACGCGGGTCGCCTTCTCCAGCGACTGGTTGAGCGACGACCCGCCGAGCACCCGGACGTCCTTCCAGAACTCTTCACGGAGGGCCGGGATCTCCGCCAGGGCCTTCTCCAGCCCGGCCTGGTTGCGGGCCATGCCGCAGTGCTCCCACATGATCTTGCCGAGCTCGCGGTGGAAGTGGTCGACCGAGCGGGTGCCGTTGATCGACAGCAGCCGGGCCACGGTGTCGCCCACCGCCGTCTCGGCCTGGGCGAACGCCGGGTCGTCGGTCGGCACCGGGGCGGTGCCGAGCAGGCCGGCCAGGTAGTTGGCCAGCGTGTAGCTGATGACGAAGTAGCCGTCGGCCAGGCCCTGCATGAGCGCCGAGGCGCCCAGGCGGTTGGCGCCGTGGTCGCTGAAGTTGGCCTCGCCCAGCACGAACAGCCCGGGCACGTTGGACATCAGGTTGTAGTCGACCCACAGCCCGCCCATCGTGTAGTGGACGGCGGGGTAGATGCGCATCGGAACCTTGTAGGGGTTCTCGTCGGTGATGCGCTCGTACATGTCGAAGAGGTTGCCGTAGCGCTCGCGGATCGTGTCCTCGCCGACCCGGCCGATCGCGGCGGCGAAGTCGAGGTACACGCCGTTCTTGAGCGGGCCGACGCCCTTGCCCTGGTCGACCGCCGTCTTGGCGTTGCGCGAGGCGACGTCGCGGGGCACCAGGTTGCCGAAGCTCGGGTACTTCCGCTCGAGGAAGTAGTCGCGCTCCGCCTCGGGGATCTGGTCGGGCGACCGCGTGTCGTCCGGGTCGACCGGCACCCAGATGCGCCCGTCGTTGCGCAGCGACTCCGACATGAGCGTCAGCTTCGACTGGAACTCGTCGCTGGCCGGGATGCAGGTCGGGTGGATCTGCGTGTAGCAGGGGTTGGCGAACAAGGCGCCGCGCCGGTGGGCCCGCCAGGCGGCCGTGGCGTTGGAGTACTTGGCGTTGGTCGACAGGTAGAAGACGTTGCCGTAGCCGCCGGTGCACAGCAGCACCGCGTGGGCGGAGTGCGACGTCACCGCGCCGGTGACCATGTCGCGCACGACGATGCCGCAGGCCACGCCGTCCTTGACGACGAGGTCGAGCATCTCGGTGCGGGTGTGCAGGCTGACGGTGCCCAGGGCGACCTGGTGCATCATCTGCTGGTAGGCACCGAGCAGCAGCTGCTGGCCGGTCTGCCCCCGGGCGTAGAAGGTGCGGGAGACCTGGGCGCCGCCGAAGCTGCGGTTGTCGAGCAGGCCGCCGTACTCGCGGGCGAAGGGCACGCCCTGGGCGACCGACTGGTCGATGATGTTCACCGACTCCTCGGCCAGGCGGTGCACGTTCGACTCGCGGCTGCGGAAGTCGCCGCCCTTGACCGTGTCGTAGAACAGGCGGAAGACCGAGTCGCCGTCGCTCTTGTAGTTCTTGGCGGCGTTGATGCCGCCCTGGGCGGCGATCGAGTGCGCCCGGCGGGGGCTGTCGTGGTACGTGAAGACCTTGACGTTGTAGCCCTGCTCGCCGAGCGTGGCGGCGGCCGAGGCGCCGGCCAGGCCGGAGCCGACGATGATGACGTCGAACTTGCGGCGGTTGTTGGGCGCCACCAGCTTCATGTCGAACTTGTGCTGGGTCCAGCGGTCCTCGATCGGACCCGCGGGGGCGTGGCTGTTGAGCTCGCCGATCATCAGTGGTCCTCTCCGGCGTACTGCTCGCAGGTCTCGATGGTGTCGCCCTCGACCAGGCAGTCGGGGTTGTCGTCGGCGGAGATCACGCCGGTGAGCACCGCGATCGGGAAGCTGAGGTTGCCGATCATCACGATTCCGGCGAACCCGGCGGCGAACCCGCGGCGCCACGAGTTCCACTTGGGGTTGTTGAGCCCGAGGCTCTGGAACATCGACCAGGCGCCGTGGAACAGGTGCACGCCCAGCGCGATGTTGGCGACGATGTAGATGGCCGACACGGCGGGGCGCTCGAAGCTCGCCACGACGTTGCGGTACACGTCGCCCCGCACGTAGTCGGGGTTGACCGTGCCCCAGGTCAGGTCGGCGAGGTGCCAGATGACGAACAGCAGGATGACCACGCCCGTCATGCGCATCGACCGGCTGGCGGCGTTGGCCGCCTGGTAGTCGCGCTTGGAGACGTAGCCGCCCTCGGCGCGTGCCCGACGGTTCATGCGGGTCAGGCCGTAGGCCGAGTGGATGTGGAAGACGAACGCCGCGATCAGTCCGATGCGCAGCAGCCACAGCGTGACCGTGCGGGGCAGGATCGGCACCAGCAGCTCGCGCAGGAACTCGCCGTAGTGGTTGATGTCCTCGGCGCCCATGTAGAGCTTGAGGTTGCCCACCATGTGCACGAACACGTAGCCCATCAGCATGATGCCCGTCAGCGCCATGACCCACTTCTTGCCGACGGCCGAGCGGTAGAACTCGACCGGCCAAGGAGCGGGGCGGCGGCTCTTCTGGTGCACCGGGGCGACGTCCTGCCGCTCCATCGTCTGCATCCTCGTTCAGCCTCCCGGATCGGGGCTCGAAACCGTCCGGGCTGGAACCGTACTCGTAACGCCGCGTGGGTCGGGAAATCGGGGTACGACCGCGCCGGACCGTCCCAGTGTGCCCGATCGTGCTGGTAGGCGGCTGCGAGGCGGGCGTGGAACCTGTCACGTCCGGCCGCGCGTTCCGGTCACGTTCCGGTCCCGCGACAGGTCCGTTGCGATCCCCCCGACGATCAGCCGGCGGGGGCTCCGGCGTGCCGCGCCAGCCACACCTCGCGGTCGAGGCGCCAGTGCCGGTTCAGCCCGGTCTCGCCCGGGGCCTCGGGAGGCCGGCGAACGTCGGCGACGTGGCCGAAGCCGAGCTTGGCGGGCACGCGCCCGCTGGCGACGTTCGCGACGTCGTGGTGGATCTCGACGTGGGTCACCGCCGGCATGGCGAAGGCCATGGCCACCAGATCGCGCGCCGCAGCGGTGGCGTAGCCCATCCCCGTCCACCCGACACGTACCCAGTAGCCGATCTCCTGCCCGCCCGCACCGATGCGCTGGTGCAGGCCGCAGCCGCCGATCACCCGGTCGCCGACGAACATGCCGCACATGCGGTCGCCGGCGTCCCACAACGGTGCCCAGCCCTCGACCAGCGTGATGCGCTCATCGAGGCTCAGGGGCTCGTGGGCGATCCACGGCATCCACGGCCGCAGGTGCTCGACGCTCTCCGTCACGGCGTCGTGCAGGCCCGGGACGTCCTCGATCCGCCAGCGGCGAACGATGAGCCGATGGGTCCTCGGGGCTGCGGTCACCCCCCGATCATCGCCGCCGCCGGGCCCGCCGGGGGCCCGGTTTCGCGGGCCGATCGCGATGCCCCGGTTTCGGCTCAGGTGAGGCGGGATTCGTCGTGGTTGGTGACGAAGGTGCCGTCGGGGAGCCGCAGCTCGAGGTCGAGGGCCAGAACGCCCGCGGCATCCGGACCGAGGTCGGGTACGACGAGCTGGATCGTGCCGACGCGCACGCACTCGTCCGGCCCGACGTCGCCCCGCCAGCGCCACGCGTGCTCGCCACCCGGCCACGTCACCGTGGCGGTGACCCGCGCACCCTCGACCGCGTCGCGCCGGTCGGACACGACGTGGACGTCGAGCGCCAGCGGTCGTCCCGCGGCGACCGACGCCGGCAGCCGGTCCGCCACCACGATCACCGGCTGGCAGGCCGCCTGCAGAGCGGCGAAGCCCAGCTTCGGGCGCCGGTCGTGGTCGAGCACCGACCAGGTCACGCCCGGGTGCCCGTCGGCGAACAGGAACTGGGCGAAGCCGCCCGTCGGCCGGTACTTCAGGCGGCGCAGCTCCTCGACGTGGCGGCGCACGAGCGTGGCCTGGTAGCGCTGGGTGGCGTCGCGCCAGCCGGCGAAGGTGGCATAGCCGTCCGGGGGAACCCGGGCGTCGAACGC
>DASUQS010000154.1:0-42332 GCA_036280455.1 Acidimicrobiales bacterium
ACCGACAAGCTCGGGTTCGAGCTGGTCATGGACATGCCGATGGGCGACGAGGGCAGCGCCCGCTGGATCGAGATCCGCCCGCCCAGCGGCCAGACGAACCTCGTGATCTTGGTGGGCGGCGGGGACTTCCCCCAGCCCGGCGGCATGAATCCCACGCTGTTCGAGACCGACGACATCAAGGCCACCGCCGACGACCTGCGGGCCAAGGGCGTCGAGTTTCCCACCGAGCCCGAATTCGCAGCCTGGGGCAAGTGGTGGGCGACCTTCAAGGACTCCGAGGGCAACGAGTTCGGCCTCGGCCAGGACGGCTGAGCCGGCCCGCACCGGGTCGTGACGGCCGGAGGGTGTCCGCTAGCATGAGCCGTCCCGTACGGGGGTGTAGCTCAGCTGGCTAGAGCGCTTCGGTCGCATCGAAGAGGCCGTGGGTTCGAATCCCATCACCTCCACCCAGTGTCCCGGACGGTGTCTCGCCGTCCGGGACTTGTCGTTCGTGCAGGGCTTACGCTCCCACACGGTCCGGCGGTCCAACGGGCGGTCCGGCGCCGTTGCCCCCACGGCTGCTCCCAACGTCGTGCGCGTGTCTGGTCGTGACACGGGATGATGCGAGTCTGATGTCGACGGCCATGTCCGCCAGCCCCGAGGACCGAATGATCCGCGTCCCGCGCTCGCCTCGCTCACGGCTTCTCGGCAGCACCGCCATCCCCTTTCCGCTGCCCTGCGGCGTACTGTTCGTCCTGATCGTGGTGAACGGGCTGTTCGGAGACACCTCGGGTGTGCGTCCGGAAGATCGACTGTCTCCTTCCGGACTTGTCCTCACCGCCGCGACGCTGACGCTCATGGCGGTCGGGGGTCTCGTGCTCGGCACGGTCGAATGGCGGCGGTCGGTGACACTCGACGACGACGGCGTGGCGGTGCACACCGGTTGGCGACGACGGTGCGTCGCTTGGGAGGACGTGGAAGCGATCGAGTTCCGTCAGATCCCGATGGGTCGAGGAACCACACCCGCCGCTGAGCTCGTCCGGCGTGACGGGTCCCGGGTCGAGCTCCGGGCGCTCGCCCAGACCGGCAGGCGGGTTCGGCAGCGGCAGGTGGACGTTCTCGCCGGGGCGTGCACTCGGCACGGCGTCGAGGTTCGTAGCGACGGGTCGTGGTGGTGGCGACGGATAGATCTCGCCGGGCAACCAGGCGGCCTCCGAGTGGCACACGGCAAGCCGGAGAGCGGCTCATGACATGTCGCCGTAGGCGCCGCCCACTAGCACGCGGCGGCGGGTCCCTCGCCGGCTCGCCCGTCGGGGATCAGCAGGTCTTCGTGATCGTGAGCGTCGGTGCGGCTGACGCGCCGGCCTCGCTCATGCTGAGCGTGAACGTCTGCGAGCTCACGGCGGCCTCAGGTTGCACGACGAGCACAAGGGGCAGGGCCGGGTCGACGGTCAGACCCCGGGACGGAAACGGCCCGCCTGCGGCCCAGGTCCGCACGAGCTCGGTCACGTCCGCGACCGAGGTCTCGCCGTCCGTCTCGAAGACGCCTCGGGGGCGGTTGTCGAGAAGCGTCTGCCAGGACGTCAGGTCCTCGCCCTCGGCGCCGGCCACGATCGTCGGGTCGCCTGGGTAGACGGCGATCGGCGTACTCGTGCCCCCGGCGGCGATCGTGACCCGGAGGCTGGCGCTCTCGATGCACGCTGCGGGCGAGGTGATCGGTGAGAACCGCAGGACGGCGGGTCCCGGACGTGGGTCTTCGGCGAAGACGAACCCGACCTCGACCTCTGCCGCGTCGAGACCCGCGACCCGACGGCCCTCGTGATCGACCGTTCCGTGGTCGTCGATCGCACGCATCTCCGTCAGCTCCACCGGTTCCGTGGTGGACGTGGTCGGGTCCGCGCCCTGGTCCCCCGACGACGTCCCACCCGCCTCCGAGCATGCTGCCAAGCCGAGGGCTCCAAACACCGCGCACGCACCGCACACCCACCGCACCCAGCCCCCGAGACCCGCCCGCACCGGGCCCATCATGCCAGTTACGGCGCCGTGGTGCGTGGCATCGCACATCCACCCGATTGTCCCGGACGGTGTCTCGCCGTCCGGGACAATCGGATGGGACCGGGGTCAGCTGCCGAGCGCCTGGCGGACGAAGGCGGCGCGGGTCGGGACGACGGACCAGTAGACCCAACGGCCACGCTTGTCGCCGGTGATGAGGCCCGCGTCGGCAAGGATCCTCGTGTGGTGGCTCACGGTCGGTTGGGACTTGGCGAGCGGCTCGACGAGCTCGCAGGAGCACATCTCGCCGGAGGCGGCGATGAGGCTGAGCAGCTTGAGGCGGACGGGGTCGGCGAGCGCGGCGTAGGTCTGGGCGAGCACCGCAGCCTCGGTGTCGCCGAGCGGCGCATCGGTGACCTGCGGGCAGCACGGGGCCGCGGGGCTCTCGAGCGTCTTGCTTCCGGCGGCCATGAACGACCTCTCCTCACGCATTGACAACTATCGATCTATCGCTAGTATCAGTGCATCGACATCCGTGAATCTATCAGGAGCACCTCATGTCCCGAGTCCAGCTCGCCCTGAACGTCTCGAACATCGACGAGGCCGTCGCCTTCTACTCGAAGCTCTTCGGCACCGAGGTCGCCAAGCGGAAGCCCGGCTACGCCAACTTCGCCATCGCCGAGCCGCCCCTCAAGCTGGTCCTCATCGAGGGCGAAGGCGGCGGCTCGCTCAACCACCTGGGTGTCGAGGTCGAGTCCGCGGAGGAGGTCGTGGCCGCCGAAGGTCGCCTGTCCGCCGAGGGCATGGCGACGACCGGTATCGACGACACGACGTGTTGCTACGCGCTCAAGACCGAGACCTGGGTCAACGACCCCGACGGCGCCCCGTGGGAGGTCTACGTGAAGACCGGCGACGCGGAGCAGATGAGCAACACCGTCCGCAGCGAGGGTGACACGGGCCAGTGCTGCGCCCCCGCCGCGATCAGCGAGTCGGTCGCGATCGGCGCCGCCCCCGGCTCTGCCGAGGGCTGCTGCTGACACCCGCCGATCCGAGCACCTCGGCGCCGCGAAGACGTTGAGAACGACGGCCCCAGCTGTTATCACTTCTCCCGGGAAGTGATAACAGCGGAGGTCGGTCGTGTCGGAACCCGATGAGCCGGTCGGCGCCTGGCCGGCCGTGTCGTACGAGCGGCTGCCCTGGACGTCGAGCGACGACGTCCCCGCCTCCCGCACTGCGCGCCGCCGCCACCGGGGACCGTACGAGGCCGCCGTCCTGCCCCCCATCGCCGAACGTCCGGTGGTGCTCCCGCCGGACGTCGGTGCCCTGGTCGACGACGCCGGCGCCGAGGTCGCCCGGTTCGACGCCGAGCTCGGTCACGAGATCGCGCCGTTCGCCGCCGTCCTCCTGCGGTCGGAGTCGGCGGCGTCGTCCAAGATCGAGAACCTCACGGCCTCCGCCCGGGCCATCGCCGAGGCGGAGCTGCACCCCCAGCCGCGCCGCAACGCCGCGCTGGTCGTGTCCAACGAACGGGCGATGACCGCGGCGGTCACCCTGGCCGAGCGGATCGATCCGGAGGCCATCCTCGCGATGCACGCCGCCCTCCTCCAGCGGAGCCGGCCGGACATCGCCGGTCGGTGGCGGGACCAGCAGGTGTGGATCGGGGGCGGCGACCTCGGCCCGCACGGGGCGGACTTCGTCCCGCCGCACCACGATCGGGTTCCTGCGGCGATCGACGACCTCGTGGACTTCATCGACCGCGACGACGTCCCGGTGCTCGCCCACGCCGCCGTCGCCCACGCCCAGTTCGAGACGATCCACCCCTTCCCGGACGGCAACGGCCGCACCGGTCGGGCGCTCGTGCACGCGCAGCTGCGCAACAAGCGGCTGACCCGCAACGTGACGGTGCCCGTCTCCGCCGGGTTGCTGACCGACACCGACGCCTACTTCGCCGCCCTCACCGCCTACCGGGAGGGCGACACGACGGCGATCGTCGAACAGTTCGCGCAGGCCGCGTTCCGGGCCACCGGGAACGGGCGCCGGCTCGTCGACGACCTCCACGCCATCCGGGACGGGTGGCGCGAGCAGGTGAAGGCCCGGCGGGACGCGCCCGTGTGGCGGATCACCGACCTGCTCCTCCGCCAGCCGGTGGTGAGCGCGCCCCTCGTCGCCGCCGAGCTCGACGTCGCCGTCCAGAACGTCTACCGGTCGCTCCGTCCGCTCGTGGACGCCGGGGTGCTGGTGGAGTTCACCGATCGCAAGCGCAACCGGCTCTGGCGGGCGACCGAGGTGCTCGACGCCCTCGACCGCTTCGCGGCCCGTGCCGGGCGCCGCGACCGCAGCTCAGGGTAGGGATCGGCCCCGAAACGCACCGATATGCGTGCCTCGGGGGACCGCGGGCTCTATGCTGTGTGCGTCTGGAATCCCGCTTCGCGCGGTGGGGCGACCTGGTCCGGTCGCTTCCGAGGAAGCCAGAGCTGGACACATCTCCCGGGGGCACCGAGGCAACCGGGGGCGGCGGCGCGAGGGCGTCGATTGACGTATGGATGAGGCCACCCGAGCCATGGAGGCCGCTGCCTGGGCAGCGGTCGACGGCATCGCCACAACCGAGCAGCTGGCACTGCTCGAATCCGACGCGCCCGGCTGGCGGCGCGCACTCGAGCGGATGCTCGACGACGCCGAGGACAACCTCGACGCCGTGCGGGCCATCGACGGCCCCGAGCGCGACCAGGTGGTCGCCGACCTCGAGGCCGAGCTCGACCGCATCGAGACCGCCTACGACCGGCTGACCGGCGCCTCCGACCCCACCGAAGCGGTGCTCGTGGCGCCCGATCCCGCCGGCGAGGTCCGCCTCCAGGCGTCCTGGTCGGCGAGCGAGGTCGTCGTGTGGGCCGGTGGGCCCGACGCCCGTCCCGCCGCCCACGACGAGCTGTCCGACCGCCTCGAAGGCATCGGCGGCCCCGCGGTCGGCTGGAACCAGCACCGCGGCGTGCCGCTCGCGACGGGTGACCGGGCCGCGGCGCTGTCGATCCCGGTGGCCGACGCGCTCGGCTGGCTGGTCGCCGTCGGCGGTGGCCTGGGCGGCGACGGCGTGGGCTCCAGCGTCACGTGGCTCGGCCGGGTGGCCGTGGCCGCCGTCCGCATGGTGGCCCGGGGGGCGATCGTCCCCGCGGTGCGCACCAACCGGCGGTCCGACGGCCGATCGCTCGACCTGAACGTCCGGTGGGTGCCCGCGGACGTCGACCGCGACGAGGTCGACGAGCTGGCCGCGGCGATGCCCGGGCCCGTGGTCGCGCTCGCCCGCTCCGACGCCCGGTCGGTGGTGCTCGAGGTGCTCCGGGCCGTGGTCGACGCCATCGCGTCCGACGCCGCCACCCGGGTCGAGCTGCCGGCGCCCCCGCCGATCGTCCGCTCCGGCGGCGACGTGGCCGAGGCCGTCATCACCCGCCTCGACGGCTCTCCGTTCGTCGCCCCGGTGGCCTCCGGCCTGGAGGTGTCCAAGCGGCTCGATCGGTGGGTCAAGCCGGTCACCGGCAACGGCCGGTCCCGGCTCGTCGTGCAGCTCGAGGCTCCCGACGCCGGCAACGCGTGGTTCCTGTCGGTGTTCGGTCCGGGCGCCGAGGGCGGCCTGCTGCCGGTCGAGCTGGCGCTCACCGACAGCCGCTCGACCAAGCCGATCGCGGACGACCTGGCCCGGCTCGAACGGCTCTACCCGGCCCTCCTGCGGGCCGGCGGCCAGCGGCGCGGCCAGGTGTACCTCAACCAGGCCGAGGCCTGGGAGCTGATGACGGTCACCGGCGCCAGCCTCGAGGCCGCGGGCTTCGAGGTCCGGGTGCCCGCCCTGTCGCGGCGCACCGTGTCCCCGTCGCTGCGCCTGTTCACGGAGCCCTCCGGCGACACGGTCGTCGGCGCCCACCAGCTCAGCGACGTGCGCTGGTCAGCCGTGTTCGACGACGTGGAGCTGACGGCGGCCGAGATCTCCCGCCTCGCCACCGAGGCCCGGCCCCTGATCCGCTCGCGCGGGCGGTGGGTCGAGCTCGACAGGGCCGACCTGAAGGAGGCGGCGGCCGCGCTCGCGGAGCGCGCCGGCACCACCAAGCTCACGGGCGCCGAGATCCTGCGCCATGCGGTCGGCCTCGAAGGCTCGCCGCTGGCCGGCGGCCTGCGGGTCGAGGGCGCCGGGTGGGCGACCGACCTGCTCCAGCGGGCGAACGACGTCCCGACCGACCCGGTCACCAGCCCGGACGGCTTCGTGGGCACGCTCCGCAGCTACCAGGCGGAGGCGCTCGCGTGGCTGGGATTCCTCGACGCGGTCGAGCTGGGCGGCTGCCTGGCCCTCGACATGGGCCTCGGCAAGACCCCGACCGTGCTCGCCCACATCGGCCGCACAGCGGGGGAGGGCACCTCGCTGGTCGTCGCACCGCCCGCCGTCGTGGGCAACTGGGCGGCCGAAGCGGCGCGCTTCACGCCCGACCTGAAGGTGGTCGTGCACCACGGCGCCACCCGCGCCTCCGCGGACGAGCTCGAGAGCGAGATCGCCGGGGCCGACCTGGTCATCACCACCTACGGCACCGCCGTGCGCGACATCGAGGCGCTGTCCGAGCACACGTGGGACCGGGTCGTGCTCGACGAGGCGCAGGCGATCAAGAACCCGGCGAACGAGACCTCGCAGCAGCTGCGCCGGCTGCCCGCCCGCATGAAGCTCGCCCTGACCGGCACACCGATCGAGAACGGCCTCGGCGACCTGTGGGCCATCCTCGACTTCGCCAACCCGGGCCTGGTCGGCGCCCGTTCGGCGTTCATCGCCCAGCTCTCCGGCGAGGGCGAGGCGGCGCTGCGGGCCCTGAACGGCCTGCTCGTGTTCCGCCGCACCAAGTCCGAGCCCGAGGTCGCGGCCGAGCTGCCCGACCGCATCGACGAGCTCGACCACTGCAGCATGACCAACGAGCAGATCGGCCTGTACCAGGCGGTGCTCGACCGGCTGGTCACCGGCGCCGCCGACGACAACGGCGAGCCGAAGCAGGGGGCGATCCTGGCGGCGATCACGGCCCTCAAGCAGATCTGCAACCACCCCGCCGCCTACGAGGACGACGGCCGGCCGCTCGCCGGTCGCTCCGGCAAGCTGACCCGGCTGGAGGAGATCGTCGACTCGGTGTTCGCCGCGGGCGAGCGCATCCTCGTGTTCACGCACTTCGCCGAATGGGGCAAGCGCCTGGCCGACCACCTGACCGAGGTCACCGGCGTTCCCATCGCCTGCTACCACGGCGGGCTCGCCCGGGGCGCCCGCGACAAGCTGATCGCCGACTTCCAGAGCGGCGAGGGGCCCGGCGCCCTGGTGCTGTCGCTCAAGGCGGGTGGCACCGGCCTCAACCTGACGGCCGCCAGCCACGTCGTCCTGTACGACCGCTGGTGGAACCCCGCGGTCGAGGACCAGGCCCGCGACCGGGCCTGGCGCATCGGTCAGACCCGCACCGTCGTGTCGCACCGTCTGGTGTGCCCGGGCACGGTCGACGAGCGGGTCGAGGAGGTCGTCGCCGGCAAGCGCCACATCGCCGACCTCGTCCTGCCCAAGTCGAGCTCGCTGTCCGACCTCGACGCCGACCAGCTCCGCCTGGCGCTCGGCATCCGCCCCGAGTCGCTCCTGGCCGAGGAGTCAACGTGAGCGAGCGAACATGAGCGAGCAGACGCGCAAGAACCAGCAGTCCCCGTCCAAGTCGCAGCGACGGCGGCGCAAGAACGCCAAGCAGAAGCAGAAGCCGGTCGACCTGTGGCGACCGGTGCCGCCGCTGCCGGAGGTGCAGCCGATCGTCCCGGCGCACGACCCGACGGCGCTGCTGCGGTCGCTGGGCGACCCGCCCTCGCCCATGCCCGGCAAGGCGGAGATCGCCATCGCCCAGGTCGTCGACCGGGCCGCGGGCCTGGCCACGGCGCTCGCCGCGGCCGGCGGCCTGCTGGCCATGCCCGACGACGGCGAGGCCGAGGACGGCTGAGAACGCGATCTCAGGAGTTCGCCAGGGCTCCCGTCGTCCCCCGTCCGGGCGATCCCACGGAGGTCCGACCGAGGGACGACACAGCGCCCGGTCTCCCGCCCGGCCCGCCGGCAGGCTAGAACCGGTTCTCACGTAACCGAGACGCGCCCCCGCGCGACCGACGAGAGGCCAGGCATGGGCACCAACCAGCGTGCGCAGATCACGATGACCGACGACGAGATCGCCGGGTTCGTCGAGCGGAGCCGCACCGCCACCATGGCGACGATCGGCCCCACCGGCATCCCGCACCTCGTCGCCATGTGGTTCGCGGTGGTCGACGGGCAGGTCTGGTTCGAGACCAAGGCGCGGTCGCAGAAAGCCCAGAACCTGCGGCGCGACCCCCGGATGACCTGCATGATCGAGGACGGGCTGACCTACGACACGCTGCGCGGCGTGTCGATCGAGGGTCGGGGCACCATCGTGGAGGACCCCGAGGCCCTGTGGAACGTCGGCGTCAACGTGTGGGAGCGCTACACCGGCCCCTACACCGACGAGGCCAAGCCGCTCGTCGAGGTCATGCTGCACAAGCGGGTCGCCGTGCGGCTCGACGTCGATCGCATCCGCTCGTGGGACCACCGCAAGCTGGGCATGGACCCGATCCCCGTCGGCGGCACCACCGCTCCCTCGTCGCCGTCCGAGGCGTCGTAGCGGCGGGCGGCGTCCGACGGCGGCCTCGGCCGCTCGCCCGGCGCGTCGCCAGCGGCGAGACTGCCGGCCATGGCCGCACCGTTCGCCAACCACCAGAACGAGATCTACTTCCGGGGAGCGGGCGGCGAGCGCCCGCCGTTCACCACCGACCTGGGCGGGCTCGAGGATGCCGCCCGCGAGGTCCTCGACCCGCAGGCGTTCGGCTACGTGTCCGGGAGCGCCGGCACGGGCTCGACCGCGCGGGCCAACCGCGCCGCGTTCGAGCGCCGGCGCATCGTGCCCCGCATGCTGCGCGACGTCAGCGAGCGGGACCTCTCCACCACCGTCCTCGGCACGCCGATGCCGGCCCCCGTGCTGCTGGCGCCGGTGGGCGTGCAGACGATCGTCCACCCGGACGGCGAGCTCGCGTCTGCCCGGGCGGCCACGGCCACCGGGCTGGTGTTCATCCACTCGACCGCCGCCGCGCACTCGATCGAGGAGGTGGCCGAGGCGTCCGGCGACGGCCACCGGTGGTACCAGCTCTACTGGCCGAACGATCGCGACGTCGCCGCGTCGCTCGTCGGCCGGGCGGAGGCCGCCGGCTACGCGGCGCTGGTCGTCACCCTCGACACGTTCATGATGGGCTGGCGGCCCACCGACCTCGACACCGCCTACCTGCCGTTCCTGCAGGGCATCGGCATCGCCAACTACCTCACCGACCCGGCGTTCAACGCACCGCTGGCCGCCGACGCCGCCGACTTCGACAAGGTGTTCCGCTGGGCCGGCATGTTCGGCAACCCGTCGTTGACGTGGGCCGACCTGGCCTGGCTGCGCGAGCAGACCTCGCTGCCCATCGTGCTGAAGGGGGTGCTGCACCCCGAGGACGGCCTCGCCGCGCTCGACGCGGGCGTGGACGGCCTCGTCGTGTCGAACCACGGCGGCCGCCAGGTCGACGGCGCGGTGGCCGCGTTGGATGCGCTTCCCGCGGTGCTCGACGCCGTGGAGGGCCAGCTCCCCGTGCTGCTCGACTCCGGCGTCCGCACCGGGGCGGACGTCGTCAAGGCGGTGGCGCTCGGGGCGTCGGCCGTGCTGTACGGGCGGCCCTACGTGTACGGGCTGGGCCTCGGCGGGCAGGCGGGCGTCGAGCACGTGCTGCGGTGCCTGCTCGGCGAGACCGACGTGACGATGGCGCTGTCGGGCCGCCGCTCGCTCGCCGAGCTCGGTCCCGACCTGCTCGTGCCCAGTCCGGCCTGACCGGACATCGCGCCAACCTGCACTGTCACGGTCTGGCGTATTGTCTGGGGAGCACGGAGGGGACGTGGTGAGCGCTGCAGCGGATGGAGCGAGCGAACCGCTCGAGTTCGAGGTGGGTGACGATCCGTCACCCGCCATGTTCCGCGCCATCGCCGAGACGTCGGTCAACCCCTTCGCGCTGGTCGACGACGACGGCGTGTTCCGGTGGGTGGGCCAGTCGATCGAGGAGCTCCTCGGCTGGCGCCCCGACGAGATCGTCGGGAAGGGCATGGACGCCATCGTCGCCCCGGGGTCGCTCGGCGAGGTGGCGGAGGCCTTCACGGAGCTCGAGCGGCTGCCACCGCGGTCGAACTACCCCCGCGGCGGCGTCGGGCAGGCGGCCGACCTGCTCTGCAGCGACGGCACCACCACGCCGTGCAACCTGCTCGCCGCCACGCGGTCGCAGACAGGCCTGCCGTACCACCTCGTGTTCGCACGCCGCGCCGGCTACGAGCAGGCGCTCGACATCGCCCTCGAGGCGATCGCCGGCCACGCCGAGCTCGACGAGGTGCTCGAACCGCTGGTCGCCACGCTGCAGCAGTCGATCCCGCGGTGCGTCGTCGCCATCGGCGACGGGTGGGAGCGCGACCGCTTCGACGTCGTCGCCGGCGACGCCGTCGACCTCCTGGTGCCCGATCCCGACTCGCCGTGGGCCCGCGCGCTCGCCACCGGCGAGGATGTGGTCGTCAAGAGCCTCGACGAGATGCCGCCGTCGCTGGCGGCCATGGCGCGGGCCCGCGGGTTGGTGTCCTGCTGGGTGCATCCCGTGACGGTGCCGGGCGACGAGCGGGCGGCCGCCGCCCTCGTGATGTTCCGGCCCTTCGACGGCATCCCCACCCGGCTGACGTGGAGGGCCGTCCACCGCACCGGGCGCCTGCTGCGGTTCACCCTCCAGTGGGACCGCAGCCACCGCGCCCTCGAGTTCGCGGCCACGCACGACACCCTCACGGGTCTCGCCAACCGCACCGCGTTCGTCGCCCGCCTCGACGAGATCGCCAAGCTGGTGGAGGGCCGGGCGGCGGTGCTGTTCATCGACCTCGACCGGTTCAAGCCGGTCAACGACCAGCTCGGTCACCTCGCGGGCGATCGGGTGCTGCAGGCGGTCGCCCAGCGTCTCGACGGCGCCGTCCGTCCCGGCGACCTCGTGGCCCGCATCGGGGGCGACGAGTTCGCGGTGCTGTGCGAGCGGCTGCTCGACCCCTCCGACGTCGAGACCGTCGCCGACCGGCTCATCGCCGCCATCGCCGCCCCTCTCGTCATCGACGGCCAGGAGGTCACGATCACCGGCAGTCTCGGCATGGCCGAGTTGGGGCACCGCGAAACGCCCGACGAGATCATCGCCCGTGCCGACCAGGCGATGCGCGAGGCCAAGGCCAAGGGCCCCGGCCTCTGGGTCAGCCATCCACCCGCCTGACGCTCGCTCCGTGCGGCCACCGCACGGATACCTCGCCCACCGGCTGTGGCCGGCCGCTCAGGGCGCGCGGTGCGCGTCGACCGCGGCGATGATCGCCGCGGTGACCTCCTCCACGGGGCGGTCGGCGTCGACCGTCACGAGTCGCCCCTGGTCGCCGTAGCGGTCGATCAACGGCGCGGTCTCGTCCTCGTAGACGCGCACCCGTCGGTCGGCGACCGTCGGGTCGCGGTCGTCGGGCCGGTCGTCCTCGGCCGCCCGCCGGGCGAGCCTCTCGTGCACCACGGAGGTCGGGACGGCGAGGTGCACGACGACGTCCGGAGGCGCCACCGGGCCCCCGGGGCGCTCGGTCACCTCGGCCTGGGTGACGGTGCGCGGGAACCCGTCGAGGACGTACCCGTCGCCCGTCCCGTCGAGGGCGGCCGCCACGACGTCGAGCACCAGGTCGTCCGGGACGAGGCCGCCCGAGCGGAGCACGTCCGCGACCCGCCGGCCGAGAGCCGTGCGCTCCTCCGCCTCGGTCCGCAGGATCTCGCCCGTCGAGAGGTAGGGCACCCCGAGATGGGACGCGAGCGGCGGGCCCTGGGTGCCCTTGCCCGAACCGGGGGGACCGACGAGGACGACGCGCATGGCGCCAGCATGTCAGGCCCGGTCGGGACCACCCGGGCGACTGGGAGACCGGGCGGTCAGGGCTTGCGGCGGATGCGGTAGCGCAAGGTGAGGAACGGCAGGCCGAACAGCCAGAAGCGGTGCTCCGCCTCCAGCTCGGCACCGTCCGTCGCAGCCGTCGTCCCATCGCCACCGGGTGCCGCCCCGACCGGGCGGTGGACGTCCAGCTCCTCGGCGAAGCCGTGCACGGCGAGCGACGTCAGGTCTCGGGTCTCCGCGTCGATGTAGGTCAGGTAGTGGCCGGGGTGGGCAAGGTCGCCGCGGGAGGACAGCGTCAGGCCACCGTCCGGCCGCAGGCGCGGGGCCAGGGTGGCGGTGAAGCTGGCCTGGGGGAGCGGGAACCCCACGCTGACGTAGCCCCGTCCCCCGTGGCGGTAGGTCGTGTAGATGCCGACGTAGATCGGGGCGCCGGTGGCGGCGTACGAGCGGATCCACCCGCGCACGTCGACGGTGCCGGTGCCGTCGGTGTCGATCGTGTCGATGCGGCTGTGCACGCCGCGGAGGGCCTCCCGCTGGTTCATCGGCACGTTCGCCTGCCCGAGCGGGCGGGCCACGGCGTACCGGTAGACCAGGTAGCCGGGTCGGACCCACGGCCGCCACACGGGCACGATGTCGAGGGCGAAGCGGGTGGTGTGCTCGTAGAACTCGCGGACGAGCGGATCGACCGCCGTCGGGTCGAGGTCGGGCCCGGCCAGCTCGTCGACCGAGGCGACGATGCCGGCGTCCGCAGCGTCGCGCTCGTAGCGGCCGCCGAGGACACCGGCGAGCGCCTGGACGTAGTCGGTGCCGACGAAGCGCGTACGCGCCTCGAGCGGCACGACGAACGGCAGGTCGACGGCCGACGCCCGCTCGGCCTGGACGGTCACCTGGGCATTGCGGAACACCACCGCCGACGTGACCCGGTAGGCCCCGACAGTGCTCGCCGCCACCACCGGGGCCGTCACCCCGGGGACGACCGCCTGGAGCCCCCGGCCCACGGCTGCGCCGAACAGCGGACCGGCGATCACCTTCTGGGGGCGTAGGCCGAGCGCACCGGCGACGGCCCCCGCCGCCGTGCCGACGACCACCGGTCGCCCGGCACGACCGCTCCGGCCGGCGAGCCAGCCGAGCGGCGCGGCGAGGGCGGCGCTCACGAGGATGCGGTGGGGCAGAGCGGGCAGGTCGTCGGGCCGTTGTCGCCGCCGCGCCACGACCTCGGACGCAGCGAGCAGCGCAGCCCCGGCGAGCGCTCCCGCCACCCGCGTCCGGGCCCGGCGGGTGGGCGCCAGGGCCAGCCCGGCGAGGGCCCCGATGGCGGCGGTGCTGGCGACGCCGCCGACATCGGGTCGGCGCGACCGCGTGTGCTCGGCCCCGTCCCCGGTGGTCACGCTCCGGGCGGAGCGCGGTAGCCGTCGGGGTTCTGCGACTGCCAGCGCCAGTGGTCGGCGGCCATCTCGTCGAGGCCGCGGGTGGCCTCCCAGCCCAGCAGCTCGCGGGCGAGCGACGGGTCGGCCCACGTGGCGGCGATGTCACCGGGCCGCCGCTCGACCACCTTGTACGGGATGTCCCGGCCGACCGCCCGGGAGGCGGCGGCGATCACCTCGAGCACCGACGACCCGTCGCCCGTGCCGAGGTTGACCGCGGTGAACCCGGGCAGCCCCTCGCCGGCCTCGAGGGCAGCGAGGTGGCCGAGAGCCAGGTCGACCACGTGGATGTAGTCGCGCACGCCGGTGCCGTCGGGCGTCGGGTAGTCGTCGCCGAACACCCGCACGAACGGGTGCCGGCCGATCGCCGCCTGCATGGTGTACGGCATCAGGTTGTTGGGGATGCCGGTCGGGTCCTCGCCGATGCGGCCGCTGGCGTGCGCGCCGACCGGGTTGAAGTAGCGGAGGGCCAGCAGCCGCCAGCGGTCGTCGCTCGCGGCGACGTCGACCAGCATGTCCTCGACGATCAGCTTCGTGCGGCCGTACGGGTTGGTCGCCCCGCGGCGGGCGGTCTCGTCGACCGGGACGCGCTCGGGGTCGCCGTACACGGTGCACGACGACGAGAACACGAGGCGGCGCACGTCGGTCTCGTCCATCGCCCGGAGCAGCGAGGCCGTGCCCGCCACGTTCACGGTGTAGTAGCGCAGCGGCTCGGCGACAGACTCTCCCACGGCCTTCAACCCGGCGAAGTGCACGACGGCATCGATGCCCTCGTCGCCCAGCACCTGCGCGAGCGTGGCCGTGTCGCCGAGGTCGACCCGGTGCCAGCGCAGCGCGCCCGCGTCCGGCGACTGGGCCGCCACCTCGGTCACGCGGTCGAGGGCCACGGGGCTGCTGTTGGAGAAGTCGTCGACCACGACGACGTCCCAGCCGGCTGTCAGCAGCTCGACCGCCGTGTGGCTGCCGATGTACCCGGCGCCACCGGTCAGGAGAACGGTGCCTGTCGTCACCCGACAACCGTTGCACACCGGGAGGCACCGGTGGGGCGCCTGCACACTGGAAGGCACCGGTGGGGCGTCGACGCGCCCGGCCGCGTACGTTCGGCGCCGACGACACCCGGCCGCCCCCACCAGCCCGAGGAGCCCGCGATGCCCGACCGCTACGACGCCTTCCCCCACCTGCGCTTCGACCGGCCCGCCGTCGGCGTGCTGCGCATCACCCTGGACGGCCCCGGCCTCAACGCGGTGGACCACGACGTGCACCGCGAGCTGGCGGATGTGTGGCTGGCGGTCGACCGTGACCCCGAGACGAACGTGGCGGTGATCCAGGGGGCGGGCAAGGCGTTCTCCGCCGGGGGGAGCTTCGAGCTGCTCGACGACATGATGTCCGACTACGCGGTGCGCACCCGGGTGATGCGCGAGGCCCGCGACCTGGTGTTCAACGTCATCAACTGCGCCAAGCCCGTCGTGTCGGCGATCCACGGGCCGGCGGTGGGGGCCGGTCTGGTGGCGGCTCTCCTGGCGGACGTGTCGGTGGTCGGGCGCACGGCCCGCATCATCGACGGGCACACCCGGCTCGGCGTCGCCGCCGGCGACCACGCCGCCATCTGCTGGCCGTTGCTGTGCGGCATGGCCAAGGCGAAGTACTACCTGCTGACGTGCGACACCCTCACGGGCGAGGAGGCCGAGCGCATCGGCCTCGTGTCGCTGTGCGTCGACGACGACGCCGTGCAGGACCGGGCGCTGGAGGTGGCGGAGACGCTGAGCGGCGGCGCCCAGTCGGCGATCCGCTGGACGAAGCACACGCTCAACAACTGGTACCGGGCGCAGTCGGCGACCCTCGACGCGTCGTTGGCGTACGAGTTCTACGGCTTCGGCGGGCCCGATGCCCGCGAGGGGCTGACGGCCCACACCGAGAAGCGCGCTCCCCGCTTCTCCGGCCCGACGTCGGAGTGACCGCGGGCGGTGGCGGGCGCGGGCCGGGCGGCGGGGTGGCGCGCGTCGGGCGCGGGCCAGGCGTGGCAGGCTGACCGGATGCCGGGGGCAGCGTGGGGCGCGATCAGCGCCGACCAGATCGATCCGTCGTCGTGGCTCGTGCTGGCCACGGGTCTCGGTGCCGCGCTGGCCGTCGCGATCGACGGCGTGTGGCGGTGGACGAGGGGGGTCGTCACGATCGCGCACGAGGCCGGCCACGCCGTCGCCGCGCTGGCGACCGGCCGGCGGCTGACCGGCATCAAGCTGCACTCCGACACGTCCGGCCTCACCCTGTCGGTGGGCCGGCCGACCGGCTTCGGCATGGTGGTGACGGCGTTCGCCGGCTACGTCAGCCCGTCCCTGGTCGGCCTCGGCGGTGTGGCCCTGCTGGCGTTCGACCAGGTCACGGTCATGCTGTGGGCCGCGGCGGCGGTGCTGGTGGCGATGCTCCTGATGGTCCGCAACGCGTTCGGCGCCCTGACCCTCGTCGTGG
The DNA here is from genome assembly GCA_036280455.1 of Acidimicrobiales bacterium. Lineage (GTDB taxonomy): Bacteria > Actinomycetota > Acidimicrobiia > Acidimicrobiales > VFJN01 > ZC4RG19. The sequence goes on from DASUQS010000154.1 coordinate 15,867, forward strand.
TCGGCGGTGCGGTGGTGGGCGTGTCGCTCTACACCTCCGCGGACATGCAGGCGGCCTTCGCCTACGCGATCACGTGGTTCCTGCTGCTCGGAGGCGTGCGGCCGGTGCTCGAGCTGCGGCGGCAGCGTCGCTGGCAGCCGGGGTCGCCCACCGACGCGGACATCCTGGCCCGCCTCACCCGGGTGCCCGGGTCGGTGTGGGTCATCCTGTTCGGGGCGGTCACGCTCGTCGCCCTGGGTACCGGGGGCTGGTTGCTGCTCACCTGATCGGGCGCCCCGCCCGGGCCCGGCTCGGCGGGCGGGCCGTACGGCTCGCTCACGGCGGCGTGGGGCGGAGGAGGCGGGCGAAGCGGCGCATGGCGGCGTCGACGCCGGCCCGGTCGCCGGTGGCGAGGAGGTCGAGCAACAGACCGCGGGTGACGGCGAGCATGAGGCGGGCCTCGTCGCGGGCGTCGGCCGCGGGCGTGCCCTGGGACACGAGGAGGTCGGCGAGCGGGTCGACCCACGCGCCGATGGCCTCGTCGAGCAGCCCCTGGGCGTGGGGACGGCCCTGCAGCGCCTGGGCGTAGACCTCGAAGAACAGCCGCTCCCATGGCCACAGGGCTTCGTCGGCGAAGTGGTCCCAGAGGGCTTCGAGCGCCTCGGGGGAGGTGACGTCGGGGGCAGTGGCGGTCGCCGCGCCCTCGCCGCTGGTCGCCGCGGTCAGCGCCGCGATCTGGGCGCGCTGGCGGGCCTCGACGCGCCGGACGACCTCGGTGAGCAGCCCCTCCTTCGAGCCGAAGTGGTAGATGAGCATGCGGTGGCTGGTGCCGAGGGCGGTGGCCAGCTGGCGGAGGCTCTGGTCGCTGACGCCGTGGTGGGCGGCGTGGTCGACGGCGGCGTCGAGGAGGGCGTCCCGGGCGGTCGTGACCTCCGGTTCGGCGGTCGCCGCGGCGGCGGATGCAGTGAGGTTCTCGGCGGACGGCTCACCGACGTCCACCATCTCCCGGGGGTTTTCGTCTGTCGACACGTACCGTATGGTACATGTACCAAGTGGTACGTCGGCGACAGAGCCGATGAACCCGGCGAATCGGGAGGAACAGATGGGACGTCAACACGTGGAGGCCACCGGCTGGTCGGCGGCGCCACCGGCCGCCGTGTACGGGCTGCTGGTGGACGGGGCAACCTGGCCGACCTGGAGCGGCCACGATGCCGCCGAGCTCGTCGAGCGGGGAGAGGGCGACGGTGACGGCGTCGGCGCCGTGCGGGTGCTGCACCGCGGGCGCACCCGGTCGCGGGAGCGGATCGTCGAGCTCGTGCCCGAGCGCCGGCTCGGCTACGTCCTCCTGGCCGGCCTGCCCTTGCGGGACTACCGGGCGAACGTCGACCTCACGCCCGAGCGGGGCGGCACCGCCATCCGCTGGTCGTCCGACTTCGCGGCCAAGGTGCCCGGGACCGGCGCCATCTATCGCTTCGCGCTCACGAAGTTCATGGCCGCCGCCACCGAGAGCCTGGCGGCGCGGGCGGCAGAGGTGGCCGAAGCGGCACCCTGACCAGCCGCGGAGGCTCGCCGCCAGGAAAGAAACCTGGCCATCAGGTGACCGGTTCAAGTGCGAGGCTGGCGTCGTGCGCGCCGACCGCCTCGTGGCCACCCTGCTGATCCTCCAGGCCAGGGGACGCGTCACGGCCGCCGAGCTGGCCGAGGAGCTGGAGATCTCCGAACGCACCGCCCGGCGCGACCTGGAGGCCCTGGCGATGGCCGGCATCCCGGTGTACTCGCAGCCTGGGCGCAACGGCGGGTGGTCGCTGCTCGGCGGCGCCCGGACGGACCTCAGCGGCCTCACCGCGGCGGAGGCTCGCACCCTGTTCCTGGTGGCCGGACCGTCCTCGGCGGTCACGCCGGAGGCGAAGGCCGCCCTGCGCAAGCTGGTGCGGGCGCTGCCGGAGACGTTCCGCGCCGAGGCCGAGGCGGCCGCAGCCGCGGTCGTGCTCGACCCGACGACGTGGGGGACGACCAGCGCGCCGCGCCCGCCGTACCTCGACGCCATCCAGGAGGCCGTCGTCAAGGGCGTGCAGGTGCGCCTCGCCTATGCGGACCGGGGCGGCAACGAGACCGAGCGCACGGTCCATCCCCTCGGCCTCGTGGCCAAGAGCTCGGTCTGGTACCTCGTCGCCGACACCGAGGCGGGCATGCGCACGTTCCGAGTGGGGCGGGTGCGGGGCCTCACCATGACCGACCGACCGGTGGTGCGTCCCGACGGGTTCGACCTGGCCGAGACCTGGCGTGCGGTGGTCGAGGCCATGGACGAGCGGCGCACCGCGTTCCGGGCCGTCGTCCGGGCGGAGCCCCGCGCCATGGGGTGGCTGCGGTCCGCCTTCGGGAGCAGCGTCGTCGTCCAGGACACCCTCGACGACGGCCGCCTGGAGGTCGAGATCGGTGCCTGGTCGTCCGAGGCGCTCGCCCATGACCTCGTGGGGTTCGGCGGGCACGTCGAGGTCGTGCGCCCCGTCGAGGTGCGCGACCAGATGGCCCGCATCGGCGAGGAGCTGGTGGCGCGCTACGGCCCCACCGGTCCGCCGCCTGCGGAGGCGGCCGCCGCGGCGGACCCGCCGGCCGGCCGGCCCGCGGGGTGAGCGGCGCCGGCCTCACCCTCGAAGGCGGCCGCGCCCTCGGCCCAGGTGCGCTCCAGGTCCGACCCCGGGGGGAAGCGGCCGTCGAGCTCGAGGATCACCATCCCGTGCGCGAACGACCAGAGCGCCTGGGCCCGGTGAGGCTCGCCGGTCACGGTGAAGAAGGGCGCACCGGCCCAGTCCTCGAGGCCCGGGGGCAGCTGCTCGCGGGGGAGAGGCCCGGCGGTGGCCAGGCGGTACAGGTTCGGTCGGCAGCGGGCCTCGCGGCGGTAGGCGGCGAGCAGGTCGGCCACCGTCCCGCCCTCGGACAGGGCGGCGTGGAGCGCCTCGCCGATCTCCGCCAGGGCTGCGGCGACGAGCTCGACCTCGATCGCGGCCTTGTCGGCCACGTGCTTGTAGAGCGACGGTGCCTTGATGCCCAGCTCCTCGGCCACCGAGCGCATGGTCAACCCCGCAGGGCCGTCCCGGTCGAGCACGCGTCGGGCGGCCGCGACCACGTCGTCGACGCGGGACGACCGCGGCGGTGCCGGCGGTGCCGGTGGTCGCATCAGGTGGGACCCGCGACCGGTGTCAGGACGAACACCGGGTGCCGGGGGGCGATGGCCGCCAGCTCGTCGTCGGTCGACGTCGCGGAGGCGCCGTCGAAGAAGACGCCGACCTCGGCCTTCCACCGGGCCAGGTAGGCGCGCAGGATCGGGATCTTGGCCTCCCCCTCGAGCTCCTGCGCCACCCACTCCTCGCGGCGCTTGCCGACGATCGTGGCGACGCGGCCCCCGGCGGCGCGGGCGTTGCGCACCCACTGACCTTCGCCGCGGGGCGAGACGAGGTACTGGCGGTCGTCGAGCGTGAGGAGGTTGACGGGGGTGCGCCGCGGCTCGCCGGACGTGCGGCCGCGCACCTCGAGGACCCGGCTGCCCCAGACGCTGATGCCGCGCCGCGTGAGGAACGCGATGGCGGGGCTGAAGAGGTTGGTCGTGATCCAGCCGGGGCGGCGGTAGTAGGGGGACGTATCGGTCATGTTCGGCCTCCTTGGGTCCACGGGTGCTCGGCCGGGTTCTGCGGCCGGTTCCTGGGTGGCTAATGGTGTTAGCCCTCGCCGACGAGCGTACGGCTAATGCCGTTAGCCGGCAACGTGACGTGAGGCACCCTCGCGTGGGATCTGGCAGTCTTCGTGGCTCCGGGGCGCTGCGGCCCGGTCGACGACGAGGGGGCAGGATGAGCACGACGCCGGTGACCGAGGTCGAGACCGTCCGAGGGCCCGTGCCCACCGCGGAGCTGGGCACGACGCTCATGCACGAGCACGTCTTCGTGCTCACCCCGGACAGCCAGGCGAACTGGTCCGACGAGTGGGACGAGGAGACCAAGGTCGCCGAGGCGATCGACAAGCTCACCCAGCTCGCCGAGGTGGGGGTGCGCACGATCGTCGACCCGACCGTCGACGGGCTCGGCCGCGACATCCGCCGGGTGGCCCGCATCAACGAGGCCGTCCCGCAGCTCAACATCGTCGCCGCCACCGGCGTCTACACCTACGCCGACGTCCCGGGCTTCTTCGCCGAGCGGGGCCCGGGCGCGCTGCCGGACCTGCCCGAGCCGATGATCGACCTCTTCGTGCGCGACATCCGCGAGGGCATCCAGGGCACCGACATCAAGGCCGCCTTCTTCAAGTGCGCCATCGACCACCACGGGCTGACCGCCGGCGTCGAGCGCATCATGCGGGCGGTCGCCCGGGCCCACGCCGAGACGGGGGCGCCGATCATGGTCCACAACCGGCCGGCCGGGAACACGATGGCGGAGGTGCGGCGGGTGCTCGTCGAGGAGGGCGTCGACCCGCGGCGGGTGCAGCTCGCCCACGTCGGCGACTCGACCGATGCCGACCTGCTCGCCGGCCTGGCCGCGGAGGGCTTCCTGCTCGGCATGGACCGCTTCGGCATCGACGCGATCCTCGGCTTCGAGGACCGCGTGGCCACGGTGGTCGAGCTGTGCCGGCGGGGGTGGTCCTCCCGCCTGGTGCTGGCGCACGACGCCGCCTGCTACATCGACTGGCTGCAACCCGACCTCAAGCCGTTCCTGCCCAACTGGCACTACCTGCACATCCACGACGACGTGGTGCCCGCGCTGCTGGAGCGGGGCGTGACGCAGGACCAGGTCGACGAGATGCTGATCCACAACCCCCGCACCTGGTTCGAACGCACGTAGCGAGCCGTTCCGTCCGGATGCGCCCCTCGAATTAACTACATAACCTTGCACGCGGTTATGTAGTTTGTCGGAAACGTTATGTAGTTCGGAGCGTGCTCGTGCGGAACTTCATCGATCTCGCGACACGTCTCGCGGAGGTGCCGGGACCGGTCGTCTCTCGGCTGCGGCAGGTCGATCGGGGCGCGGGTCGGGAGGATCTCTACGCCGACCAGGCTCCCGGCCTGCTCGACCAGCTCGCGACGCGCGCGAGGGTCGAGAGCGTCACGGCCTCGAGCGCCATCGAGGGTGTCGTCGTCGAGCCCGGACGCGCGTCGCGCATCCTCGCCGGCCAGGTGTCCCGGCTCGGCAACCGCAGCGAACAGGAGCTTGCCGGCTACCGCGATGCCCTCGACCACCTGTGGACGGATGATCCCGGCGAGCTGACCGTCGGCCTGATCCTGCACCTGCACCGTCTCCTGTTCGCGCGGACCGAGAGCCCCGGGGGGCGGTTGAAGGACGAGGACAACCTGGTCGTGGACATCGACGAATCGGGCGTCAGAACCGTCAGGTTCCGACCCGTATCGGCTCGGGAGACTCCGTACCACCTGGAGGAGCTCGTCACCCGGTACGGCGAGGCGCAGCGGTCGGGCCTCCACCATCCCGTCCTTCTCGTCGGCATGTTCGCCCTCGACCTGTCGATCATCCATCCCTTCACCGACGGGAACGGGCGTGTGTTGCGCGTCCTCACGAACTACCTGCTCGTGCGCTCTGGCTACAGCGTCACGCGCTATGTCAGCCTCGAACAGCTGCTGCATGACGACCGCGATCGCTACTACGACGCGCTCGCTGCGTCGACCACCGGATGGAGTCGCGACGAGTCGAACGTCTGGCCCTGGCTCGACTTCTTCGTGGAGAAGCTGGAACTCGCCTATCGGATCTTCGAGGCGCAGGCGACTGCGGCGCGAGGAACCGGCACGAAGCAGGATCGGGTGCGCGAGCACATCCGCCGCCATGCGCCGGCATCCTTCGCGATGGCTGACCTGCGGGCGGCTCTGCCGGGAATCAGCGATGTGACGATCCGCCTCGTGCTCGCCGAGTTGCGTTCGGCGGGTGAGATCGCACCGGATGGGACCGGTCGGTCGACGCGGTGGCGACGGCTCGGCCGCTAGGAGCCGAGCGACGGAATGGTTGCGGGGGTGGTGGCGGCGCCGTGCCAGGCTCGTCGGCGATGAGCGGAGCCGATCGTGTCGACGGGGTGGACGGCCCCGGTGACGCCCGCGGATCCCGGGACGCCCACGGATCCGGCGATGCCCGCGACCCCGATGACCGCCACCTGCCGGCGCGGGTGCGGCGGGACATCTGGGTCCTCGGAGCGGCCGTCGGCGTGTTCGGCGCCTCGTTCGGGGTCCTCGCCACGACCGCGGGCCTGACCGTGGCGCAGGCCTGCGTCATGTCGGTGCTCGTCTTCACCGGCGCCAGCCAGTTCGCGGTCGTCGGCGTGCTCGAGGCCGGAGGTTCGCTGGGCTCGGCGTTCGGTTCCGCACTGCTGCTGGCGGCCCGCAACGCCGCGTACGGCGTGGCGATGGCCCCGACGCTCTCCCGGCTGTCCCTGGGGCGGCGGCTCCTCGCCGCCCAGATCGTGATCGACGAGACCACCGCGCTGGCGATGGCCCAGCCGGGACGGACCGCCCGCGAGCAGGCCTTCTGGACGACCGGCCTCGCCGTGTTCGTCTGCTGGAACATCGGGACGGTGCTCGGCGCGGTGGCGGGCGACGCCATCGGTGACCCGGAGGCGTTGGGGCTCGACGCCGCGTTCCCGGCCGGTTTCGTGGCGCTGGCCGTCCCCCACCTCGGCAGCCGGCAGGGCAAGGTGGCGGCGGTGTGCGGCGCGGTGATCGCGCTGGTGCTCATCCCGCTCGCCCCGGCTGGCGTGCCCATCGTCGCGGCGGCCCTTGGTGTGGTGCCCGCGGTGCTGTTCGGTGGCACCCCGGACGCGGGGGGAGACACCAGGGCCAGCCGCGACGGCGAACCTGGCGACGCCGAGGCCGCCGGGGGACCCGGCACCGACGCGGGAGGCAACGGGCGATGAGCTGGTGGGCGCTGCTCGCCCTCGCAGCCGCCGCCTACGGGTTGAAGGCGTCCGGCCTCATCGTCCTCGGTCCGCGGGCGGCCGGCGGTCGGGCGCTGCGCCTCACTGCGCTGCTCCCCGCAGCGCTCCTGCCCGCCCTGGTCGTGGTCAACACGTTCGCGGGGGACCAGCGGCTGGTGCTCGACGCTCGCGCCGCCGGTCTCGCGGTCGCGGTCTTCGCCACCTGGCGGCGGGCGCCGTTCGTCGTCGTCGTGGTGGCCGCCGCGGTCACGACCGCTCTCGTGCGGGCCGTGTCCTGACCGTACGGTCCGCCCGCCCGGCGACCCCGAGCTGCGCGGTGACGCCGAGCCACGCGTTGACCGCACCCCCGCGAGCGGGTAGGGCATGGGCATGACGGATTCCGACCAGCCCGGTGAAGAGCTCGACGAGGCGGTGGGCAGCGACTTCCCGCCCGACCGTCCCCCGCGCCTCGACGACGACGGTGGCACCGAGCCCGAGGTGTGGGAGACGAGCGCGGTGGACGAGGCGGGCGTCGAGCTGATCGGCGATCCCGATGTCGGCGCCGTGGACGAGGAGGCCGAGCTGGTGGGCCGCGCGGTGGAGGAGCCGGACACCGGAGCGCTCGCTCCCGACGACGAGTTCACCGGCGACGAGACGACCCGCGACATCCAGCCCGAGCGGGTGGCCCGCCCGGCCGAGGAGGAAGCCGTCCACATCCAGGACGAGTGACGGCGGTTCAGGGGCGGGGGGTCACGTCGGGCGGGGCGTCGCGGTAGGTGAAGGTGCCGACGCGCACGACGTAGCCGACGTTCTCCAGGGCGGCGACGGCCCGGCCGACGTGCGCCTTGTCGAGCGTCTCGATCGTGACCTCGATCTCGGCCGACTTGGCCGACAGGTCGACGAACATCCGCTGGTGGAGGATCTCGACGATGTTGGCGCCCGCCTCGCCGAGCACGGTGGTGATCGTGCCGAGGCTGCCGGGCACGTCCGGCACCTCGACGTGCAGGCGGGTCAGGCGGCCGTTGCGGATCAGGCCCCGCATGATCACCGACGCGAGCAGCCGCGGGTCGACGTTGCCCCCGGTCAGCACCACCCCGACGCGCTTGCCGGCGAACAGGTCGCGGTGCTCGACGAGTGCGGCGATGCCGGTGGCGCCGGCGCCCTCCGTGACCACCTTCTCGATTTCGAGCAGGAGGTTCATCGCCTCTTCGACGTGCTCCTCCGTCACCGTGATCACGTCGTCGACCAGGGCGTCGATGATGCGGGCCGTCAGCCGCCCGGGGTGGGGGACGGCGATGCCCTCGGCGATCGTCGATCCGCCGAGCACGGAGGTCGTGTGGTGGACGTGGTCGGCCATCGCCGGGTAGCGCTCGGTCTGCACGCCGACCAGGTGGATGTCGGGGCGCAGGTGCCGGGCGGCCACCGCCATCCCCGCCAGCAGGCCGCCGCCCCCGACGGGCACGACGAGCACGTCGAGGTCCGGGTGGTCGGCCAGCATCTCGAGGGCGCAGGTGCCCTGGCCGGCGATGACATCCGGGTCGTCGTAGGGGTGGACGTAGGTGCGTCCCTCCTCGGCGACCAGTCGGTCGGCCTCGCGCTCGGCCTCGGCCAGGCCCGCGCCGCGCAGCACGACCGTCGCGCCCAGCTCACGGGTGCGCTGCACCTTCACGAACGGCGTGGAGGTCGGCATGACGATCGTGGCGTCGATGCCCAGGCGGGTGGCGTGGTAGGCGACGGCCTGGGCGTGGTTGCCGGCCGACATCGCCACCACCCCGGCGGCCCGCTCCTCCGCGTCGAGCTGCGCCAGCTTGTTGAGCGCCCCGCGCTCCTTGAAGGAGGCGACGAACTGGAGGTTCTCGAACTTCACGACGACGGTGCAGCCGAGCACGTCGGACAGGGTGCGCGAGTGGGAGCTGGGGGTGCGCTCGACGGCGCCGTCGATGCGGCCCGCGGCGGCGACCACGTCCTCGTGGCCGACCGGCAGCGCGGACGACCCGGGTCGGCCGTCGGGGCCGTCGGGATCGTGGGGATCGTTGGAGTCGTCGGCGACACGGCCGGAGAGGCGGTCGGCGCCGCCGAGCCGGTCGCTCACTCGTCCGCCCAGATGGTGCGGTGGGTCACGGTCACCTCGTCGAGGATGTCCAGCCGGGGCTCGACGCCGAGGCCGGGCCCGTCGGGCACGATCATCGTGCCACCGTTCGACTCGAACGGCGGGGTGATGTCGCGGGTGAAGTAGCGGGCGGACGGGCCGAGGTCCGGAGGCAGGTTGCAGCCGGGCAGCGCCGCCACGGCCAGGTTGAGCGCCCGCCCGAGGCCGGTCTCCAGCATGCCGCCGCACCGCAGGGACACACCCGCGTCGCGGCAGCGGGCGTGGATCCGCCGGGTCTCCACCAGGCCGCCCACCCGTCCGGCCTTGAGGCTGACGGCGCCGCAGGCCTCGAGCGTGAGGGCGGACTCGAGGTCGGCGAGCGAGCCGATCGACTCGTCCAGGCACACGGGGACGTCGATCTGCCGCCCCAGCCGGGCGTGCCCGACGAGGTCGTCGGGGGCGAACGGCTGCTCCAGTGCGACCAGCCCGATGCTGGCGTCCGCCAGGCGGCAGAGCGTGGCCATCTCCTCGACCGAGTCGCTGCGGTAGCTGCCGTTGGCGTCGGCGAGCAGCGCCACCTCCTCGCCGACGGTGCCGCGGACGGCCTCGAGGGGCTCGACGTCCCAGCCGGGCTCGATCTTGATCTTGAAGGCGCGGTGGCCCTGCCCGTGCCAGCGGAGAACGGCGTCGACCAGGCCGTCGATCGTGCGCGTGCGTCCGATGGCGATGCCGGTGGGCACGACCGGGCGGGTGGCGCCCAGGAACGACGCCATCGACCTCCCCTCGGCGCGCAGGCCGGCGTCGAGCGCGGCGCACTCGAGCGCCGCCTTCGCCATGTGGTGGCCCCGCACCTGCCGCAGCGACCGCCCGTCGAGCAGGCGGGGCACCAGGTGGTGCTGCAGCACGTCGTAGGCGCCCGCGGTGTACTCCGGCCAGTAGGTCGGCTCGGGCTCGGCGACGCACTCGCCCCACCCGTCCGGCCCGTCGGCGACGAGCGCGCGCACGAGCACGACCTCCCGGCCCCGCCGGGTGCCCCGTGCGGTGACGAACGGCTCGGCGAGCGGCATGCGGATGACGCGCAGCTCGACGGCCGCGAGCACGACCTCCATCGCCACCTCCTCGTCGGTCGTCCGGGCTGGTCAGGATGGGCGGATGAGCGCCGGCGACCGCCTCCCGGGCGGCGGTCGCCCGCCCATCATCCCAAGCGGGAGGGCGGCGGCCGGGGACGCTCGCGTCCGCACCCTCTGTAGCCTGGGGACGTCATGGCAATCACCGCCCTCGCCCTCAAGGCCAACGACCCCTGCTGGTGCGGCAGCGGCCGCAAGTTCAAGCGCTGCCACAAGGCCAGCACCGATCACATCCGCCCTGGTCGCGTCAGCCCGATGCGGTCGGTCCCGCCGGAGATCCCGCGGCCGCCGTATGCCGAGTCGGGCGTCCCGGTGCGCACCCCGGGCCCGCACGTGCGCACGCCGGACGTGATCGAGCGCATGCGGGTGGCGGGCCGGGCCGCGGCCGAGGTGCTCGAGACCGTGGGGGCCGCGGTGGCCCCCGGGGTGACCACCGACGAGCTCGACGCCCTGTGCCACGAGGAGTGCATCAAGCGGGGTGGCTACCCGAGCCCGCTCAACTACGGGGCGTTCCCGAAGTCGCTGTGCACGTCGGTGAACGAGGTCATCTGCCACGGCATCCCCGACGACCGGGCGCTGATCGAGGGCGACATCGTCAACCTCGACGTCACGATCTTCCTCGACGGGGTGCACGGCGACACCAACGCGACGTTCCCGGTGGGGCGCATCGACGACGCCTCGGCCCGCCTCGTCCAGGTCACCCGTGAATGCCTCGACCGGGGCATCGCCGCGGTCCGGCCGGGCCGGCAGGTCCGCGAGATCGGCCGGGCCATCCAGGCGCACGCCGAGGGTGAGGGCTACGGCGTCGTGCGGGCGTTCGTCGGCCACGGCATCGCCGAGCAGTTCCACACCGACCTGCAGATCCCGCACTACGACGACCCGCGGGCCACCACGGTCATCGAGCCGGGCATGACGTTCACGATCGAGCCGATGATCACGATGGGCGCCTGGCAGCACGAGATCTGGGACGACGACTGGACGGCGGTCACGATCGACCGCAAGCGCACCGCCCAGTTCGAGCACACCCTGCTCGTCACCGACGACGGTGTCGAGATCCTCACCACCACCGACTGATCGGTCGCGTTCCTCCCCCGGCGCAGCCGGACGTGGCCTGCCGGTCGGCGTGGGGATGACGGATCCACAGATTTCTCGGCGACCGTGTCGATCCGGTCCGCTGCCGTTCGTGGTGATGGGTGAGCGGTGCACACGTCACCGCCGAACCGACCAACGCGAAGGAGGCCCCCGTGGGCCAGATCGTCTCCAACTTCTTCATCTCCCTCGACGGCGTCGTGGAGTCGCCCGACCGATGGCACTTCCCGTACTTCGACGACGAGATGGGCGAGGCCGTGGGCAAGGGCCTGGAGTCCGTCGAGGCCTTCCTCATGGGACGCGTCCTCTACGAGGACTGGGCCGCGTACTGGCCCACCAGCGAGGACGAGCCGATCGCCTCGATGTTCAACGGCATGCCGAAGCACGTGGTGTCCGACAGCCTGCGCCAGGCGACCTGGAACAACACCACCATCATCAGCGGTGACGTCGCCGCCGGGATCCGGGACCTGAAGACCGCCACCGACGGCGACATCGGCATGTCGGGCAGCGCCACGCTGGTGCGGTGGTTGCTGGCCAATGGTCTGCTCGACCGGTTGAACCTGCTGGTCCACCCGCTCGTCGTGGGCGAGGGGCAGCGCCTCTTCGAGGGAACGCCGACTCACCCGTTGACGCTCGTCTCACAGGAGACCTTCGGCAGCGGGGTGCTCAACCTCACCTACGCACCGGTCGATGGCTGAACGCACCCTCCCGCCGACGAGGGGCCCGGACGCGACAGCGGCGGCCGTGAGAGATCACGGCCGCCACCGTCGTGGGGGTCTCGCTCGATCAGGTGGTCACGGGAGCATCACGTCGGGAGACTCGGCACCGTGCTGAAGATCGACACGCCTCCCGGGCCGACGAGCAGGCCCACGACGATGAGCACGATGCCGAGAAGGGTGTCGCCCTTGACGATGCGGAAGATGCCCGCGATGACCAGTACGGCGGCGATGATCCAGAGGATGAGTCCCATGCGACGTTCGTACCCCGGAGCAGCGGTGTTCAGTCACCGATGACCGTGGGCACGGCCGCGGCCAGCGCGGACGCGAGGTCGCCCCGGGGCTCGACGGTGACGCCGCCGGGCAGGTCGAGCCACGCGGCCAGCGCCGCCAGCTCCGCGGCCAGCTCGGCCGCCACCCGGTCGCGGCCCCCGGCGGTCGCGGCCTCCGCGGCCGGTTCGCCCCAGGCGGCCCGCACCCGCAGCACGCCGGCCTGGCGGTCGGCCTTGAGGTCGACCCGACCGACCAGCAGGTCGTCGAGCAGGAACGGCAGCACGTAGTAGCCGTGCACCCGCTTGGCCGCGGGCACGTAGATCTCGATGCGGTAGCGGAAGTCGAACAGCCGCTCGGTGCGGTCCCGCTCCCAGATCAGCGAATCGAACGGCGAGAGCAGCGCCCGGGCCCGCATCCTGCGACGGGGACGACGGGCGTCGGGGTGCAGGTAGGCGGGCTGCGACCAGCCCTCGACCCGCACCCGCTCGAGGGCGCCGTCGTCGGCCAGGCCCGCCAGCAGCTTGGCAGCCGCCGGGACGTTGATGCGGTAGTAGTCGGCCAGGTCGCGGGCCGTGCCGAGGCCGTGGGCCCGGGCGGCGAGCAGCAGGAGCTCCCGCCGGGCGTCGTCGGCGTCCGGCGTCGGCGCTGCGACCACCTCGGCGGGGAGCCACCGCTCCGGCAGCACGTAGAAGCGGGTGAACCCGTTGCGCCGGGTGGCGGTGACGTCGCCGGTGAAGAACAGGTGCTCGACGACCCGCTTGCCGTGGCCCCAGCCCCACCAGCTCGCCTCTTGCCGGGGGGCCTGCCGGTGGACGTCGAGGTCCCCGATGCTGACCGGCCCCCGCGCCGCGATCTCCGCGAGCGCGGACTCGACCATCTCCGGGTTGTCGCGCGCGCTGGTGCGCACGCCACCCCAGGGGTGGTCGCCGGCCATGCGCCACCGCAGCAGCGGGTGGCGGGCGACCGGGTGGAGCGAGGCCTCGTGGCCCCAGTACTCGAACACCTGGCGGCTCTCCCACAGCCAGCGGTTGAGCGCGGTGCGGTCGTACGGGCCGAGCCGGGCGAAGAACACCAGCTCGTGGCTCCGGGTGATGACGTTGACCGAGTCGATCTGCACGGTGGCCAGCCGGTCGAGGACGCGGCGGAAGTGCCGGCTGTCGACCCTCCCGGTCGGTCGCTTGTCCGCGAAGCCCTGGGCGGCCAGCGCCACCCGGCGGGCGTCGCGCCGGCTCATCTCCACGGTCGCCATGCGGAAACGACGTTATCGGTCTCGGCGTGCGGGTCTACTAGGTTTTGACGGGTTGTCAGAGCCCCGTCGCGCGGGGTGCACCCGAGGACCTGGGAGGGCCGTTCGATGGGCTACCGAGTCGTGGTCGACTTCGATCTGTGTGAGAGCAACGCCCGTTGCATGGAGGCGGCGCCCGAGGTGTTCGAGGTGCGTGACGACGACTACCTCTACGTCCTCGACGAGACTCCGCCGGACTCGCTGCGCGACAAGGTGGACGAGGCCGTGCGCCGCTGCCCGAAGGCGGCCATCACCGTCGTCGACGAGTGAGCGGCGCGGGCGGCGCCGGCCGCAGGATCGTCATCGCCGGCGCGTCGCTCGCCGGACTGCGCGCGGCGGAGGAGCTGCGCCACCAGGGTTTCGACGGCACCGTCACCGTGATCGGCGACGAGCCGCACCGGCCCTACGACCGGCCGCCGCTGTCCAAGCAGGTGCTGGCGGGGGACTGGACGACCGACCGCATCGAGCTGACGGTCGCCGCCGGGGGTGGCATCGACGCGCTCGACCTCGACTGGCGCCTCGGCACGTCCGCAACCGGCCTCGACGCCGGTGCCCGCGAGGTGCTGCTGGCCGACGGGGAGCGGGTGCGCTACGACGGCCTGGTCCTCGCAACCGGCGCCCGACCGCGCGAGCTGCCCGGCACCGAATCGCTGGCGGGGGTGCACACCTTGCGCACCCTCGACGACTGCCTGGCCGTGCGCGCCGCGCTCGACGCCGGCGCGCAGCGGGTGGTCGTCGTCGGGGCGGGCTTCATCGGCTCCGAGGTGGCGGCCACGTGTCGCGGCCTCGGGCGCGACGTCACGATCCTCGAGGCGCTGCCGGTCCCGCTCGGCCGGGTGCTCGGCGAGGAGATGGGGGCCGTCATGGGCGACCTGCACCGCGACCACGGCGTCGACCTGCGTCTCGACACGGCCGTCGCGGGGTTCGAGGGCGCCGACCGGGTCGAGCGGGTGCGGCTGGCCGACGGGTCGAGCGTCGACGCCGACCTCGTGGTCGTCGGCATCGGGGTGACGCCCAACACCGGCTGGCTGGAGGGCTCGGGACTCGCGCTCGACGACGGGGTGGTGTGCGACGCGACCACCCTCGTCGCCCCCGGGGTCGTGGCGGCCGGCGACGTCGCCCGCTGGCCGAGCCACCGCTTCGGCGCCCTGCTGCGCATCGAGCACTGGGACAACGCCATCGGCATGGGCGAGCACGCGGCCCGGCGGCTGCTGGCAGAGGCGCCCTTCGCCGGGGGCAACGGCGCGGCCGCCGCGGCCGAGGACGAGGTCGGTCCCTACGACCCGGTGCCGTGGTTCTGGTCCGACCAGTACGACCGCAAGATCCAGCTCGCCGGGTGGTCGTCCGGCGCCGACGAGGTGGCCGTCGTCGACGGCTCGACCGAGGAGCGGCGCTTCGTGGCCCTCTACCGCAAGGGTGACCGCCTCGTGGCGGTGCTGGCGATGAACCGGCCCCGCCTGCTCGTGACGTTCCGCGCTCTGGTCGAGCGCGGCGCGAGCTGGGACGAGGCGCTGGCCCAGGTGGCACCGGCATGACGGCCATCGCCGGCGTGCTCCTCGCCATCGCCGCCGTGTGCGCGGTCATCGACTGGGTGGCCGTGCGCTACGAGCACCGTCCGGTCGAGTACGTCTTCAAGCCGCTCACCCTCGTGATGCTGACGGCGACCGCTCTCGCCCTCGATCCGTTCGACGGAACGGTGCGCACGTGGTTCGTGATCGCCCTCGTGCTCTCGCTGGTGGGCGACATCTTCCTGATGCTGCCGCAGGACCGCTTCATCCCCGGGCTGGTGGCGTTCCTCCTCGCTCACGTCGCCTACGTGGTCGGCATGGTGGTCGCCGGCCTCGATCCGCTGGCCGTGGTTGCCGGCCTGGCCGTGATCGCCGCCGCGGGCGCCTCTTTGGGGCAACGGGTGATCATCGGCGTCCGCCGCACGGCGCCGGGCATGCTCGGGCCGGTCATGGCCTACATGGGCGTGATCTCGGCCATGGTGGTGTGCGCGGTCGGCACCGGCCGCGCGCTGACCATCGCCGGGGCGCTGTTCTTCTACGCGTCGGACGCGCTGATCGCCTGGGGGCGGTTCGTGCAACCGAAGGAGTGGGGCCGGCTGGCCGTGATGGTGACCTACCACGTCGGCCAGGGTCTGCTCGTCCTGTCGCTGATCTGACGCGGGCCGGCTCGCCGGGTCGTCCCCGGCGAGCCGACCTCACCCGGTCGCGGCCCTCAGCTGCCGACGCCGACGAGGGCGGCGGGCAGCCGATCGGCCTCGCGCTCGGCGAGCGCCACGGTCACTCCCATGCGCTCGACGTGCTGGCGGACCTGCAGCTCGCCCTGCGGGAGGGGATGGGCGTCGAGGAAGGCCGCGATCTCGTCGGCGAGGGCGCGGTCGCGCACGGCCCGGATGCCCCCGACCAGCCGCGCCAGGCTGTTGGCGGGGAACCGCTGCACGATCTCGTTCCACCGTCCGCTCACGAAGGCCCAGGCCGCGGCCCCGTTGTCGCGGTTGGCCAGGGTCTGGCCGAGCACGTAGGGCGCGTCCTGCGTCCGCACGTCGGCCGTCAGCGTCAGCTCGAGCGTGCGGGCCAGGGCCTCGGGGTCGCGGAACCGGGTCAGCGAGTACAGCAGGCGCTGACGATCCTGGGGCGTTCCGGCGTCGCGGTAGTGGCTGACGAGGCGCTCGTGCAGCGCGACGTCGCCGAGGGTCGTCGACACGGTCAGGGCCGGGGAGGCGAGGCTCGGATCGACGCTGGGTGGGTGGCGCAGGAACTGCTCGAGCAGCTCGGTGGCGCGCTCCCGGGCGGCGCCGTCCTCGGCGAGCAGGGCGGCGGTCTGGAGCAGCACGCCCCGCAGGGTGCGGGTGCGGTCGTCGTCGCCCGGGGCGGACTCGGCCCCCAGCTCGGCGCGCACCGGGCCCACCAGGGCGGCGACGCGCGTGTGGAGGGCCACCGCTGCGTCCCCGGCGACCAGCTGGTCGAGCTGGGCGAGGCCGGCGGTGATGCGCTCCCAGACGGACAGGTCGCGCTCGTCGACGAACCGCTCGGTGGTGGCGACGAAGGTGGCGGCCTCGGTGGTGCCGGCCAGCACCGACGCCCAGGCGTCGTCGACGAGGACGTAGCGCTCGAGCGGCGTGAGGTCCTCGAGGTTGGCGAGCAGCGCCTCGAGCAGGTCGGCCGCGTAGCGCACGCGGTAGAAGCCGTGCGCACCGAAGTTGGCGTTGACCCACGGCGGGGGGCCGTCCCCGTCGCCGGCGGTGGGCCCGAGCTGCAGCTCGTCGCCGTCGAGCAGTCCGGTGGAGGAGCTCTCGGCGTCGCCGGCCCGGTGCCCGACCACCAGCGGGATGGCCCACCGGGCCCCGTCGTCGGCCGTGCCGTAGCCGAAGTGGCGTTGCGAGAACCGGAGCTTGGCCGGGTCGCCGGCATCCCGCTCGACCGACACCTCGGGGAACCCGCCGCGGAAGATCCACGACTCGGCGATGCGTCGCACGGGCTCGCCGGTCTCGGCCTCGAGGGCGTCCCACAGGTCGGAGGTCTCGGTGTTGCCGTACTGGTGGTGGGCCATGTAGCGACGGATCCCGTCGCGGAACCGCTCGGCCCCCAGGTACTGCTCCAGCATGCGGACGACCGACGCGCCCTTCTCGTAGGTCAGCACGTCGAACATGCCGTCCGCGTCCGCCGGCGAGATCACCGGGTACTCGATCGGCCGGGTGGAGCTCAGCGCGTCCGTGTCGAAGGCGGTCGAGCGCGACAACCCGAAGTCGACCCACCGCTGCCATTCGGGACGGAAGGCGTCGGTGCAGGTCATCTCCATGAACGTGGCGAACGCCTCGTTCAGCCAGATGCCGTTCCACCACTTCATGGTCACGAGGTCGCCGAACCACATGTGGGCGAGCTCGTGGGCGATCACGTCGACGACCGCCTGCAGCTCGGCCTGCGTGGCGGTGGCGGGGTCGATGAGCAGCAGCCGCTCGCGGAACGTGACGCAGCCGAGGTTCTCCATGGCGCCGAACGCGAAGTCCGGGATGGCGACGAGGTCGAGCTTGTCGCCCGGGTAGGCCATGCCGAACCAGTCGGTGAAGAACCGCAGCGCGAACTCGCCGACCTCGAGGGCGAAGTCGGTCAGGTGCTCCTTGCCCGTCGGGCAGACGACGCGCAGCGGCTTGCCGTCGACATCGACGGGAGCGGTGGCGACGAGAGGGCCGACGACGAACGCGACCAGGTAGGTCGACATCGGCATCGTGTCCGCGTAGCGCACGGCCACCCGGCCGTCACCGGCGGGGGCGCGGTCGATCTCGCCTGCGTTGGAGATCGCCAGCAGGTCCTCCGGCACCACGAGGGTGACGCCGAAGACGGCCTTGGCGTCCGGCTCGTCCCAGCACGGGAAGGCGCGGCGGGCGTCGGTCGCCTCCATCTGGGTGGTGGCGAGCACCTGGGTGGCGCCGTCGTCGTCGGTGAACGTCGAGCGGTAGAAGCCGACGAGCTTGTCGTTGAGCACCCCGCGGAACACCAGCTCGAGCGTGGCCTCACCCGCGGGGAGGGCGCGGTCGAAGGTGAGGGTCGCCCGCTCGGTGGCCTGGTCGAGGGCGACCGAACCCACGTGCCGGTCGCCGTCGATGACGGCGACGACCTCGTCGATCTCGATCTCCACGGCGTTGAGCACCACCTCCGCCGTCGGCTCGACCACCTCGACGGCGATGCTCTCGCGGCCCGAGAAGGTCGCGGCGTCGAGGTCGGGTTCGAGCGTCAGGTCGTAGCGGCTCGGGACGACGTTGCGGGGGAGCCGGTGAGGGTTCGCGGTGGTCGACACGGCCATGCACCGTACCGAGTCGGTCCGGCCGGCGGTCGCGTCGTTTGCCGGGTCGATGTCGGGCGTTCATCCCGCGGTCGCGCGGTCTCGCCCGCGGCTGCCCTGCAACGCCACGGGAGAGGTCGGCTAGCCTCGCCCGAATGACCGCAGACGCACCGCTCGATGTGGTCGGTATCGGTAACGCGCTGGTGGACGTGCTGTCGCACGAGACCGACGACTTCGTCGACACCCAGGGGCTCGTCAAGAGCGCCATGACGCTCATCGAGCCCGACCGTGCCGAACAGCTCTACGCCGCGATGGGGCCGGGCATCGAGCTCTCCGGGGGCTCGGCCGCCAACACGATCGCGGGCGTGGCGAGCTTCGGGGGCCGTTCCGCCTACATGGGTCGGGTCTTCGACGACCAGCTGGGTGCTGTGTTCGCCCACGACCTCCGGGCCCAGGGCGTGATCTTCAACAACAAGCCCGCCATCGAGGGGCCTCCGACCGGCCGTTGCCTCATCGTCGTCACCCCCGACGCGCACCGCACGATGAACACGTGCCTGGGCGCCTCGGCGTTCTTCGGGCCGGACGACGTCGACGCCGACCTGGTCCGCAGCGGCCAGGTCACCTTCCTCGAGGGCTACCTGTTCGACCGGCCCGAATCGCAGGAGGCGTACTGGGTCGCGTCGAAGTACGCGCACGACGCCGGCCGCAAGGTCGCCCTCACGCTGTCCGACCTCTTCTGCGTCGAGCGGCACCACGACGCGTTCCTGCCGCTGGTGCGCGAGCGCATCGACATCCTGTTCGCCAACGAGGCCGAGGCCTGCGCCCTGTGGGGGTGCGACGAGGTCGGCGCCGCGGTCGAGCGCGCCCGTGCCGAGGTCGCCGTCGCGTGCATCACGCTGTCCGAGAAGGGCTCGGTCGTTGTCGCCGGGGCCGAGACCTACGAGATCCCGGCGCAACCGGTCGAGGTCGTCGACACCACGGGAGCGGGCGACCTGTACGCCGCCGGCTTCCTGTACGGCTACACGGCCGGCCGGCCCCTCGACGAGTGCGGCCGGCTCGGGTCGCTGGCGGCCGCCGAGGTGATCAGCCACATCGGGGCACGTCCCGAGGTGGCCCTGTCGTCGCTGGTCGGCTGAGCAGCCTGGGCGGTCTGGGAGGCCGCGTGGGTGGCTGACCGTCCGGTGTTCTCGTCCTGCGAAACAGGTTGCGCGCCTGGGGTCGAGGCCGTACGTTGGCCGTACGCGTTCCTGGGTTGAGGAGGTCTCGATGACGCCTGCGACGAAGCGCACACGCACACGTCGCCTCGAGCTGCGCACCACCGATGCGGAGCGCGTCCTGATCGACCGGGCCGTGGCGGCCTCCGGCACCGACATCACCACGTTCGCGTTGACGCACCTCACCGAAGCGGCGCAGCGCGAGCTGGCGGACCGCGATCGCTTCGATCTCTCCGCGGACGCGGGCGAGGCGTGGGAGCAGATCAACTCTCGGCCGGCCCGCGATCTGCCGGGGTTGCGTCGGCTCATGGCCCGCCCCTCGCCGTTCGAGGAGTGACCCGGCGATACCGGCCGCCGGAGCCGCTCGGTCGCGACCATGACCTGGAGGGGTTCACGTGCCGCTCGACGGAGCAGACCACCTGGCTCCGCCGCCTGGCTCGTCAGTCCGCCGCCTCGGGAACGACCCGGGTCTTCGTGGTCACACCGCACGACGACACTCGCGTCGTCGCCTACTACGCGTGGTGCATGGCACAGATCGGCATCGACGATGCGCCGGCTCGCCTTCGGAAGGGAGCGGGGCGCTATCCCCAGCCGATCGCCCTGCTTGCCCGCCTCGGTGTCGATACCGCCCATGAAGGGCGCGGCATCGGGGCCGGCCTGCTGCTCGACGTCATCAGCCGATCGGTCGCGCTCAGCGCGGCGATCGGCTGCCGCGGGCTCCTCATCCACGCCGAGACCGACGAGGCGTGCGCGTTCTATCGCCACCTGATCCCCGAGCTGGAGATCAGCCCGACCGACGAGATGCACCTCGTGCTGCTGATGAAGGACGCCCGCCGGACCCTCTCCGGCGCGTGAGAGGGCGTCAGCGGGCGAACTGGCGCTTCGGGGCGATCTTGAGGATGACCCGCTCGGACTGGATCGGGTTGGCGTAGTCGTGGCCGACGTACTTCTGGGACAGCTGGTCGATGTGGGACCGGGCCTCGGGCCCGGTCACCGTGTCGACCACCTCGCCCCGCACCTCGCCGTAGATGAAGGGCTCCTCGACGTCCCACAGCGTCACGGTGATCCGCGGGTCGCGCGACACGTTCTTGAACTTCTGCCGGTGCACCTCGGTGTTGAGCAGGATGTGGTCGTCGTCGGCGTCGACCCACAACGGCGTCGTCTGCGGCGTGCCGTCCGGCATGAGGGTGGTGACGGCCGCGATGTTGCGGCCCTCGGTGGCGAGTCGCTTGATGGTGTCCTCGAGCATGCAGTCAGGGTACGGCGCGTCCGTGGCTCGGCGGTCGGGGAGGTCGGGTCGGCGCCAGCGGCATCCCGTCGCCCGCGTGGCGTGCGGCGCCGAGCGGTGTCGTGACCCCTACAGGGATCGATCGTCGACTGCACGCACGTCTCGGAGGTGGCGCATGACCTGCTCGAGGTTCTCCTCCGGCGGGCGCACGGCGTCGATCGCCACCTTCGGCTCGCACAACGGCTCGTAGACGCTCCGCCCCCGCTCGACCCGATCCCAGGTGAGCTCGTACCAGCCGGGGATGTCTCGACGCCGGCCCTCGACCCGGTTCCGGTGGACGTCGACGTCGGAGCACACGCACTCGACCACGGCGAACGCCGCGCCGTATCGGCGGGCCAGCGCCGCCAGCTCCCGCCGGGGCTCCTCGCGGGCGACCAGGTCGACGATGCACGAGCGGCCGCCGCGGAGCTGCTGCTCGGCGACGCGGGACAGCAGGTCCCAGCCGACCCGGCGCTGGTGCTCGACCGGTCGCTCGACCACCGGCCACACGTCGTCGTGGTTCCGGAGGGCGGACATCAGCCAGTCGACGCTGGCGACGGTCGCCCCGATCTCCGCGGCGAGCAGGTCCGCCATCGTCGACTTCCCGGCGCCGGTCCAACCGGTGACGACGATCAGCCACGGACCGGTCACGGCGCCAGGCGGGCCAGGGTGTCGTCGACGTAGCGGCGCACCGAGTCGGCCATCGAGAACGACCGGTCGGCGAGGAACCACTGCAGCCGGATGCCGTCGAGGTGGGCGACCAGCGCCGCGGCCTCGTGCCGGGGGTCGAGGTCGGCGCGCAGGTCGCCGGCGGCGGCCGCCTCGGCGAACGCGGCCTCGTACCGCTCGATGCCCTTCCGGTAGCGGGCCTGCAGCGCTCGCCGCACCGACGAGTCGGCGGTGAGGTGCTCGGCGGTGAGAACGATCAGCAGGGCGGAGATCTCGGGCCGCTGCTCCATCCCGGCGCCCCACTCCCGCACCAGGCGCAGCAGGCTGATCCCGTGGACGCCGGCGCGCTGGATCTCGCTCTGCACCGCTCGGCCGTACTCGTCCAGCACGCCGAGGAGCAGGTGCTCCTTCGTCTTGAAGTGGTAGAGCACGCCGGCATCGGTGATGCCGACGCGGGCGGCGACCGCGGCGATGCTGGTGCCGCGCGCCCCCGATGACGCGAAGAGCTCCGCGGCGGCCCGGAGGATCTGCGACCGGCGGGTCCCGGGCGGCGCGGGTTGATCGGTGGCGGCCATCGGGCTCCGTTGACAGCGTCGGGTGGGCATGGTTAGTTGACGGCGACTTAGTGGACACTAAGTCGCCGGGGGCGTCAAGCGCCGCCGGGGATCGGGGAGAGAAGTATGACCACGTCCACCCTGCCGCCGCTCGACGACCCGATCACCCTCGACCCCCAGATCGTCGAGGGCTTCGCCCGGGACGGATGTGCGCTCGTCCGGGGCCTGGCGTCCTCCGACGAGGCAGCCGCCTACCTGCCGCTCATCGAGAAGGCGGCCATCGACACGGCGTGGAACAAGGACCAGGCGAAGGGCACGGAGAACTTCGAGCGCGTCTTCCTGCAGTCCTTCAACCTGTGGCGCGTCGACGGGGCGATCGCCCCGTTCGTCCTGTCGAGGCGGTTCGCCGGCGTGGCCGCGGCGCTCCTCGGTGTCGAACGGGTGCGCCTCTACCACGACCAGGCTCTCTGCAAGGGCCCGGGCGCCCGCCGCACCCCCTGGCACCAGGACCAGTTCTACTGGCCGCTCGACACCGACCGCACGATCACGATGTGGATGCCGCTCATCGACATCCCGCCCGAGGTCGGGTCGATGACCTTCGCCAGCGGCAGCCACACGCTGGGCGACCTGCGGGGCAAGCCGATCGGCAAGGAGTCCGACCAGGAGTTCGCCGCGCTCATCGAGGAGCGCGGGCTGGCCACCCACACCTACGGTCCGCTGCAGGCCGGCGACGCCACGTTCCACGGTGGATGGACCATCCACTCGGCGGGTCCCAACCGCAGCGACCGGCTGCGCACCGTGATGACCGTCATCTACGTGGCCGACGGCGCCCGCATCCTCGACGAGGTCACCCCCGCGCAGGAGGTCGACCGCAAGGCGTGGCTCGGCGGTCGGCCGCTCGGCGCCCTCGTCGACCACGAGCTGAACCCCGTGATCTGACGCGCTCCGCCGGCGTCGTCGGCGGAGCGATGAGTTTCCCGGCTCGGCCGGGTCGAAGGTGCGACCGATGCCACCCCTACGAGAGGACCCCCGATGACGCAGCGAGCGAAGGCCCCCACCGGTGCCCCCACCTGGATCGACCTGATGACGTCCGATCCCGAGCGCGTCCGGGCGTTCTACGGCGAGCTGTTCGGCTGGACGTCGACGGATCCCGACCCCGACTACGGCGGCTACATCAACTTCCTGAAGGACGACGTGCCGGTCGCGGGGTGCATGCAGAACCAGCCCGACTTCGGGACGCCCGACGTGTGGTCGGTCTACCTCTCCAGCGCCGACGCCAAGGCCAGCGGCGACGCGGCGGAGGCGCACGGCGGCTCCGTCGTCGTCCCCGCCATGGACGTCATGGACCTCGGCCGCATGGCGGTCGTCACCGACCCCGGCGGCGCGTCGATCGGCGTGTGGGAGCCGCGGACCCACCCCGGCTTCGGCGTACTCGACGAGCCGGGTGCGCCGGGCTGGTTCGAGCTCCACACCCGCGACTACGAGCCCACGCTGGCGTTCTACCGCGACGTGTTCGGCTGGGACGTGCACACCGCGGCCGACACGCCCGGGTTCCGCTACTCGACACTCGGCGAAGGCGATGGCCAGCTCGCCGGGATCATGGACGCGGGCGGCGACTTCCTGCCTGAGGGCGTGCCGGCCCACTGGTCCGTGTACTTCAGCGTCGAGAGCGCCGACGTCGCCATCGAGACGATCGTCCGTCTCGGCGGATCGGTGGTCCAGCCGGCGGAGGACACGCCCTACGGGCGCCTGGCCACGGTCGCCGACCCGACCGGCGCGGTGTTCAAGCTCATCCAGCGCTGACGGGACGCGGGCGGGTCAGCCCAGGTCGACGGGGCGGGGCGCCTGGCCCGGAGGGGTGACGACCACGTCGCCCTCCGGAGTGGGAGCCACCGCCGCGTCGGGCGCCACCGGCGCGCCGACCGCGGTGTCGGGCAGGCGCTGGACGTGCCCGTCGTGCCCGAAGGCGACGGTGCGCACGATGCCGTCGGCACCGATCGCCACGTACCGGCTGGTTCCGTCCGGCTGCGGCACGCTGACGCACCGGGCCCTCGTGATCTCCTCGGGGCCGAGCATGCCGGGCACGACCTCGCACATGATCTCGCCCGACTCCCACGCCGGCCGCCCGGCCGCCCGGCTGCCGTCGGACGCGACCGCGCCGGGGTCCCCCGACCGCGGTGTGATCGTGCCTTCGGCGGCCTCGGCGGCTTCCGCCTCCTCCAGCAGGGCCTCGACGTCGACCCCCGGTTCGGGCGGCGGGTCGGCCACCGCGCCCTCCTCGAGCTGCTCGAGCGATTCCTCCAGCATCTGGACCTTGGGGTCGTCCGGCTCGACACCGCTCTCGACCATGCCGTCGATCTCGGCCTGCAGCTCGTCCTCCAGGGGGACGGGCGCCTCTTCGGACAGGGCAGCGCTGGCCGCGGCGGAGGCGGCCACGGCCGAGAGCACCAGCGCGGCCGTCAGGATGGCCCCCCGCCGGGGTCGGCGGGAGCGGGAAGGGGATGTGGTGTGCCGGTCGTCGGTCATCGCATCGTTCCGATCACGAGTTCCAGTTCACGTCGGTCATCGTCTGGATGCTCGGCTGCGTCGTGCGCGAGTCGGTGGCGAGCCACCAGAGCAGCTGGTCGTGGGCCTCGTGCGGGGTGTTGTCGGTGCCCGCGCAGCCACCCACCTGCCGGCACGCACCCGCCTGGCTCATCGTCCCGTAGAAGTACATGCCGTCGCCGGCGTACACGGTCGCCCAGAGGTCGATCAGCTTCCACTGGCGGGCCTGGGTGCCGCTGTTCGTGTAGATCTGCGGGATGGGCAGCGCCGGGTCGTGCTGCCAGGCCAGGTGCCACACCCGTTGCTGGTTCCACCCGTTGTTGCACGGCTCGTTGTTGGCGTTCGTGACCGAGCACCCGTCCGCGGACGCGTTCACGAACATGAGCTGGCGGCTCGGACGACCGTCGTAGCCGTGCATCCAGGCGTCCGCGGTGGCGAACGTCGACCACGACGGCTCGGGGTCCCACGCGCCGAAGACCTGGGCGATGCCGGGGTAGTTGGCGTTGGCCCAGGCTGCGAGGGCCCGCACCGATGTCGCCCACGCGTACCCGTGGGCCTGCAACCATGAGCCGGTCCGCGAGTTGATGGCGCTGTTCGAGGTGCCCACGCCGATCTGCAGCCGGTAGCCGCCGTTGTTCCGGCAGTAGGCGTAGCCGCGGATGAAGTTCTTGACCACGTTCTCGATGTCGCTGAGGCGCAGGTCGGGGGCACCCCAGGCCGTCGCACCGTAGGAACCGCCCACAGTGGTGGGGGCGCCGAAGAACAGGCTCAGGCGGCCCGACTTGTCGCCGTTGTAGCAACCGAGCGTGGCCGCGTCGGAGGCGGAGTTGCGGGCCATGTAGTAGCTGCGGGTCTCGGCGGCGGGGGGGACGTGGCAGGACCCCGACGCGCCGACAGCGAACGCGCAGAACACGGCCACGAGGTAGCGGATCGGCCGCTGGCGCATGGCAACCCTCCTCACCTGACGGGAGCCCGGGGGAGCGGGCGGAGGCCCATCAGGGGCTGAACGTTTCCGCAGGAGGCCCGGAATTTCAAGCACGCGACGCGCGCGGTCGCCGCGTGGCGTGGCCGTCCGGCGCGTTCGGGAGCGGTTCGGCGCTCGTCAGTTGCCGTTCCCGGCGGCGCCCGCGGCGGCGTTCTCGGCGGCCAACGCCGTCACCTGCGGGACGAGCCACGCCCCCAGCTCATCGGCGCCCGCCCACGCGAAGTGGACGCCGTCGGCCCGCTCCTCCCCGAACTCGCCGTCGGGCAGAGCGCGGGCCCAGGAGCCGAGGTCGACGACGTGGAAGGCGGGTCGGTCCGCCGCCACGGCGCGCACGATCTCGTTCAGGCGGTCGACGCGCGCCGGGTCGTTCTCGTCCAGCTCGTCCCACGGCAGCGAACGGTCGGCGGGGTCGCGCATGCGGAGGTGGGGGAGCGTGCCCCAGACCACGGGGACGTCGGCGGCCCCCAGCGCGTCCGCGATGGTCGCCAGCCGCTCCTCGAGCCAGCGGTCGAACACCGGGTCGCCCAGGTGGTACCAGTCGCCGGCGAACCGGCGCTCGCCCATCTCGAACACGCCGGCCGCGAACACGACGACGTCGGCATCGGCTTGCGCCACGATCTCGGCGAGGCTGTCGTGCCACACCCGGCAGTCGCCGCCCCGGTGCCACTGCTGACCGTTGATGCGCACCGGCACGTCCAGCCCGCCGAGCGGGCACCCGAACGGCGTGTACCCGTCGATGCTGGCCTCGACGGCGGGGTCGGTGTCGTTCCACCACCTGAACGCCGGGCCCATCGACCAGGCCACCGAGTCCCCGAGGAGCAGGACCCGCACCTGGTCGGGCCCGGCGGCCGGAACCGTCCACCCCATCTCCTCGGCGTCGGGGTCGAGCCCCATGCCGGTGGCCGCCGTGCCGCCCACCGGCAGCAGGAGCACCAGGGCGGCCACGACGGCCACGGCCCCGCCGGCCGCTCTTGCCAACTGCGGTCGGGGCAGTCG
>DASUQS010000155.1:0-13325 GCA_036280455.1 Acidimicrobiales bacterium
CAGAACATCAAGTCGGCCAAGCGCATGGTCGAGCGCCGCCGCTCGCAGGTGTGGGACGTCCTCGAAGAGGTCATCAAGGAGCACCCGGTGCTCCTCAACCGTGCCCCCACCCTGCACCGCCTCGGCATCCAGGCGTTCGAGCCGGTGCTCGTCGGCGGCAAGGCCATCCAGATCCACCCGCTCGTCTGCACGGCGTTCAACGCCGACTTCGACGGCGACCAGATGGCCGTCCACCTGCCGCTGTCGGCGGAGGCCCAGGCGGAGAGCCGGGTCCTCATGCTGTCGGCGAACAACGTGCTGTCGCCCGCCCACGGGCGCCCGCTGGTCACGCCCACCCAGGACATGATCATCGGTGCGTTCTACCTGACCGAGCAGGTCGAGGGCGCGGAGGGCGAGGGTCGCCGGTTCGGCAACCGCGCGCAGATGGAGCGGGCGTACGACGCCGGCGACGTCAACCTGCACGCCAAGGTGCTGCTGCGGCTGTCCAAGCGGGAGATCCGCGAGGAGGTCGAGGCCGGTCTGCGCGACGAGGCCGACCTCGAGTCGCCCAAGCCGATCTACCGCGAGAGCACGGTCGGGCGCTTCATCTTCAACCGGGCGCTGCCGCTCGGCTTCGGGTTCGTGGACGAGCCCGTGAAGAAGAAGAACATGGGCGACATCGTCGACCACCTGGCCCGCGACTACCCCAAGGCCGTCGTCCAGGACAGTCTCGACCGCCTGAAGAACCTCTGCTTCAACTACGCGGCCCGGTCCGGCCTGACCATCTCGATCGACGACGTGAAGACGCCGCCGGAGAAGAAGGGCATCCTCGACCGGTACGAGAAGGAAGCCGAGAAGGTCGAGAGCCAGTTCCGCCGGGGCATCATCACCGACGGTGAGCGCCGGCAGAAGGAAGTGGAGATCTGGACCAACGCCACCGACGAGGTGCGCTCCGCGATGGAGGAGGGCCTCAAGAACGAGCAGTTCAACCCCATCGACATGATGGTGGGGTCGGGTGCCCGCGGCAACATGATGCAGGTGCGCCAGATCGCCGGCATGCGCGGCCTGGTGGCCAACCCCCGTGGCGACATGATCCCTCGACCGATCAAGTCGAACTTCCGCGAGGGCCTGTCGATGCTCGAGTACTTCATCGCCACGCCGGGCGCCCGGAAGGGCCTGGTCGACACGGCGCTGCGTACCGCGGACTCCGGCTACCTGACGCGTCGTCTCGTCGACGTCGCCCAGGAGCTCATCGTCCGGGAGATCGACTGCCAGCGCGAGGGCGAGCCCCTGCGCGGCCTGTGGATCGACGACGTGGTGCCGGACGAAACCGGCAAGCGGTCCTACCTCGAGACCCGCATCTTCGGCCGGGCGTTGGTCAACGACGTCAAGCTGTCGAAGGAGAACCCGCACGAGGAGCTGGCGGGCACGACCATCGAAGCCGGCACCTACATCGCCGAGGATCACCTGGCCGCCCTGCGCGACGACCCCGAGGTCGACCGCGTGCGGGTGCGCTCGGTGCTCACCTGCCAGGCCGACTTCGGCGTGTGCGCCACCTGCTACGGCCGCTCGCTGGCCACCGGTCGCCTCATCGAGCTCGGCGAGGCGGTGGGCGTCATCGCCGCCCAGTCGATCGGTGAGCCCGGCACGCAGCTGACGATGCGGACGTTCCACACCGGTGGCATCGCCGGGTCCGACATCGCCGGCGGTCTGCCCCGCGTCGTCGAGCTGTTCGAGGCCCGCTCGCCCAAGGGCAAGGCGACGCTCTCGCACATCTCGGGCGTGGTCCGCATCGCGGACGACGAGGGCCGCGGCCGTGTCATCACGGTCGTCGGCGACGACGGCACCGAGCACGCCTACACGGTGCCGACGATCGCCCGGCTCGAGGTGACCGACGGCCAGGAGATCTCGGCCGGCGATCCGATCGTCGACGGTCCCCGCGACCCGAAGGAGCTCCTCGAGATCAAGGGCGTGCGCGAGACGCAGCAGTACCTGGTCACCGAGGTGCAGCGGGTCTACCGCGACCAGGGCGTGTCGATCCACGACAAGCACATCGAGCTGATCGTGCGGCAGATGACCCGCCGGGTCGTCGTGCAGGAGCCCGGCGAGAGCCGCTTCCTGCCCGGCGAGGCCGTCGACGCCAAGGCCTACACCGACGAGAACAAGCTGCTGGTGCAGGACGCGAAGACGCCGGCCGAGGGCCGTCCCGTCATGATGGGCATCACCAAGGCGTCGCTGGCGACGGAGTCGTGGCTGTCCGCGGCATCGTTCCAGGAGACCACCCGGGTGCTCACCGAGGCGGCGATCGAGTCCAAGTCCGACGGGCTCAACGGCCTCAAGGAGAACATCATCATCGGCAAGCTCATCCCGGCCGGTACCGGCATGGACGAGTACAACGACATCGGCACCGAGGCGCCGGAGTACAAGCCGATGGAGTTCTGGTCGTCCGAGCGCGAGGACCAGGGCATCGCCGAGTGGCTCACCGGCAACTACGAGGCCGGCGCCGGCGAGGCGCCCGGCAACGGCGGCGACCTCGCCGCGGTGGTCGGGCTTCCGTCGTCAGGCCAGGAGGCCGGCTCCGGCAGCTGACCCGGTCAGCATCCGGCGCCACCAGCGCCGAGCGGTTCAGAGACGGAGGGGTGCGGCACAGCCCGCACCCCTTCGTCGCGTCCGGGCGGCCCGCCGAGGCCGTCGTGGGCGCGACGGGGGGGCGCCGGGGTCAGGCCCCGGAGTGGCTGGTGCCGCCGGCGTCGCCACGTGAACGCTGGGACGCGACCGCGGCGGCGGCCTCGCCGATCGCCAGGAACAGCGCGGTCGCGTCGTCGACGAGCTGGTCGCGGTCGACGTCGATGCGTCCGTCGAGCCATGCGACCACGAGCTCGCTCGTGCCGCCGACCAGGATCGCGGCCCCGATGCGGCCGATCTGCTCGCCGGGGCGGGGCGGGCCGTGCCGCTCGACCGTGTACTGCTCGACCGCCGCGACCAGGGTGTGGCCGGTCTCGACGCGGCGGCGGTTCAGGGCCTCGTTGCCCAGCGCCTCGACGTAGAGCACCCGGGCGCGGCGGCGATCCTCGTCGACGAAGCGGACGATGCGGTCGACGGCGGCCCGCGTCTGGGCGCGGGTGTCGTCGCCCGCCTCCTGCACGGCGGCCATCACCTCGGCACCGAGCTCGCCGACCAGGCGGTCGTACACCGCGACCACGAGGGCATCGATGTCGTCGAAGCTCTCGTAGAAGTAGCGCGGGTTGAGGCGGGCCGCCTGGCACACTGCCCGCACGGTGGTGCCCGGCCATCCCTCGGTGCCCAGGAGCTCGAAGGCGGCGTCGAGCAGGAGAGTGCGCCGCTCGGCGCGACGGTCGGCGGCGGACACGCCGACCCAGCGGGTCGGCCGGCGCTCAGGAGAGGCGGTTGGCAACGGCCGTTACCATAACGTAGGGTTCTGGCAACGATCGTTTCCAAGGGACCTCCGGGGGGAGTCGACGTGTCAGGACGCGAGCGGGTGGTGGTCGTCGGCGGGGGAGTCGGCGGCTTGGCGACGGCACTGGCGCTCGGCCGGGCCGGTCACGCGGTCACCCTGCTCGAGCGCGACCCGCTCCCCGCGGTCGCGGATCCGGACGCGGCCTTCGCCGCCGAGCGCCGGGGCGCCCCCCAGGCCCACCAGACCCACGGGTTCCTGGCCCGGATCGTGGCCGTGTTGCGCGACCGGTTCCCCGACGTCCTCGACGGCTTGCGGGAGGCGGGGTGCACGGAGCTGCCCCCGACCCTCGACCTCGGCGACCCGCAGCCCGGCGACGAGGACCTGACCGTCCTGATCATGCGGCGCACGACGTTCGAATGGGTGCTGCGCCGGGCGGTGGCGGCCGAACCGGGCGTGGAGGTCGTCACCGGCGTCGGGGTCGCCGGGCTGACCGTCGCCGGGAGCGCCGCGGTCACCGCGGGCGCGGCGGGCGACGCGGGTGACGCGGCCGACGCGGACGGTTCGGACGTTCGTGGGGTCCCGCGGGTCGACGGCGTCGTCCTCGACGACGGGTCGACCGTGGCCGCCGACCTCGTGGTCGCGGCGACGGGCCGACGCGGGCCGGTCGGCGCGTGGCTCGACGCGATCGGCGTCGACATGCCCGAGACGACCCACGAGAGCGGCCTCGTGTACCTGTCGCGGTGGTACCGGCTGCCGGACGGCTTCGACATGGCGCTCGACCCCAAGCTCGGTGGCGACCTCGGGTACGTGAAGTACCTCGGCGTGCCGGGCGACGGCGGCATGTTGTCGATCACCCTGGCGGTGCGCACCGAGGACACCGCCCTACGGGTGGCTCTGTCGGATCCCGACGGGTTCGAGCGGGCGTGCCGGGTCTTGCCGGGTCCCGATCAGTTCTTCACCGCGGGCCCCCTCGAGCCGGTCGGTGCCGTGCGCCCGATGGGTGGGCTGCTGAACCGCATCCGGCGCTTCGTCGACCCCTCCGGCCGACCGACCGTGCTCGGCTTCCACGCTCTCGGCGATGCGCACACCTGCACCAACCCGCTGTACGGGCGGGGCTGCACGCTGGCCCTGGTCCAGGCCGTGCTGCTCGCCGACGCCGTCGCCGCCCACCCCGGCGACCCGGCCGGCCGCGCGGCCGCGTACGAGGCGGCGTGCGTCCGGGAGGTCGAGCCCTGGTTCGACATGGCGGTGCAGACCGACGCGATGGGTGCCGATCCGACCGGTTTCGGATCGGCCGACGACGGCGGGGACGACGCCGCCGGAAACGACGCCGATGCCGGGGACGACGCCGCCGGAAACGACGCCGATGCCGGCCGAGCCCGTGGGGAGTCCGGTGACAGCGCGCCCGAGGGCGGTGCGGATGATGTCGGCACGGCGCACGGCGACCCCCCGAAGCCGGTCGACCCGCGGGCCAAGGCCATGGCGGCCGTGTTCGCCGCCGGCGCCACCGACCCCATCATCGGCCGTGCGCTCGCCCGCCTCTGGAACCTGCTCGACACCCCGGCCGACATGGCCACCAAGCCCGACGTGGTCGCGCGCATGGCGGCGGTGATGGCCGATCCCGACGCCTACCCGCCCCCGCCGCGGGTGGGTCCCACCCGCCGTGAACTGCTGGCGATCCTCGCCGACCAGGAGGCTGCCACCCATGCCTGAGCCCACCGTCCCCGGAGCCCGCCGGCGCACCGTCGCACGCGGCGACGTCGACCTGAGCGTGCTCGACGCCGGCGAGGGATTTCCCGTCGTGCTCGCCCACGGGTTCCCCGAGCTGGCCTACTCCTGGCGCCACCAGATCCCCGCCCTCGCCGCAGCGGGCAACCGCGTCCTCGCCCCCGACCAGCGCGGCTACGGGCGCTCGACCCGGCCCGAGGCGATCGAGGACTACGACATCACCCACCTCACCGGCGACCTCCTGGCCCTGCTCGACGACATCGGCGAGGAGCGCGCCGTGTTCGTCGGCCACGACTGGGGGGCGATCGTCGTGTGGCAGCTCGCCCTGCTGGCGCCCGAGCGGGTGGCCGGCGTGGTGGGCATGAGCGTGCCGTTCCTGGCCCGCGGCCCGATGCCGCCCACCCAGCTCATGCGTCAGGTCATGGGGGACTCGTTCTTCTACATGCTCTACTTCCAGGAGCCGGGCGTGGCCGACGCCGACCTCGGGCGCGATCCGGCCACGACGATGACCCGCATGCTCGCCGGCCTGCGGCTGGCCGACGGCGAGACCCCCGATCCGTCGCTCATGGCCGCGGCCGACGGCCGGGGCTTCGTCGACCGCCTGCCGGATCCCGGTGGCGAGCTGCCGGACTGGCTCGGCCGCGACGAGCTCGACCACTACATCGCCGAGTTCACCCGCACCGGCTTCACCGGCGGCATCAACTGGTACCGCAACCTCGACCGCAACTGGGAGCTGACGGAGCACCTGACCGGGGCGAAGGTCGGGCCGCCGGCCCTGTTCGTGGGCGGCACCGCCGACCCGGTGCTGCTCATGTCGCCGCCGTCGCTGATGGACGGCTGGCTCGACGACCCGCGGGGCACCGTGCTGGTCGACGACGCGGGCCACTGGGTGCAACAGGAGAAGCCCGACGAGGTCAACGCCGCCCTCGTCGGGTTCGTCGACGACGTCCGCGGCGGGGGGAGCTGATCATGGCCGGTGACCGTCCGCTGCGCTTCGGGGCGTTCTTCGCCCCGTTCCACCCCGTCGGCCAGAACCCGACGCTCGCGCTCGAGTACGACCTCGACCGCACCGTCGAGCTCGACCGCCTCGGCTACGACGAGGTCTGGTTCGGCGAGCACCACTCGGGCGGCTACGAGCTGATCGGCTGCCCCGAGATCTTCATCGCCGCCGCGGCCGAGCGCACGAAGCACGTGAAGCTCGGCACCGGCGTCGTGTCGCTGCCCTACCACCATCCCTGGCTCGTGGCCGACCGGCTCAACCTGCTCGACCACCTCACCCGCGGGCGCCTCATCTTCGGCGCCGGTCCTGGTGCGCTGCCGAGCGACGCCTACGTCATGGGCATCAACCCGGTCGACCAGCGCCGCATGATGGAGGAGTCGCTGGAGGCGATCCTCGCCCTCTGGCGCAGCGACGAGCCCGTCACCCGCGAGACCGACTGGTTCACGATGCGCGAGGCCCGGCTGCAGATGCGGCCGTACTCGCACCCGCACCCGGAGGTGGCGGTGGCGGCGATGGTGTCGCCGTCCGGGCCCCGCCTCGCCGGCACCCACGGCGTGTCGCTCCTGTCGCTGTCGATGTCGGTGGCCGAGGGGTTCGCCGCCGTCGGCCAGGCCTGGAACGTCGTCGAGGAGATGGCGGTCAAGGCCGCCCGGCCGGCGCCGAGCCGCGACTCCTGGCGGGTGCTGGGCACCGTGCACCTGGCCGAGACCCGTGACCAGGCGATCGAGGACTGCACCCACGGCCTGCAGGACTTCGCCGACTACTTCGGCGGCGGCGCGGGTTTCGTTCCCCTCGCCAACCAGGTCGACGGCGGACCGCAGACCCCGCGCGACTACGTCGAGGCCTACGCCGACTCCGGCAACGTCGTCATCGGCACCCCCGACGACGCCATCGCCTACATCGAGGGGCTGCTCGAGCAGTCCGGCGGGTTCGGCACGTTCCTCATGCTCGGCCACGACTGGGCCGACCCGGCGGCGACGCTCGAGTCCTACCGGTTGTTCGCTCGGGAGGTGATCCCTCACTTCCAGGGCCAGCTCGCCGCCCCCCGGGCGTCGCACGACTGGGCGACGGCCAAGCGGGGCGAGCTGTTCGGCGCTGCGGGCCACGCCATCCTCAACGCCATCACCAGCCACGTCGAGGAGAAGGCGGCCGACGCCTCCGCCACGAACGGCGACGCCGTCGGTGGCGACGAGGCGGGCACCAACGGCGAGGACGCGGCCGCCGCCGACGAGGCGGCTGCCGGCGCGGCGGGCGACGTCACCGCCGGCTCGGAGGGTGCGTGATGCGCGCCGCCGTCCTCCGCGGCGGCGCGATGCTCGTCCGCGACGACGTTCCGGAGCCCGAGCCGGCGCTCGGCCAGGTGCTCGTGCAGGTGAAGGCGTGCGGCATCTGCGGATCCGACCTGCACTTCACCAAGCACGGCCAGACCATGCTCGACCTGGGCGACGAGATGGAGGGCGTGCCCGACATGGGCGACGCCCGCCTCGACACCGGCCGCGACGTGTTCATGGGCCACGAGTTCGCGGCGGAGGTCCTCGACGTCGGACCCGACACGGTCGCGCCGCCGCCCGGCACCCTGGTGACGTCACTGCCGGTGATGCTCACCATGACCGGCCTTCGCAACCTCGCCTACAGCAACGACCTGCCGGGTGGCTACGCCGAGCGGATGCTGCTCTCGGCGCCGCTGGTGCTCGAGGTGCCGAACGGGCTCGACCCCCGGCATGCCGCGCTCACCGAGCCGACCGCGGTCGGGTTGCACGCGGTCAACCGCTCGCGCATCGCCGCGGGGGAGGGCGCGCTCGTGCTCGGGTGCGGCCCCGTCGGCCTGGCGGTGATCGCGGTGCTCGCCCAGCGGGGCATCGAGCCGATCGTGGCCGCAGATCTGTCGCCCGCCCGCCGGGCCGTGGCGGCCGCGATGGGCGCGCACGAGGTGGTCGATCCCGGTGTCGAGCCGTCGTTCGACGCGTGGGCTCGCGCGGGTGGCGGACGGCAGCTGGTGGTCTTCGAGGCGGTCGGCGTGCCCGGAATGCTCGAGGACGCCATGCGGAGGGCGCCCGCCCGCTCGCGCGTGCTGGTCGTCGGCGTGTGCATGGAGCGCGACACGGTCACGCCCTTCTTCGGCATCGCCAAGGAGCTCACGATCGACTTCGCCCTGGCGTACGACCCGGCCGAGTTCGCCGAGAGCCTGCGCTTCATCGCCGAGGGCGAGATCGACGTGACCCCCATGATCACCGGCGAGGTCGACCTCGACGGGCTCCCCGGCGCGTTCGAGGACCTGGCGCATCCGGACCGCCACTGCAAGATCCTCGTGGTGCCCTGAGGGCGCAGGTACCTCCGGCGGGGCTGCGCCGCGGCGAGAGCCAGGCCGGCGAGCGCCGTGTCGGCCGCCAGCATTCCCAGGCAGGACGCGCGGCTCGCCTTCGCTCTACACCATCACGCCGAGGTTCGCCTCGCGATGCTCGGTCATGAAGCGCACCAGCGCGGGCAGGTAGTCGGGCACCGCCGGGCACGCGATGCCGCTGCCGG
Organism: Acidimicrobiales bacterium; assembly: GCA_036280455.1. GTDB lineage: Bacteria > Actinomycetota > Acidimicrobiia > Acidimicrobiales > VFJN01 > ZC4RG19. The sequence goes on from DASUQS010000155.1 coordinate 8,652, forward strand.
CCAGGTCGCGGTCGGTGTTGGCCGTGTCGTAGTGGGTCGGGTGGGCGAAGTACTCGACCGCGCTGGCGGGGATGCCGACGTAGCGCTCGAGCGGCCCGATGTTGGCGAGGGCCCAGGTGGTGAGCCGGCGGGGGAGCGGCACCCGGATGCCGCGCCGGTCGGTGGCCCGCAGCATCTCTGTCAGCAGCTCGTCCACGGTGAGGGGGCGCGGGTCGGCGAGCTGGTAGGTGCGCCCCACCGAGCCCTCGAGCCCCGACAGGCGCTCGATGCCGTCGATCACGAAGTCGGAGGGCACCATGTTGAACCGCACCATCGTGGGGTCGCCCACCAGCGGGACGATCGCCCAGTTGCGGGGCTGGCGCACCAGCCACTGCAGGAGGAAATACGGCCCGTCGAACTTCTGGGTGTCGCCGGTGCGCGAGTCGCCGACCACGATCGCCGGGCGGTACACCGAGGTGGGCATGCCGCCGTCCCGCGCCTCGGCGACCTCGACCTCGGCGAGGAACTTCGTCTCCTCGTAGTAGTTGTTGAACGACTGGCCGACGTCGAGGTCGGTCTCGTGGTACGGCCCGCAGTGCCGGCCGCTGACGTAGCAGGTGCTGACGTAGTGGTGGCGGCGCAGCGACGGGCAGTCCTCCGCGAAGCGGAGCACGTTGCGGGTGCCCTCGACGTTCACCCGCATGCCGACCTCCCGGGCGACGCTCAGGTCGTACACGGCGGCCAGGTGCCAGATCTCGGTGGTGCCGGCGGCCAACCGGGAGCCGTCGGCGAGGCCCAGGCCATCCGAGGTGAGATCGCCCTGGACCAGGTCGATGCGGCCGGCGAGCGCGGGATCCGCGGCCTCGAGCGCGGCGACGCGCTCCTTGGCCAGCGCCTCGAACTTGGGCTGCACGAGGCAGGCGGCCCGGGCCGTCGGGGTGCGTCGCAGGATGCGGGGCAGCAGGCGCGTCCCGAGGAAGCCGGGGAACCCGGTGACGAGGAAGGTCTCGGTCGTGGCGGTCTCACCGCTGTCGGTAGGGGTCACCGTTGTGTTCTATGGCCTGCGGCCGGCCCCGTCCAGCCGTCCCCCCGGTGGTCAGCCCACCCGTCGCTCGACGCCCACCCAGTACGGCTCGCGCAGCTCGCGCTTGAGCAGCTTCCCGGACGGGTTGCGGGGCAGCGCGTCGGTGACGTCGACCGACTTCGGCAGCTTGTAGCCCGCGAGCGATGCGCGGGCGAAGGCGATCAGCTCGCGTTCGATGTCCTCCGCCGCCAGGCCGGACTCGGGGGACAGGACGACGATGGCCTTGACCGCCTCGCCCCAGGTGTCGTCGGGCACCCCGATCACGGCCACGTCCGCCACGGCCGGGTGGCGCGCCAGGACGTTCTCGACCTCGGCGGGGTACACGTTCTCGCCGCCGGACACGATCATGTCCTTGACCCGGTCGTGCAGGTACACGAACCCGTCGGCGTCGAGGTAGCCGGCGTCGCCGGTGCGGAACCAGCCGTCGGGCGTCACGGCCTCGGCTGTGGCGGCCGGGTTGTTCCAGTAGCCGGCCATGTTCTGGTGGGAGCGGGTCCACAGCTCGCCGACCTGCCCGATCGGCACGTCCTCGCCGGCGCCGTCGACGGCCCGCATCTCGACCCAGGGGTACGGCCGCCCGCAGGAGCGGAGCAGCTGCGGTCGGTTCTCGGGGTCGTGGTCGGCCCCGTCGAGCTGGGTGATGGCGCCCGTCGTCTCGGTCAGGCCGTAGACCTGGATGAACTCGCAACCGAACGTCTCGATGCCCTGGATCAGCACCTTGTCGGTGATGGGGGAGGCGCCGTAGACGAGCGTGCGCAGCGACGAGAAGTCCGTGCTCTCGACGCCGGGCGTCATCAGCAGGAACTGGATGACGGCGGGCACCATGAACGCGTTGGTGACGCGGAACTCGGGGATGACCTGCAGGATGCGCGCCGGGTCGATGTCGCGGAGCACGACCGTGGCGGCGCCGTGGTACAGCCCGACCATCGCCCAGCCGGCGCCGGCGATGTGGAACATCGGCATCATCGCCAGGTTCACGGAGTCGGGGGTCAGCCTCCACTGGTCGGCGATGCCGGACACGCCCTGGAAGAAGTTGTCGTTCGTGAGCATCACGCCCTTGGGCAGGCCGGTGGTGCCCGACGTGTAGAGCTGGAAGGCGACGTCGCTCCCCGTGGACTCGACGCCCGGGTCGTCGGCGGCCTGGCCGGCGACCCAGTCGTCGTACGCGGGCCAGCGGTCGTGACCGCCGATCGCGATCACGGTCTCCACGCGTTCGAGGGTGTCCTCGATCTTCTCGACGTGCTGGGCGAAGTCCGGGCCCACGACGACGACCCGGGCCTGGGCGTCGTCGATGATCTGGGCCATCTCGGCGGGGGCGAGGCGCCAGTTGACCGAGACGTTGACCGCGCCGATCTTGGCCAGCCCGAACGTGACGTCGAACCACTCGGCGCCGTTCTTGTCGATGAACGCGACGCGGTCACCCGGCCCGACACCGGCGGCGCGCAGCGCGTTGGCGGCCCGGTTGGAGCGGGCGTCGAGCTCGGCGAACGTGATCGCACCGCCGTCGACCTGGAGGGCGACGGCGTCGGGCCGCTCGGCGGCGTGGCTGCGGATGATGTCGGCGATGGTGGCGATGGTCATTGTCTTCGTCCCCCCTGGAGAGTCGTGCCGGTCAGTTCTTGAGCAGGTCCTTGAACGGCGAGACCGAGTCGATGCCCGGCTCCTTGGGCAGGCCGAGGACCCGCTCGCCGACGATGTTGCGCAGCACCTCGTCCGTGCCGCCCGCGATGCGCATGCCGGGCGTCCCGCAGAGGAACTTGGCCCACGCGAACGTGCCCCATTCGCCCGTGTCGGCGGTGAGGCGGGGCCCGAGCACCCGGGCCACGAACGACGCGGTACCGGTCAGGTTCTGCGTGAGCGCCAGCTTGGCGATCGACATCTCGGGGCCGGGGAGCTGCCCGGAGCGGATCTTGTCGAGGGCGCGCTGGTTGGTCATCTTCGCCACCTGGAAGCCCGTGTAGAGGCGCATCAGCTCGTCGCGCAGCGTGGCGTCGTCGTCGGCGCCGAAGTGGCGCAGCATCTGCGACAGCCGGGTGACGTCCGCGAGGCCCATGCCGCCGCCACCGCCGCCGGCGCCGATCGATGCCCGCTCGTTCATGAGGGTGGTGAGCGCCACCGACCAACCCTGGTTGACCTCGCCGAGGCGGTGGTCGTCCGGCACGCGCACCTCGTTGAAGAACACCTCGTTGAACGACGCCCCGCCCGTCATCTGGCGCAGCGGCCGCACCTCGACGCCCGGTGCGTGCATGTCGACGACGAAGCCGGTGAGCCCCTTGTGCTTGGGCAGGTCGGGATCGGTGCGGCAGATGACCTCGCCGATGTCGCTGTACTGGGCGCCGGAGGTCCACACCTTCTGGCCGGACACGATCCACTCGTCGCCGTCGCGCTCGGCCCGGGTCTGGAGGCCAGCGAGGTCCGAGCCGGCGCCGGGCTCGCTGAACAGCTGGCAGCCCACCAGGTCGGCGCGGTACATGGCGGGCAGGTAGCGCGCCTTGATGTGGGGCTGGCCGTGGTCCTTGATCGTCGGGGCGACCATGCCGAGGCCGATGCCGAAGTAGGACTGGTCCGGCACGGCGTAGCGGCCCTCGAGGCTGGTGTAGAGGCGGTCGTACGCGGCGGGCAGGCCGCGGCCCCCGTACTCGGCGGCCCCGGAGATGTAGCCGAGGCCGGCGTCGTACCGCTTGGCGCGCCAGGCCTTGGCCGCCTCGAGGGACTGCCGCTCGGTCTCGGGGTCGACCTCCTCGAACATGGCGACGTCGTCGTCGCCCTCGCCCCACCGGAACGCCTTGGACTCGGGCTTGCGCTCGGCGTTGGCGTCCAGGAACGCCGTCACCTCGGCGCGGAACTCGTCGATCGTCGGCGTGGTCGTCATCGTGCCCCCTCCGGCAGTGCGGTCGTCCGGCGTCGAGCGCGGCCGGCTGCTTGACCGTCTGGTCAAGATAGCCCCGGTGGAGCGCGTCCGTCCTGCGGATCGCTCCTCCCTCACCGGGGCGGGGCTCCGGGCCGCGCCGGCGTCCCGGTGGGGGGTGCCTGCGCCCGGCGCACGGCTGGTCTAGAGTCGGGTCCCACTTCTTCGGGGTTCGCTGCGACGTCTATCCGCCTCGCAGGTTGCCGCTCGTGCGCGGCCACCCGTAGGATGTCCCGTCGGTCTCTGGCGCGTGCGTGCGTCGACCCCGATTTCGCCCCTGTCAGTCACGACGATCGTCGTTCGCGAGGTTTCGAGTGCCCACCATTCAGCAGTTGGTCCGCAAGGGCCGCCAGTCCAAGACGGCGAAGGCGAAGACGCCGGCGCTGAAGGGCGCGCCCCAGCGCCGCGGTGTGTGCACCCGCGTGTTCACCCACACGCCCAAGAAGCCGAACTCGGCGCTGCGCAAGGTGGCCCGTGTGCGCCTCTCGAGCGGCATCGAGGTCACGGCCTACATCCCTGGCGAGGGCCACAACCTGCAGGAGCACTCGATCGTGCTGGTGCGCGGCGGTCGTGTGAAGGACCTGCCGGGCGTGCGTTACAAGATCATCCGCGGCACCCTCGACACCGCCGGTGTGCGCGACCGCAAGCAGGCCCGTAGCCGTTACGGCGCCAAGAAGGAAGGCTGAGCAGATGCCTCGCAGAG
>DASUQS010000156.1:0-15667 GCA_036280455.1 Acidimicrobiales bacterium
GTCGGCCTCGACGTCGCGCAGGCGGGCCACGTGCTCGACCTGACCAACCACCTCGCCCAGCGGGTGGAGGCGCGGGCCCTCGAGCTCGGTCTCACGCTCGGAGCGTGACCGCGGCCCGAGCCCAGGCTGTCGTACCTGCTCGGTAGTCTCCGGGGAATGGCCGACCGAGAGATCGAACAGCGGGCCGAGGCCCTCCGGGCCCAGATCGCCGAGCACAACCGGCGCTACCACGAGCTGGACGATCCGACGATCAGCGACGCGGAGTACGACGAGCTCGTGCGCGGGCTGCGGGCGCTGGAGGAGGAGTACCCCGAGCTCATCACGCCCGACTCGCCCACCCAGCAGGTGGGCAGCGCCCCGGTCACCACCGTGTTCGCCCCGGTCGCCCACGGCGTGCCGATGATGAGCCTCGACAACGTCTTCGGCGAGGACGAGCTGCGCGCCTGGGTCGAGCGCCTCCACCGCCGTCTCGCCGGCGCCCCCAAGGCGTCCGACGACGAGCCGGTCGACGAGGTCGGCTACGTGTGCGAGCTGAAGATCGACGGGCTGGCCATCTCGATCCGCGACGAGGACGGCCGCTACGTGCGCGCCGCCACCCGGGGCGACGGGCGTACGGGGGAGGACGTCACCGAGAACGTCCGCACCATCGCCCAGATCCCGAAGGAGCTGGGCGACGACGCCCCGGCGGTGGTCGAGGTGCGGGGCGAGATCTACATGCCGCTGTCCGCCTTCCGGGCGCTCAACGAGCGGCAGGTGGCGGCCGAGCTGCGCCCGTTCGTCAACCCCCGCAACGCGGCCGCGGGCGCCCTTCGCCAGAAGGACCCGCGCATCACCGCCCAGCGCGAGCTGGCCCTGTGGTCCTACCAGCTCGGCGAGGTGCAGGGCGGGCCCGAGTTCGTCACCCACCACGACACCCTCGACTGGCTGGGCGGGCTCGGGTTCCCGGTCAATCCCGAGATCCGCCGGGTCAGCCGCCCCGACGAGGTGCTCGAGCTGTGCCTCCACTGGCAGCAGCACCGCCACGACCTCGACTACGAGATCGACGGCGTCGTCATCAAGGTCGACGATCTCGCCCGCCGCGAGCTGCTCGGCTTCACGTCGAAGGCGCCCCGCTGGGCGATCGCCTACAAGTTCCCGCCGGAGGAGCGCACCACCCGCCTGAACGACATCATGGTCTCGATCGGGCGCACCGGGCGGGCCACGCCCTACGCGGTGCTCGAGCCGGTGTTCGTCGGCGGCGTCACCGTCGGCCAGGCCACCCTGCACAACGAGGACCAGGTCACGGCCAAGGACGTGCGCCCGGGCGACAAGGTCATCGTGCGCCGGGCCGGCGACGTCATCCCCGAGGTGCTCGGCGCGGTCGTGGCCGAGCGGCCACCGGGCACCGAGCCGTGGGTGTTCCCCACCGAGTGCCCGTGCCCCGTGCGGTCGCACCTGGTGCGGCCCGAGGGCGAGGCCGAGCACCGCTGCATCCACCCGGAGTGTCCCATCCAGCGCCAGAGCGCGATCGAGCACTTCGCCAGCCGCGGCGCGCTCGACATCGACGCCCTGGGCGAGAAGCGCATCGCCCAGCTCATCGAGGCCGGGCTGGTGGCGAGCGTGGCCGACCTCTACCAGCTCGACTGGGACGAGGTCGCGAAGCTCGATCGCATGGGGGCGACGTCCACGGCCAACCTGCGGGCGTCGATCGACGCCTCCCGGGGCAAACCGCTGTCCCGCCTGCTGGTGGGCCTGAACATCCGCCACCTCGGTCCGGCGGGGGCCGAGGCCCTGGCGGCCGCGTTCGGCACGCTCGACAAGATCCTCGACTCGTCGGTCGATGCGCTGGCCGCGGCCGACGGCGTGGGCACGATCATCGCCGAGTCGGTGCACACGTGGGCGTCCGACCCGGCCAACCGCGAGCTGATCGAGCGCCTGCGGGCGGCCGGGCTCACCTTCGAGGCGGCGGAGGGCGACAGCCAGCCCAAGGTCCTCGCCGGCATGTCGGTGGTCGTCACCGGCACGCTCGACGGGTTCAGCCGCGAAGAGGCCGAGGCCGCGATCAAGGCTCGGGGCGGCAAGTCTCCGGGCAGCGTGTCGACGAAGACGACCGCGGTGGTGGTGGGGGAGAGCCCGGGGGCCTCGAAGGTCACGAAGGCGGAGGACCTGGGGGTGCCGGTGCTCGACGTGGAGGGGTTCCGCCAGTTGCTCGAGACCGGCGAACTGCCGGTGCAGGCGGTGTCCGAGGCCGGCGGTCGATCAGACGGCTGAGCCGGCCGCTGGGCGGTGCGTCGCTAGACGACGTCGAAGCACCACGGGATCGTGCGGTCGGCCACCCCGCGGCCGTCGGCGAGCTTCCAGACGACGGCCGACACGCAGTTCTGGCCGGTCTCCAGCGCCTCGACCGCCTTGCCCTCGCCGGGGGTGAACTCGATCAGCCCGATCTCCGGCGTGACCTGGAGCTGGTCCTCGGGGATGTTCACGCCGTTCACGATCAGCACGCCGTCCCAGCCGGTCACGAGGTCGATGCCCACGTTCGACTGCTGGGGCACCTGGGCGTTGCGGCGCGGGATCAGGTTCTCGACCACGGCCGAGTCGCTGTCGCTGAGGACGGGGTCGTCGCCGCCGCCGTCGAACGACCGGATGGCGAGGCCGAAGAGCGTGATGGCGATCGCCAGCACGATCGCCGCCACGATCTTGAAGCGCGTGCTGTAGGTGGAGGATCCGGCCATGACGAGGGGTCATCCTCGCATGCGCGCGCGCCGCGCCGGAACTCGGCGGCCACTCGGCGGCCCGCCGTGGCGGGGGTTGCCGGTCGGCGCCCGTCGGCGTGTCCGAGGCGGCTCGCACGCGGCCCCGCGGCCGGTCCGGCCATCCCCACGCAGTAGTCTTGCGCCGTGGCCATGTCCCGCATGACCGAGCAGATCGGTCGTGTGTTGGGTGGGCGCTACAGGCTCCTCTCCCCGCTCGGTGCGGGCGCGTCGGCCCAGGTCTACCTGGCCGACGACGTGCGCTTGCGACGGCAGGTGGCGGTGAAGGTGCTGCATCCCGCCCTCGCCGACGACGAATCGTTCCTCCGCCGGTTCCGGGCGGAGGCGCAGTCCGCCGCGTCCCTCAGCCACCCTCACCTGCTCGCGGTGTTCGACTGGAGCGGCGACGACGAGACGCCCTTCCTCGTCACCGAGTACCTGAGCGGTGGCAGCCTGCGCGCCGTGCTCGACGCCGGGCACCGGCTGTCGCCGTCGCAGGCGCTGGTGGTGGGCCTCGAGGCCGCCCGGGCGCTCGACCACGCACACCGACAGGGCTTCGTGCACCGCGACATCAAGCCCGCCAACCTGCTGTTCGGGGCGGACGGGCGGCTGCACATCGCCGACTTCGGCCTGGCCCGGGCCATCGCCGAGGCCGGCTGGACCGAGACGGGGGCGGTGCTCGGCACGGCCCGGTACGCCTCGCCCGAGCAGGCTCGTGGCGAGCAGGTCGACGGCCGGAGCGACGTCTACTCGCTGGCGCTGGTGATCGTCGAGTCGGTCACGGGCGAGGTGCCGTTCACCGCGGACACCACCATCGGCACGCTGATGGCCCGGCTCGACCGCTCGATGGAGGTGCCCGAGGCGCTCGGTCCGCTCGTTCCTCTCCTGACCCGGGCGGGCACCGTCGCTCGGGAGGACCGCATCGATGCGGGCGAGCTCGCCGCCGGGTTCGTCGCCGCCGCGCCCGAGCTGGCTCGTCCCGCCCCGCTTCCCCTGGTGGGGGCATCGCCGGTCGTGGCGCCGTCGGACAGCCGCGACGCGACGCTGATGTCGCGCTCGGGTCTTGCGGGCGCGGCGGCCGGAGCAGCTGTCGTGGGCGGCGTGGCTGCGCCGATCGGACGCGGCTCCGGCCCTGGTGCCGGTGCCGACACCGGTCGGGTGCCTGCGGTCGGCGCCGGATCGGGCGCCACGTCGCCCGATCCGACTGTCGGGGTTGTCGGCTCGGAGGCGACGCAGGTGGTCTCGGAGATCGACCCGGCGGCGACGAACGTGCTGGCTGTGCCGGCGGGCGGCCCACCGCCCCTCCGTCCGGTCGGGCCGCCGCCGGGGCGCGTCGGGTACGAGCCCGCCGACGGCCTGTCCCGTGGAGACCGCAGCGCGCGACGGCTGATGCTGGGTGCGGCGGTGGTGGTCATCGCCGCGGCGCTGGGCGTCATCGGGGGCTGGTCGTACATGCAGTCCCAGGTGCCTGCGCACACCGTGCCGGAGTCGCTCATCGGCATGCAGCGGCGCGACGTCGAGGGCGAGGTGCGTGAGTTCAACTGGGACGTCGTCTTCGAGGAGACGCGGCAGGACGGCACGGAGCCGGGCCAGGTGCTGGAGACGCGCCCGGCCGGCGGTGCGTCGCTCAAGGAGGGTTCGGAGCTCACCGTGGTGGTCTCGCAGGGGGCCACCCTGGTCGACCTGCCGGCGGGGCTGGTCGGCATGACGGGGGACGACGCCCGCGCCGCGCTCGAGGAGGCCGGCCTGGTGAGCGCGCTCATCCCCGAGCCGAGCGACGACGTGGAGGAGGGCATCGTCACGGGGTTCGTGGACGGCGAACCGCCCGACCAGGTGGCGAAGGGCTCGACGGTGAGTTTGTTCGTGTCCTCGGGCTCCGAGCTCGAGATCCCCGACCTGGAAGGCGTCAGCTACGCCGACGCGGTGGCGGAGCTCGAGGCCATGGGGCTCGAGACCGAGGCCCAGGGCGAGCAGAACGACGATCGCGAGCCCGGTGAGGTGATCCGCACGGAGCCGGGCACGGGCATGGTGGTGGAGGAGGGCGAGACGGTCGTGATCGTCGTCGCCGTCGATCAGGTGGAGGTGCCCGATGTCGAGGGCAAGAAGCTCGACGATGCGATCGAGGCCATCGAGGAGGCCGGCCTGACGGTCGGTAGCGTCGTCGGTCCGGAAGGTGGCCGGGTGCTGACCAGCTGGCCGTTCGAGGGCACCGAGGTCGAGAGCGGGTCAACCGTCGACCTCGTCCTGAGGCCGGGCCGGTGACGGAGTTTCTTCCGTCCGGAAGCCGGGCCGGTGGGGGATTTTTCCGCCCGCCATCGCGGTGTCACCAGGAGCTTGCCCGATGTCGCCGAATTGGGGCTTGACCTGGGCATCGGTTTCGGCCACTCTGCTCACTGCCGGGCGTTCCCCCGTCGGCACATCGGCCTCTCCCCTCACGGCCGAAACCCTTGACCGAAACTGTAGGTTTCGTTCAGGCTGTGTTGGGAATAGCTGACATAGCTCTAAGCAGCGAGTAGATTACGGAGCGTGCCGGGCCCGTTGGGGCGGTATGCCGGACGCGGTGTTCCCCAGCCGCCGCGATGAGGCTGCCGCCCCAGCAGGCTCGGCACTCTTCTTCCTCGCCACCGATGCAACCCTCCCCGGACGAGCGAAGAGGGCGCCCGTGGGCGCCCTCCGTGAACGATCGCCGGCGTGACCACCGGCGTTCGGGCTCGCCGCGCGAACTAGGCCGTGATCTCCTGAATCTTCGCGGTCAGCTCGGCGTCGACCGGACCGCTCTGCATGGCCATGGCCTTGGTCATGTCGCCCTGGAGCTTGATCTTGCCGGCCATGAACGCCTGCATCGCCGCCTGCGGGTTGGCGTCGACCATCATCGCCTTGGCGGTCTCGTAGTCGAGGGTGGCCGTCACGTCGGCGCCGTCGAGGTGACCCGTGTCGAGCTCGAGCTCGCCGCTCGTCGTGTCCATGTGGGCATCGACCGAGCCGTCGCCGAAGGGCACCTCGGTGATCGTCAGGTTCATCTTGACGGGCTGCGGCTTGGTGGCCGGAGCGGGGGCGTCGGCCCGCAGCTTGCGAGCGGCCTCGATCCACTCCTCGGACAGGAACTGGTACGACACTGGAGTCTCCCCTTGTAGTGGTCCAGCGAACGGCGGCACTCTAGCGCGTGCGTTGCAGCGCTGGTGCAATCGTCGTCTGGGCTCTTCGCACCGCCCCTGACCAGGGTCTCGTCAGCGTCAGCCGGCGGTTGTCGTGGTGGCCGAGGCGTCGGCGGCCGTCGTGGTCGACGTGTCCGCGTCCGCGTCGGTGTCCGACTCGGCGTCCGCGTCCGCATCGGCCTCGGCGTCGTCATCGGCCGCCGGCGCGGCGCCGTCGATGCACTCGGCGAGGATCGCCTCGATCACCGGCCCGGTGCCGTCGGGGTACTCGTCGGTGTCGCCCTCGGGGAAGTCGTCGGTGTCGACCGCAGACGCGACGTCGTTGAACAGGCCCTGGTCGTCGCCGAACTCCTCGTCCATGGCGGCGCCGATGCACTTCGCCTGGTCGGTCTCGAGCCCGGCGTCCTCCATGGCGTTGACGACGTCGCTCTCCTTGGCGTCGTTGTTGGCGCAGGCCGACAGGGCGAGCGCGACGACTGCGGTGAGCGCGGCGAAGCGGAGACGACGGGTCATGGGAAGGAGCACCTCGGTGAGCGGATGACCGGGACACGCTACCTGTGTGCCACGAGTCCGGTCACACCGAGGGGGTCGGCGGCCACCTGCGGGCGATCCGCGGCACGTCCGGCGGGCCACCCGCGGGAGGTCGCCGGCCGCTCAGGCGCCCGGCACGGGGGCGGTCGACCGCGCCCGGCGGAGCGCCAGCATCGACTCGCGGGCGACGTTCTCGTCCGCGGTCAGCATGCGGGCCACGAGGCGGGCGACGTAGCCGGACAGCTCGTCGAGCGACAGCTCGATGCGGCCGGTCCGGTGGAAGTGGCTGAACTGCCCGACCGTGCCGACGACGGCGAGGGCGAGCAGGTCAGCGGGGTCGTTGTCGGTGACGGTGCCGTCGGCCTGACCCTCGACGATGAGCTCCGTGACGTCCTGGAGGTGCTGCTCGGTGCCCTGGCGCAGCACGTCGGAGACGTTGCGGCCCTCGACCTCGAGCAGCGAGAAGAAGGGGGCGTTCTCCGCCATGAAGCGAACGCTGGCCACGGCGCCCTGCATCAGCTTCAGCAGCGCGGGCGCACCCTCGTCCATCGCGGCGGCCTGCTGGCGCCGCAGGCGGTGGCGGATCTCGGTGGCCAGCTCGCGGAAGAGGGCTTCCTTGTTGTCGAAGTACCAGTAGAACAACCCCTTGGCCACGCCGGCGGCGTCGACGATGTCGACCACCCGGGTCGCGGCGTAGCCTTGCTCGGCGAAGAGGCGGGCGGCCGCGTCCAGCAACTGCTGCTTGCGCTCGGCGCCCTGTGAGGTGAGCTGTCGGTCGTTCATGGTGTCGGTGGCCGGTCCCGCACTCCTGGCGAACCGGTCCGTCGCACAGTCTGACGAGGCTTGACCCACGGGTCAATTACCCCGGGTACGCTGCACCGCCGAACCGGCACCGCATCCCTCGACCTGGAGGATCCCCCCGTGCAGACCCCCGACGGCAAGGACATCATCCCCGGATGCGAGCCCTGGTCCGCGGAGGGCGGGCCGCACGGCGCGCTGGTGCTGCACGGGTTCACCGGCAACCCGCAGTCCATGCGCGGGCTGGCCGAGGCGTTCGGAGCGGCCGGCTTCGCCGTCGACCTCCCCCTGCTGCCAGGGCACGGCACATCGGTCGACGACATGCTGACCACCGACTGGTCCGACTGGTCGGCCGCGGCGGAGGCCGCATACACCGCCCTCGCCGAGCGCTGCGACCGGGTCGTGGTCGCCGGCTTGTCGATGGGCGGCTCGCTCACCGCGTGGCTCGCCAGCCGCCATCCGGAGATCGCGGGCATCGTGTGCGTCAACCCGGCCCTGTCCGTACCGGACGAGATCGTGACGGCACTCCGCGAGATGCTCGAGGGTGGTCTCGACCGCATCCCGGCCATCGGCGGCGACGTCGCCGATCCGGCCGGTCGGGAGAAGGCCTACGACGCCACACCGCTCGCGCCGATGCTCAGCCTGGCTGCGGCGGCGGAGGAGTTCCGCGGCGGCCTCGGCGCCATCGCCTGCCCGGTGCTGATCATGACCAGCCCGCAGGACCACGTGGTCGAGCCGGTCAACAGCGACATCCTGGCCGAGGGCGTCTCCGGCCCGGTCGAGCGGGTCACGCTCGAACGCAGCTACCACGTCGCCACCCTCGATTACGACAAGGACATCGTCTTCGAACGTGCCGTCGAGTTCGCCCAGCGGGTGACCGCGGGCTGATCCTCCGCTAACCGACCTCGGCAACACTTGGCGCCGTGACGGACGACTGGCGACCACCCACTCCGGGCAGCGGCTCTCCACCACCGCCGCCGCCTCCTCCACCGACGGCTCCGCCGTCCTACGCACCGCCACCGATCCCGCCGGGCGGCGGCTCCCCGTCCCCGCACCCGGCTGCCCCGGGTGGTGGTGGCGGTCGTCGCGGCCTGCTGATCGCGCTGGGCATCGGCGTGGTCGCCGTACTCGGCATCGGCGCGGTGGTCCTGTTGTCCGGCGACGACGACAGCTCGGCGACCGGGCCTCCCGCCGGCATCACGCTCGACGACCTCGAGCCCGCCCTGCTGACCGAGGACGACGTCGGCGGCGACTTCCGGGTCGACACGAGCGGCGACGACTCCGACGACCCGATGGACCCCGACTCGATCGAGACGTCCGACGAGTGCCGGTCGGTGCTCGAGGGGCTCGAGGCCGGCGACGCAGCGGATGACGAGATCGGGATCGATTTCGTCGACGATGCCGAGGGGACCGTGGAGCACAGCATCGGCCTCGCCGAGGAGGGCACACCGAACATGGCCGAGGTCCGCGAGGCGCTGGACCAGTGCGAGACGATGGACTTCGAGGAGGACGGGGCCACCGGGCAGTTCCGGTTCGAGACCTCGGATGTCGATGGCATCGGCGATGACGCCATCGGGCTGACCATCGGGGTGGACGTGGAGACCCAGGGGTTCTCCGTCTCGTTCGAGATGTACGGCGTCATGTGGCAGCGCGACGGCGTCAACTCGAGCGTGTCGGGCTTCGGCGGCTTCGACGAGGCGACGCTCGAGGCGCTGCCCCTCGAGGAGGAGTGGGTGCGCGACCTCGCAGCCACGGCCGACGACCGCCTGGCCGAGGCTCTCGCCGACTGACAGTGATGATGTGTGTGGGAGCCCCGGGCTGGGTTTGCCTCAGCGACTGACTGACCTCGTGTCTTCAAGCGGATACGGCCTGGCTCCGGACGGGCTGGCCGCGGAACCGGCTGACTAGCTGACCGGGCCGGCTGGCCGCGGGACCCGGCGGGAGCAGACCGCCGGCGCGGCCACCTGCCGAACGACCCGGGTGCCCCACTTTCACGGCTTCCGCAGGCTCCCGCCTACCATTGCCGCCATGGCGCAGATCTCCCGCGACGACGTCGCGCATGTGGCGAGGCTGGCGCGGCTGGAGTTGACCGACGAGGAGCTGGGCCTGTTCACCGACCAGCTCGCCAAGGTGCTCGACCACGCCCGCGACGTCGAGGCCCTCGACCTCGGCGACGTGCCACCCACGTCGCACCCGTACCCGCTCGCCAACGTGATGCGCACGGACGACGTGGGCCCGTCGCTCGACCGCCAGGCGGTGCTCGACGCCGCGCCGGCGGTCGAGGACGACCAGTTCCGCGTGCCCCCGGTGCTGGGGGAGGCGCCGTGAGCGAGCGACGCGAGCGAACCATGAGCACCGTGCGATTCCGGGCCCGACGGACCTATCGCCCGGCACGCGCCCGCCGGTTGGTGCGCCGATGAGCGCGACCCCGATCCCCGCCGGCGACACCGCGCTCGGCATCGCCGCCGCCGTCCGCTCCGGCACCCGGTCGGCCGTCGAGGTCGTCGAGGAGCATCTGACGGCGATCGCCGCGCGCGACGGCGAGATCCACGCGTTCAACCTGGTCATCGCAGACCAGGCCCGCCAGGCCGCGCTCGAGGTCGACCGCCGCGTCGCCGCCGGCGAGGACCCGGGCCCGCTCGCCGGCGTGCCGGTCGCGCTCAAGGACAACCTGTGCACGACGGGCGTGCCGACCACGTGCTCGTCCCGCATCCTCGAGGGCTGGCGGCCCCCCTACGACGCCACCGTCGTCGAGAAGCTGGCCGCGGCCGGCGCCGTCGTGGTGGGCAAGACCAACCTCGACGAGTTCGCCATGGGCAGCTCGACCGAGAACTCGGCGTTCGGTCCCACCCGCAACCCCCACGACACGTCGCGCGTACCGGGCGGGTCGTCCGGCGGGTCGGCCGCCGCGGTGGCCGCCGGGTTCGCCCCGCTGGCCCTGGGCTCCGACACCGGCGGCTCGATCCGTCAGCCCGCCGCGCTCTGCGGCGTGGTGGGCATGAAGCCGACCTATGGGGCCGTGTCCCGCTACGGGCTGGTGGCGTTCGCCAGCTCCCTCGACCAGATCGGGCCGTTCGCCCGCACGGTGGCCGACGCGGCCGCGCTGTACGAGGCGATCGCCGGGCACGACCCCCGCGACAGCACGTCGATCCCGGAGGCCGTGGCCTCGGTGAGCCCCTCGCTCGACGACGGCGTCGCCGGCCTGCGCGTGGGGCTCGTCACCGAGCTGTGCGACGCCGAGGGCATCGAGCCCGACGTCACCGCCCGGCTGCGCGAGGCCGCCGCCGCCCTCGAGCAGGCCGGCGCCAAGGTCGACGAGGTGTCGGTGCCCGCCGCTGTCTTCGGGCTGTCGGCGTACTACCTCATCGCCCCGGCGGAGGCGTCGAGCAACCTCGCCCGCTACGACGGCGTGCGGTTCGGCCTGCGGGTCGACGCCCCGACCACCGGCGAGATGTACGACCGCACCCGCACCGAGGGCTTCGGGGCCGAGGTGAAGCGGCGCATCATGCTCGGCACGTACGCGCTCTCGGCGGGCTACTACGACGCGTTCTACGGTAAGGCGCAGCGTGTGCGCACGCTGATCCTCCGCGACTTCGAGGCCGCGTACGCCGGGTTCGACGTGCTGCTCAGCCCGACGGCGCCGTCCACCGCCTTCGCCCTCGGCGCCAAGACCGACGACCCGCTGACGATGTACCTCAACGACGTGTGCACGATCCCGTCCAACCTGGCCGGCGACCCCGCCATGTCGGTGCCCTTCGGCGTCGGCGACGACGGCCTGCCGGTGGGCGTGCAGGTCATGGCGCCCTCGCTGGGCGAACCGACGATGTTCCGGGTGGCCGCAGCCATCGAGGCTGCGGCACCGGCCTGATCGGGGGAGCCGCCGTCCGGGCCACCTGCCGTGGTGGCCCGGACGGCTCACCTGTTCCCCGACCGGCCTGGTGCCACCTGGACCAGGGTGGCGCCAGGCCGGCCGGGAGATCGCGACCGCCGGCCGGTCAGGGCACGAGGACGACCTTGCCGACCGTGGCCCGCTCCTCGATGGCGCGGTGGGCGGCCGCCGCCTCTCCGAGCGGGAAGGGGTCGTTCACGAGGGGTACGAGCCGACCGGCCGCCGCCTCTCCGAGCGCTCGCGTCTCGAGGGCGCGGATGCCGCCGGGGAGGCCCAGCATCCGGGCCCCGAGCGCCCAGGTGACCCGCAAGGACCGCGCTGCGAGGTCGGCCGTGGTGAGGGCCAGCGGCTGGCCCGACGAGCCGCCGTACAGCACGACCCGACCGGCCGGGCCGAGCAGGTCGAACGCGTCGCGTGCCGCGGCGCCGCCGACCCCGTCGAGCAGGAGGGTGGGCTGCCGGTCGCCGAGGGCGGCGCGCACGGCGTCCGGCCAGCCGGTGGCGCGGTAGTCGATCGCGGCGGTGGCGCCGAGCTTGCGCACCCGCTCGACCTTGTCCGGGCCTCCTGCCAGGCCGACGACCTCCGCTCCCGCGCCACGGGCCGCCTGCACCAGGAGCGCGCCGAGCCCGCCGGCCGCCGCCGTGACGAGCACGGTGTCGTCGGCGACGATCTCGGCCGACCCGAGGACGCCGACGGCCGTGCGGCCCGTGCCGATCATCGCCACCGCCGTCACCGGGTCGAGCCCGTCGGGGATGACGTGGAGCGCGTCGACCGGTGCGACCGCCAGCGGGGCGTAGCCGCCGCTCGCCATGCCGAGGTGAGCGACGACGGGACGGCCGAGCCAGTCGCCGTCGACCTGCGGACCGAGCTGGTCGACCCGGCCGGCGACCTCGCGCCCCGGGATCATGGGCAGGTCGGGCCGCGGGTACGGGCCGGATTCGCCGCGCCGGATCGCCGTGTCGATCACGTGGACGCCCGCGGCCGCGACGGCGATCCGCACCTGTCCGGCGCCGGGCTCGGGGTCGCGGACGTGCTCGAGGCGCAGGCTGTCGGCGGGTCCGAACTCGTGCTGGACGATGGCGTGCACAGCGCCTCCCGGAGCTGGGGTGGAGGACTGGGGCGGGCCGGCGGCAGGAGACGCGGGGATCGGCAGGCCGGCGGGATCGGCGGGCGGTGCGGCGGGGATCCCTCAGGCGTGAGCCCCGCCGGCGTGGTGGTGACTTCCCGCGGACGGTACGACCTCGAGTGCACTTGAGGTCAAGGCCAGCTTCCCGGTGCGGGCCGCCCGCCGGCCCGCCTCTACCCTGTGGGCATGGCGTCTGAGTGGGAAATGGTCATGGGCCTCGAGGTGCACACCGAGCTCGCGACCGCGACCAAGTTGTTCTGTGGCTGCCCCAACCGCTTCGGCGACGAGCCCAACACCAACGTGTGCCCGGTGTGCCTCGGCCTGCCCGGGTCGCTGCCGGTGCTCAACGAGCAGGTGGTCGAGCTGTCGATGCGGCTCGGCCGGGCTCTCGGCTGCGAGGTGCGCCGGTCGATCTTCGCCAGGAAGAACTACTTCTATCCGGACATGCCCAAGGACTACCAGGTCAGCCAGTACGACCTGCCCATCAACGTCGAGGGGTCGCTCGAGCTGCCGTCGGGTCGGCGCATCGGCATCGAGCGGGCGCACATCGAGGAGGACACCGGCAAGTCCACGCACGTCGGCGGCGGCGGGCGCATCACCGATGCCGGGTACAGCCTGGTCGACTACAACCGGTCCGGCGTCCCGCTGCTCGAGATCGTGTCGAAGCCCGACCTGCGCTCCGCCGAGGACGCCCGGGCCTACGTGACCGAGCTGCGCGCGATCCTGCTGGCCACGGCCACCTCCGACGCCAAGATGGAGGAGGGCTCGCTGCGCGTCGACGCCAACGTGTCGGTGCACCATCCCGGCCAGCCGTTCGGCACCCGCTGCGAGATCAAGAACCTGAACTCGCTGCGGTCGCTCGGCCGAGCGATCGAGTACGAGGCTGCCCGCCAGATCGACCTGATCGAATCCGGGGAGACGGTTCGCCAGGAGACCCGTCACTGGAACGAGGACGACGGCCGCACCCACACCCTGCGGGTGAAGGAGGAGGCCGACGATTACCGCTACGTCCCCGAGCCCGACCTCGTGCCGCTCGACCCGGGCGCCGAGTGGATCGGTCGCGTCGACGCGTCGATGCCCCTCCTGCCGGCCCGGCGGCGCCAGACCTTGTCCGAGGTCTCGGGCGCCCCGACGGACGGCGCCGTCGCCATCGCGGTCGAGCGCGGGCTCGACGAGCTGGCGCTCGCCGCCATCGACGCCGGTGCGGAGCCGGCCCGCGTCCTCACCCACGTCGAGCACAACCTGGCGGTCGAGGGCGCGAACGATCTCGATCCCGGCCGCCTCGCCGCGCTGGTGACCATGGAGACCAGCGGCGAGCTGACCGCCACCCAGGCCAAGGCGGTCCTGGCGGAGATGGTCACCACCGGCGACGATCCCGCCGCGATCGCGAAGGCGAAGGGCTACGAGGCCATGGGCGCCGACGCGCTCACCGCCGCCGTCGACCAGGTCATCGCCGGCAACTCGGACGAGTGGACCCGCTTCGTCGAGGGCGACGACAAGGCCCGGGGCAAGCTCACCGGCTTCTTCGTCGGTCAGGTCATGAAGGCCACCCGCGGCCAGGCTGACGGCAAGGCGGTCACCGCCCTCCTGCGCGAGCGCGCCGCCGCCGGCTGACCCGCCCCGCACCGCCCCAGCCCCGGACTCCCCGGGCGGCGAGCGGGATGACTCAGGTGGCGAGGTCGGCGAGGTCGTGGGTTCCGTCTTCCCGAGCCCGAGGTCATGGGTTCCGGATCCGGAGCCCATTGCCTCGGGCAAGTCACGGCGGAACCGATTGCCGCAGGCTGCTCGCCACGGAACCGGTTGCCGCGGTCGCTTGGGACGGAACCCATTGCCTCGGGGCGGGCGACGCACGCGAGGCTGTCGGGCATGACGTGGACGCCGCGGTTGGTCGATCCCGAGGAGATGCCGGCGGTGCTCGACCTGCTGGCCACAGGCTTCGGCGTCGGGCCCACCTCGCCGCCGGCCCACCAGGCCGAGGTGAAGGCGGTCGCCGAGATCGACCGCACGATCGTGGTCGAAGACGAGGGCCGGATCGTCGCCACCGCCGCCGCCCACAGCCTGCACCTGGCGCTGCCGGAAGGGACGGTGCCGATGGCGGGGGTGACCGAGCTCGTCGTGTCGCCGACCCATCGCCGGCGCGGGCTGCTGTCCGCCCTGCTCGGCGCGCTGCACGACCAGGCGGTCGAGCGGGGCGAGCCGCTCGCCGGCCTGACCGCCAGCGAGGGCGGGATCTACCGGCGCTTCGGCTACGGGGTGGCGGCCCGGTTCCAGTCGGTGCGGGTGGACGCCCACCGCGCCGCGGAGATCGATCCGCTCGACCCCTCCCACGCCGCCGCCGAGGTCGGTGGCCGGTTCCGCATCGTCACCGAGGACGAGGCGGCGACCGTCCTCCCCGCCGTGTGGGGCCGCCACTGGCGCCGGATCCCCGGTGAGATCGACCGCACGCCCGGGTTCTGGGACGAGGCCCGTCTCGACCCGGAGCACGACCGGGACGGCGCGAGCGCCCGCTTCATCGTCGTGCACGAGGTCGGTGCAGGACGGGCCGGTGACGCCGGAGGGCACGCTGAGGTCGACGGCTACGTGACCTACCGCATCGCGCAGGACTGGGGCGCCGGCGGCACCAACCACGAGGGTCGCATCCTCGAGGTGGCCGCCACCTCCGACGCGGTCGAGGCCGCGCTGCTGCGGTTCGTCCTCGACATCGACCTGGTCGGTGCGGTCACCTGGAGCGCGCCGGTCGACATCCCCCTGCGCTGGCGGCTGGCCGATCCCCGGGCGCTGACCGTCACGGCGGAGCGCGACCTGCTGTGGCTCCGCCTGCTCGACGTGCCGTCGTGCCTCGCCGCCCGCCGTTACGCCACCGGTGGCGCGCTGGTGGTCGAGGTCGTGGACACCCGCGGGCCGACCGGGGGCACCTACCTCCTCGACGGCGGCCCGGACGGTGCCGCGTGCGCGCGGACCGACCGGACCGCGGACCTCGCGGTGACCGTCGCCGACCTCGGGTCGTTGCTCACCGGCGGCACCACGTGGTCCACGCTGCGCCGTGCCGGTCGGCTGCGGGTGTCGGACGCCACGGCGGTCGACCGGGCGGATGCCCTGTTCCGCCCCGAGCGGGTCGCCTACTGCGCCACCGACTTCTGACCCGGCCGAGCGTCAGCGGGTGGCGCCGAGGACGATCCAGCGGTCGCCGGCGAAGCGGGCGCCGAGGGTCACGACGCGGGTCACCATCAGGAGGCCGAGCGCGGCCCACAGCCAGCCGATGCCCGCCCCGGTCGCGGCCACCGCGAGCGCCGCAGGGATGAACACCGCCGCCGCCCCCGCCATCGCCCAGGCGAGGACGCGCATGTCACCCGCGCCGATCAGGATGCCGTCGAGCACGAACGCCACGGCGTTGACCGGCTGGAGGACCGCCAGCCACAGCAGCACGAACGTGGCGAGC
>DASUQS010000157.1:0-4005 GCA_036280455.1 Acidimicrobiales bacterium
TCGTCGGCCACCGCCGGAGCGAGCGGATCGTCCGGGCCGATCGCGTCGAGCGGGCCGAAGGCGATGCGTGCGAGGTCGCTCGTCGCGACACGGCGGGCGCCGGTGTCGCCCCGCGACCGGCCGGTCGCCGACGGGTCGTCACGACCACGGTCGTCAGTGGGGTGGTCGGCGGGGTCGTCGGCGGGGCCAAAATGGTGGTCGTCGCCGCTCGCGTCGTCCGGTGCCGCCCACCAGCGGACGGGCCGCCCGCGCACCAGCTCGACGCCCTCGCCGTCGGCCATGGCCAGGACGATCCGCTCGGCGCCGCGGAGCGTGGCGGACCACCGTTGGCTCCGCACGGCGGCGCCGAGGGCGTCGGCCATGCCGGTGACCGCGGTGGCCCGGGCGAGCTGACCGTCGGCCCGGGCGTCGGCAGCCTGGTGGTGGAGCGCAGCGACGAGCGCGAGGGGGTCGTCGAACACGTCGGCGGCGGTTGGCCCCTCGTACGGCACGCGGGCCTCCGCGTGCGAGGGAGCCGGGTCGTCGAACAGGGTGCCCGCGGGCGCGGCGGGCTCCGCAGTGGGTGCAGGCGCCGGCCCGGCGACCAGGCCGACCGCGTCGATCACGGCCCGGGCGTCGGCGGCCGACGGCAGTGGGCCGAGGTGCCGGCCACGGCCCGGCGTGCGCCCGACGGTGAGGGGCCCGGTGCCACCCGCACGCGCACCTGCACCCGTGCCGCGCCCGCCGCCGAGCCGGACGTACCGGTAGCCCTTCCACGCCGCCACCCGCGGCGACCGCCGGGGGGCCAGGCTGCCGGCCAGCCGCACCTCGGCCACCTCGGCCGCCAGCGGCGTCGGGCAGGCGAGGTGCTCGACGGTGTGGACTTCGCGCAGCACGGGACCGGCGATGCGCCCGCACTCGCCGGAGAACCACGACCGCACCTGGCGCCGGAGATCGTCGTCGGCCGAGGCGACGTGCAGCGGCTGGCCCTGGCCGTCGCGCAGCACGGCGACGCCGGGGGAGCGGGGCAGCCGGTTGGTGAGGCGCAGCTTGGCCGACTGGGCGTGCGCCGCCAGCCGGGGGAGCTGGAGCAGGTCGTCGAGGACGGTGACGCCGAAGGCGGTCGCCCGCTCGAGCATGGCGTGGAGCAGGTCAGCGGTGGCGAGCACGTCGTCGAGGGCCCGGTGGGTGGGCCGGTGCTCGAGGTCGAGGTGGCCGGCCAAGGTGCCGAGCCGGTGGTCGGGCACCTCGTCGCTGAGCAGCCGTCTGGCGAGCCCGAGGGTGTCGACCGACCAGAGGCCGACCGGCGAGCGCTCGTCGGCCAGGAGCGCGGCGTCGAGGAAGCCCACGTCGAAGCGCAGGTTGTGGCCGACGAGGACCGCGCCGCCCACGAACTCCAAGAGCGTGGGCAGCACCTCGGACGGCGTCGGCGCGTCCCGCACCATGGCGTCGGTGATGCCGGTGAGGGCGCTCACCGCGGGGGCGATGGGCGCGCACGGGTCGACGAACGTCTGGAACGTGCCCAGCCGCTCGCCGCCCCGGAAGACGGCCGCGCCGACCTCGGTGATCTCGCAGGTCTGGGCCGACGCGCCCGTCGTCTCGAGGTCGACGACGCAGAACGTCACCTCGTGCAGCGGGGTGCCGAGGTCGTCGAAGCTGCGCAGCACGCTGCGACATTAGCGAACAGGTGTTGGGCGAACAATCGTTCCCGTCACGCGTCGACCACGGCGGCGAACCGGGTGAGGTAGAGCGGCCAGCCGCCGTCGCTGTCGACGCCGTCGTAGACGGCCTCCCAGCCGGGGCCGTGCCGGTCGATGTGGCGGTGCTCGAGCTCGACCCGGGTGCGGGCCGGACCGTCGGCGACGAAGCGCACCTCGACCTCGCTCGCGTTGGCCGGCTCGGCTTCGAGCTGCCATGTCGGGCCGATGTCCCAGCTGAACACGACCCGCGTGGGCGGGTCGTAGGCGAGGATCCGGGCCCAGCGACACTCGCTCCCGTCCTCGGCCCGGTCGTAGATGTGGCCGCCCACGCGGGCCTCGAACGTCGTCTCGGCGATCGGCGCGCCGAGCAGGTTGTGCTCGGGGGGCTTGAAGTCGCCGAAGCGGTTGGTGAAGACGTCGAAGGCACGCTCGATCGGTGCCTGCACAACGATCTCCTTGCGGACCACCGTGTCTGCTGCCTGGTTCATGTCTCGTCCTCCGTCGGGTCGTCGATCGTGGATGCGTAGTTGGCGATGGCGCGGTTCCAGAAGGTGTCGAGCTGATCGCGCAGCGCCTGCACGCCGGCGGGATTGAGCCGGTAGATGCGCCGGGTGCCGGCGGTCTCGTCGTCGACGAGGCCGGTCGCCTTGAGCACCTTCAGGTGTTGGGACACCGCCGGCCGGCTGACCGGCAGCTGGGCGGCCAGCTCGCCCACGGCGCAGGGGCGCTCCGCCAGGCATTCGAGGATGGCCCGTCGCGTGCGATCGCCCATGGCGTCCCACGCACCGTCGACCTGTCTGTAAGTTCCCACGAACGGTAAGTTAGGACTTACGCAGTCGCTATGTCAACGGTTCCGCCCGCAGGCGTACGAGAGTTCGCCCGAACGTGATCGGTAGGCTGGCGTCGTGGCCGACCGATTTCGTTGTACGGCGTGTGGCAACCTGACCCGCTTCGACGTGGTCACGTCCCGGCGCACGCGCGCGTTCCACCACTACACGGTCGGCGGCGACCTCGAGATCGAGGACGAGACCGTGCTCGACGAGAGCATCGACGAGGTCACGTGCCGCTGGTGCGGCACCGGCACCGCAGTTGAGCGTCTCGACCCGGCGCTCGATCCCGTCGGCGAGGCCACGCCGGACGGCTCGGGGGCGACCTGAGCGACCCGGCGGGCGTCATCCGCCCGGCGGTCGAGTCCGCACTCGCGGTCGCCCGAGCCGGCCTCACGGCCGACCCGCTCGTGCCGCCCCCGCCTGCTCTCAAGCGTTACCTGGGGTTCTCCAAGCTCTCGTCCCGGTCGCTCGAGGCGATCGCCCGCGTCGTCGAGCGCGACGATGCGTTCCGGGCACGGGTCGCCGACGCCGTCGATGAGGACCAGGTCGGCCGGGCAGGTTGGCTGTGGCTCGCCCGCCCCGATGGGTGGCGCGACGAGCTCGACCGGCTCGAGGCCGCCGCCTCGTCGCGGGCCGCCGATCTGGAGGAGCAGCGGGCCGAACGGGCGGCGAGCAAGCAGCTCGCCGCCGCGCAGGAGGCCGTCCGTCGGGCGGAGGCTCAGGTCGCCGCCCAGCTCGTCGAACTGGAGGAGCTGCGGGCCCAGCTGATCCACGAACGCGAGGCCCGGGCGAGCGCGGAGGTTCGCGCCGACGAGCTCGCCGGACGGGTTGAATCGGTCACCGCCGCCCGGGGCGAAGCCGTGCGCAACCTGAAGGACACCGAGGCACGACTGGTCGACCGGGCGACCGAGGCCAAGGCGGCCAAGGCCCGCGTCAGGGCGCTGGAGGCCGAGGTCGAGGAGCGCCGCAGAGCGGCCGCCGCCGACGCGGCGGATGATCCGCGTCCGGCCGTGCCGTCGGGCGAGCAGGACCACGCCATTGTCGCGGGCGCCGGGCGTGGCGTGGATGCCGGGCGTGGCGTGGATGCCGGGCGTGGCGCCGCGCCAGGGTGCGGAGCGGACGAGTCCCCCGGACACCCGGTGCCGACGCCGGACGCGGCGGAGACCAGGTTCACCTCCGCTCGCGCGCCCGCGTTTCCGGAGGCGGTGGCAGGTGTCGACCCCGTGGCGATCGTCGGCGAGGTGGCTCGCGCCGCCCAGGGGGCGGCCGGCCTGGCCTCGGCGCTGAACGACCTGGCCGCGCTGCTGGCCGGTGGGCACGGCACCACGCCAGCGGACCCGGGGGTCGCACCGGCCATCGACGGCGTCGACGGCGACGGTGGCATCGACACCAACGACGGCAGCCGTGTGGGCGCCGAACGGATGGGGTTCGACCGCGCTGGCGCGGACCGCGCGGGGGTCGCCTCCGCACCGCAGCAGGGCCGGGTGCGCCGCGAG
>DASUQS010000158.1:0-19113 GCA_036280455.1 Acidimicrobiales bacterium
CTCGGGTGGCGGCGGCGACGCCACCGATGAGGAGCGCGAGACCGGCGGCGAGCAGGAGCCCCGCGGCTACCCGGACCGGGAGCGGTCCGCCTTTGGCCCAGTGTGGCGCGAACCCGACCGCGATCGCGACCGACGGTGCCCCGACGAGGACCGCCAGACGGCCCCGCCATCTCGCGGCGTGGCGAGCGAGCGAATGCACGAGGAGCACCGTCACGGCCGCGACGCCGACGACGCGTCCGAGTTGCGCGACAGGGGAACCGTCCAGGCCGACGAGCACCGCCAAGGAGACCCCCACGACGACCGTGGCGACCTCGAACAGAGGTGCGGTTCCCGGGCCCCGGGCGGCGCCGGGATGCTCGGGTGCGGCGAGCGGCGCGAGGCGGGACTCCTGCGTGCCGGACTTCATGGCCTCACCGTCGCTCGGTGACCCTGGCGGATCCCAGGGGCCAAGGTCCCGCGACGACCCGATGAGCGGCTCTCACCGCCATGCTGAGGGGCATCGGAGTGTGCAGAACGCTCGGTCCGGGCGGGAGAGACGCCCACCACACAGTCACCCTTGGTAGTACGCTCACCACCCTCAGCCCGGTGCCACCGGCCGCGGGCTCCACGTGCACGATCGCCTTCGTCGCGGAGGAAGTCGGATGAACGAGTTCGTCGTCGGTGTCGACGGCTCAGAGCACGGCCGCATGGCCCTGCGGTGGGCGTCGGCCGTCGGGGCAACGGCGGGGGTTCCGGTCCGGGCCGTCCAGTCGTGGATGCACCCGCGCTCGGCGGTTCTGCCGATCGCCCCCGTCCCCCTACCCGCGGAGGAGATGGAGGAGCAGGCCCGGGAAGCGCTCACCGCCGTCGTGACCGACACGCTCGGATCGTCGGACGCCGTGACGACGGAGGTGCTGCGGGGCTCGCCGGCGGGTGCGCTCCTCCAGACGGTCACCCCCGAGAGCGTGCTCGTGCTCGGCTCGCGCGGGCTCGGCGGCTTCGCCGGCCTCCTGCTCGGCTCGGTGAGCCAGGAGTGCGTCGAGTACGCGCCGTGCCCGGTCGTCGTGGTGCGCAACGACCGTCAGCTCGGCAGCGGCGACATGATCCTCGTCGGGAAGGACGGGAGCCTGGGCGCGCAACGGGCGCTCGCATGGGCGCACGCGCTCGCCACCGCCACCGGCGCCCAGGCGCGCGCCGTCCACGCCTGGCGCGCCACCGAGGCGGAGCGCCCGCCGCGGACCGGCGAGCGTCTGCGGTCCCAGGCGGCGGACGCGGCCCAGGGCTGGACCCAGCAGGTCGCCGACGAGATCGAGAGCGACGAGGTGGAGGGCGACCCGCGCGACGTGCTCGTCTCTGCGGCGGACCGCTCGGCAGCCGCCCTCACCGTCGTCGGTCGTCGGGGCGCCGGGGGTCTGCGGTCGATGCGCCTCGGGAGCACCGCGAACCACCTCGTCCGCCACAGCACGACGAACGTCGCCGTCGTCCCGGCCCCCGAGCCGTGAGCCTGGGGCCAGTGCGACGCGGTTGGCAGCGACTTCAGACCCGTTGTCGACGCCAAGGGCCTCGATCTGCGTCGCTATCGACCTTGAGGTCAGTTTCATGTTCTGATTGAATGGCCACGGCGGCGGACGCTGGGAATCTTGGAGGGAACCATGCACACGCTGCCGCCTGCGCTCCTGCGCCGCTTGTTGTACCTGTTGCTCGTCCCGATGCTCGGGGTGGGTCTGTTCGCCGCCGCCGCACCGCAGGAGGCCGATGCCCAGACGCCGGGGCTGCCGCCGGTCGGCACCGACTTCGCCGCCGCCGGGCCGTTCCAGGTGACGGTGCAGAACGACCCGGAACACACCTACTACAGCCCCACCGCGCTCGGGCAGGGGGGCATCGACCACCCGATCATCCTCTGGGGCAATGGCACCGGCACCAGCCCCACCGTCTACGACGGCTTCCTCCGCCACCTCGCCTCGCACGGCTTCGTCGTCGCCGCGGCCAACACCAGCAACGCCGGCAGCGGCGACGAGATGCTGGCCGGCCTCGACAACCTCACGACGTTCAACGGCCAGAGCGGCAACCGGTTCTTCGGCCACCTCGACCTGGAGCACGTGGGCGCCACCGGCCACTCGCAGGGCGCGGGCGGGGCGATCTCCGTCACCCGCGATCCTCGCATCGACACGATCTTCCCCCTGCAGGGCTACGGCGGCCCCCGCGGGACCACGGCGACCGCCCTGTACTTCGCCGGCCAGGACGACACGATCATCCAGCCGTCGACGGTGCGGGCCAGCTTCGACCAGTCGACCGCGATCCCGGCCGCCTACGCCGAGCTCGCCGGCGCCACCCACTTCACGCCCGTCGGCAACGCCGGCGGGTTCCGCGGTCCCGCCACCGCGTGGGCCCGCTGGCAGCTCGCCGGCGACACCAATGGCCGAGGCCTGTTCGTGGGGTCGAGCTGCGGGCTGTGCACCTCGTCGGACTGGGAGTACGAGGCGAACGCCCGCCTCCAGAACCAGACCCCGCCCTCCACCACCACGACGTCCACCCCGGGCGGGTCGACCACGACCACCACCGCGCCGCCCGCCGGCGACTGCATCCAGGCCACGAACGCCGACCACCTGGAGGCGGGCCGGGCGATGCGCAGCCTGTTCCTCGTCCGGGCCGTGGGCTCGGGCGACCTGCTCGGGTTCTCGTTCCAGACCACGGCGCTGCGTCAGACCGCGCCGGGCACGTGGGAGCGCGTCGCCAGCTGCTGACCCCTCGCCAGGCCGAGCCCTGACACCGCTGGTGGACGGCATCGACGGCGACAGCCACCAGCCTGGCTGCAGTCTCGGTGCCGTCCCTCGGCAGGTGGCGGTCGTCCGCCGGTCGCCACCGGGTCCGTACCCTCGTCCCATGACGTACTCGATCGTGGCCCGCGACCCCGACACCGGGCAGATGGGTGTGGCCACCCAGTCGCAGGCGTTCGCGGTGGGGGCCAGCGTGCCGTGGGCCGCAGCCGGCGTCGGCGTCGTGGCCACCCAGTCGATGGGCGAGCCGATGTACGGCGACCTCGGCGTCGAGGCGTTGCGGGCCGGGCTGACCGCCACGGAGGTCCTGCGGGCGTTGCGCAGCGTCGATCCGCACCCCGAGCGGCGCCAGGTCGCCATCGTCGACACCCACGCCGGCATCGAGGTCTACACGGGTGACACCTGTGTGGCGGCCGCGGGCCACGCCCTCGGCGACGGCTGCGCGGCGCTGGCCAACATCGTGCACGGACCCGAGGTGTGGGAGGCCATGGTCGCCGCCTACCACGACACCGGCGGGCGGCTGTCCGACCGGCTGATGGCTGCCCTCCACGCCGGGGAGGACGCCGGGGGCGACGATCGGGGAACGCGCTCGGCCGCGATCCTGGTGGTGCAGGCCGAGCGCAGCGGCCGGCCGTGGCGCGACACGGTCGTCGACCTGCGTGTCGACGACGCCCCGGACCCGCTCGGCCGGCTCGACCGCATGGTGGTGCACAACCAGCGCTACCACGAGACCGTGGCCGCCTTCGAGCTGGCGCTGGACGGCGATCCCGCCACCGCCGTCGACCGGCTGCCGGATGCGACCAGCGAAGGGGCCGGCGGAGACGAACCGGGGCCCTCGATCGGCGCGGGGGACGCCGACCTCGTGCTGTGGCGGGCGATCGTGCTGGCGCTGGCCGGCCGCACGGGGGAGGCCGCCCGTCTCGGCGACGCCCTCACCCGCCAGATGCCCCAGGCCGCCGAGGTGGCCCGGCGGTTCGGCGACGCCGGCCTGGTCGACCCCGCCCTGCTCGCCCGGATCCTGCCCCGGTGAGCACGCTCTGCCCCGTCGGACGTTCAGCGCGCGGGCGTCGATCGACGTCACCGGACGTCGTCATCCAGTCGTCCCGTCTCGGCCCGGACTGAGCCGGCCGGATGCGGGTAGACCCACGTGGTCGGATCGGGGCGGCACTTCGAGCCCCGCACCCACCGACAGCCAGGCAACGACAAGGAGGGAACGCATGGCGGACACGGACCTCGACTCGGCCACGCCGAACCGCTCCCCGGCCGGTGACGGCTCGCGCGAGCACCCCGCCCTCGTCGTCATCGATTCGCTCGCGGATCTGGCGGCGCTCGTCGAAGCGCGCCCCGGTCTGTACGTGCGGTGGTCCCGTGGCCCCGCCGAGGACGCCGGGGAACGCAGCTGCGACCATGCCTCCGGCCTGGAGCTGCCGGGGCTGGCCGTCAACCCGCTCGATCCGCCGTCGTGGTGGACCCTTCCGTCCGATGCCTGGGTGGCGCGCCAGGTGACCGCCTACGACCAGCTCGGCGAGGACCAGCCCGATCACTGCGCGTGGGTGCTCGCCGGACGCGTCGTCGATCGTGGTCCCGACAACGAGCCCCTGGTCGTCGACATCACGCCCGTCGCCCGCTTGGCGACCAGCGTCCTCGAGGAGGCGACCGAGCGAGCACCGCGATCGGACCGGCCCAACGACGGAGACGACTGGAAGGGCTGACCGGCGGCGTCAGGTCTCGGTCTCGGGATCGAGGTCGACCCGGCCCAAGGGGCGCACGGCCGGACCGTCGAGCACGTCGCCGGCCGTCGAGAACCGCGAGCCGTGGCACGGGCAGTCCCAGCTGGTCTCGGCGGCGTTCCACCGCAGGGTGCATCCCATGTGGGTGCACGTGATCGAGACACCGTGAAGCCCGCCGTCCGCATCGCGGAACGCCCCGACGGCACGACCGCCGTGCCGCACCACGGCACCCTCGCCGGGCGCGACGTCGGCGAGTGACCCGGATCGCAGCCGGCCGGCGCGGTCGGCCACGAACCTCGTCGCGACCTCAACGTTCTGCTCGACGAGCTGCTTGAGCGCCTGTGCGCCCCCGATGCGCGTGGCGTCGAACGCCTCGATCCACGGGTTCGTCTCGCCGGCGACGAGATCGGCGAGCATCGCCGCGGCCGCGGTGCCGTTGGTGAGGCCCCACTTGGCGAACCCGGTGGCCACCAACGTCCGTGAGCTGCGCGGCGAGCGCCCCACGTAGGGGATCCCGTCGACGGTCGAGAAGTCCTGGGTCGACCAGCGGTGGGCGAACGACTCGACCGGGAAGTGCTCGCGCGTCCATCGCTCGAGCTCACCCCAGCGGCCGGGGGCCGCGTCGCCGTCGCCGGTCCGGTGGCTCTCGCCGACCACGATCATCCCTGGCCGGCCGTCGTCGTCCCACGGGCGGGTCGAGCGGGTCGGCGTGTCGACCCCGATGTGCATGCCCCGCGGCGCGGGGTGCTCCAGCCGGGCGGCGATCCCGTAGGCACGGACCGGTCGTGCCTTGGCGAAGAAGCCCCCGAGATCGACGAAGGGCAGCAGCGTCGCCAGCACGACCCTGTCCGCACGCAGCTCGCCACCCGTGGTGCGCACGAGGGCGTGGCTCCGCCGCTCGACCACACCGGTGGCGCGCGTGTGCTCGAAGAGGTGGCCGCCCCGGGCGACCACGGCACGGGCGAGGGCGGCGAGGTAGCGGCCGGGGTGGACGTGGGCCTGATCGTCGAAGCGCAGCGCCATCGCCACCGGGAACGGCAGGTCGATGTCGGTGGTCAGCGTGGCCGGCAGGCCGAGATCGGCCGCCGCAGCGTGCTCGGCCTCGATGTCGGCGACCCGCGCCGGGTCGCCGGTGTAGACGTACGCCGGCGCCCGCTCGAACCCGCAATCGGCCCCCGTCTCCTGCACCAACGCATCGATCACGTCGATCGCGGACTGGTTCGCGTCGGCGTAGAGCCGTGCCCGATGCCGTCCGTGCCGAGCGATCAGCTGCGCGTAGAGGAGCCCGTGCTGCGAGGTGACCTTGCCCGTCGTGGAACCGGTCGTCCCGGCCCCCACCCGGTCCGCCTCGACGACCGCCACCTGGAGCCCACGGCGTTGCAGTGTCAGAGCCGTGGTCAGACCGGTGATGCCTCCGCCGACCACGGCGACGTCGACCGCGAGATCACCGTCGAGAGGCGGCCGGCCGACCGTGTCCGAGGAGGCGAGCCAGACCGACGAACGCAGTGACATCGCACGTGCGCCTACCCCACCCGCGGCGCCCACATACTCCGCGACGTCGGCGGGCCGTCACCCGCCGCCGTGCCTCAGGCGGACGGCGGTCCGGTGGCCCCCGTGGCGCGGGGGCTTCCGTCCCAGGTGAGGACGGCGTGGTCCCTCCCGCTGGCGGCGAGGTGCTCGTTGAGCGCGGCCGCCAGCACCTCGTACTGGCCCCGTGTCGGATCGCGGACCCCGGCGGTGATGGCGTGCACCTCGCCGAGGGCCAGGTTGCTGCCGAGCGCCACCGACGCGATCCACAGGTCGGTGACGTTCCAGCGGGCGTCGTGGGCGCCGTCGCGCAGCTGCCGGCCGCGATCGATCCACGTCATCGTGCCGGCCTCCCGTGCGATCCGGAGACGGCCACCATCATGCCGAGGGCTCGGATCGCTCAGCCGCGTCCGCGACGATGCGGCGGGCGATCTCGCGCAGCTTGACGTTCTCGCGCTGCGAGGCGCGGACCAGCAGTGCGAAGGCCTCGTCCTCGTCGCAGCGCTGAGCGGCCATGAGCATGCCCTTGGCCTGCTCGATCACCGCCCGGCTCTTCATGGCGTCGCCGAGACGTTCGCTGAGGCTGTAGGCGTCCCAGTACGCCTGGGCGTTGGCCAGCACGATCGCGGCCTGGGCCGCGAACACGACGCCGGTGTCCCGCTCGGCGGGCCCGAACGCATACGGCTCGTGGGAGTAGAGGTTCATGGCGCCCACGGACATCTTGTCGACGACCAGTGGCAACGACAGCGAGCTGTGCACCCCGTGGGCCAGGGCCGCGGCACGGAACGCGGGCCAGGGACCGGACTCCTTCATGGAGTCGATGACGAAGATCTGCTGGACCCGGTAGGCCTCGAGGCACGGGCCCTCGCCCGTGTCGTACTGCGCCTGGTCGATCTCGGGTGCGGTCTGGTCGGTGAACACCGCGGTGCGCTGGCGGCCTTCGACCGGCAGCGTGATCCCGATCAGGGCGGCCGCCGGCACGGCTTCGACGGTCAGCTCGGAGACGCGAACCAGGGTCTCCTTCAGCGTGCGGTCGCCGACGAAGAAGCGCGACAGCGTCGAGAGGCTCTCGGTGAGCGGGGATTCGGACATGTTGCTCCTGCATCGAGAGCCAGTCACGAACCCTGGGGTCGTCAAGGATGGAGGGCCAGCTCGATTCCAACGTATCGGCTGGCCGTGTGGCTCGACACCTCCGCCCCCCGGGTGACCACGGTGAGCACCGATCGCGAGTCGGACGACCCGGCCGCCGGTACAGTCACCCCACGCGGCCTCGTGGCCGCCGTGGACGCTTCCGCCGAAGACCGCTCGCGCGGACGTCACTCTCCCTGACGTTCCCTCACCCACGAGGTGGCGATCACATGCTGGCCACCGCGACGCACACGGCAGGGCGGCTGCGCCGATCGCCGTGGCCGGGTGCGGGCGCCGTCCGAGCCCGCCGGCGCCACGCGTGAGCGCCGCGACCCTCGCCCTGGTCACGGCGGGCTGGCTCGCGGGATGGCTGCTGGCCGGTCGCCCGGCCCGGCTGCGCCCGGCCAGTCCGCCTGCGGGCGTGCGGGTGTCGGTCGTCGTCCCCGCCCGTGACGAATCCGAGCGGCTGCCCCGCCTGCTCGCCGCGCTTGCCGATGCCCGCCCCGCCCCGGACGAGGTCATCGTCGTCGACGACGCGTCCACCGACGGCACCGGCGAGGTGGCGTCGGCGGCCGGCGCGACGGTGATCCGCGTCGAGCGACCTGCGGGATGGACGGGAAAGGCGTACGCGTGCCAGCGCGGCGCGGAGGCCGCTCACGGGGACGTGCTGGTGTTCCTCGACGCCGACGTCGAGCCCGCCCCCGACGGCATCGCCAGCCTCACGGCGGCCGCGGTCGCCGGCCAAGGGCTCGTCTCGGCGCTCCCCGTGCAACGCGTCGAGCGAGCGTACGAGCACCTCTCCGCCGGCCCGGGCGTCGTGTCCCTCCTCGGCGCCGGCACGGGCGACACGCCGGGCAACCGGCGGTGGTGGCGGCGGGGGTTCGCGTTCGGGCCCGCGCTCGCCGTCCCCGCGGACGTCTACGACCGCCTCGGTGGCCACGCCGCCGTGCGCGGCGCGATCGCGGAGGACGTGGCGCTGGCGGCCGTCGCCGAGCGCATGCGGGTTCCGGTGCGGTCGCTGCTCGGTGGTCGGCTCGTCGACTACCGGATGTACCCCGCCGGCCTCCGGCAGCTCGCCGAGGGCTGGACCAAGAACCTCGCCTCGGGCGGGGCCGCCACCCCGCCTCTCCGTCTCGCCGCCGTGGCCGTGTGGGTGACGGCCTCGCTCCAGGCCGCGCTCTCCGTCGGCGCGGCCGCACTGGACGGGGACGGGACACCGCTCCTGCCGCTCGGCATCTACGTGCTGTTCGCGGCCCAGTTCCTCGTCCTCACCCGCCGGATCGGTCGGTTCCACCGGGCGACGAGCGCCCTGTTCCCGGTTCTGATCGGCGCCTTCGTCGTCCTGTTCGCGTGGTCGGTCGTGCTCACGTTCGGGCCGGGCCGGGTGCGGTGGCGGGGCCGCCTCGTCGACCTGCGGGGAGCGCAGTGAGCGACCGCCTCGCCGTGGCGATCGACGCCGCCGTGTGGGCCACCTGGAGCGCCGTGGTCGGCTACTCGGCGCACCGGCTGCCGCTGCACCGGCTCGCCCGTGACGGTCCGCTGACCCGGCTGCGGCCGTGGGAGCGGTCGGGTCGCGCCTACGAACGTGTGGGCATCCGTCGCTGGAAGGCGTGGCTTCCCGAGTTCGGCGCCGTGTTCCGCGGCGGGGTGTCCAAGCGGGCGCTGCCGTCCCGCTCCACGACCGATCTCGCCCGGTTCGCCGCCGAGACGCGGCGAGCCGAGATCGTCCACTGGGCGATCCCCGCGATCACCCCCGTGTTCGCCCTGTGGAACCCACCGTGGCTCCTCGGCGTCATGGCCGGCTACGCGCTCGTGGCGAACCTCCCCTGCCTCGTGGTGCAGCGGTACAACCGGGGGCGGCTGCTGCGCGTGATGGACCGGCGGGCGCAGCGGACGGGGCTGGCGCCGGCGCCACCGCCTGAGCCGACCGCCTGACGCCGTGACCCCGTGACCCCGTGACGCCGTGACCCGGTGACCCCGTGACGCGCAGGGGTGGCGTCAGCCGTCCCCGGCGTCGTCCGCCAGGAGATCGCCGAGGTCGCCCAGGTCGTCGCGGCCGTCCAGGCGGATGTCCACCCCTTCCGCCCGGTACGCGGCGCGGCCGATGAAGTGCGCGGCGCTCGGCGCGGTGACGAAGATGACGGCGACGGCGAGGACGATCTTCGCCGTCCCCCCGTCGATGGCGATCGCGCCCGCGATACCGACGAGCGCGATCCCGACGGTGGTGGCCTTCGTGGCGGCGTGCATCCGGGCGTACAGGTCGGGGAAGCGGAGCACCCCGACGCCCGCGAGGAGGACGAACAGCGCGCCCGCGATGGCGAGGATGCCCACGATGACGTCGGCCATGCTCAGCCTCCTCGCCGTTCGATGAAGCGGGCCCCGGCGGTGGTGCCGACGAACCCGATGAAGGCGACCACGAGCGCCACGTCGAGGAACCACTCGACGTCGCGGCGGATCGAGTGGAGGACGATGGCGGCGACGATCGTGACGACGAGGCCGTCGAGGGCGACGATGCGGTCGGCGAGCGACGGTCCGGCGATCACGCGGACGAGGAAGCAGGCGCCGCCGAGGGCGAGCAGGACGGTGGCGACGGTGATCATCGGCTCCACCAGACGCTCGTGTCGTCGACGGCGAGACCGGCGATGGCGTCGTCGTCCCCGAACGCCTTCACGGCGAGCACCTCCAGCGTGCGGATCTCGTTCTGCAGCACCGCGGGGTCGCGCACGTCGAGGGCGTGCACGTAGAGCGTGAGGGGCGTGCGGCGCACCTCGAGCGTCAGGGTCCCGGGCGTGAGGGTGATGGCGTCGGCGATGAGCGTCACCACCGCGTCGGAGCAGCCGCGCAGCGGGACGGCCACGATGCCACTGCGGATCCTGTCCCGCGGGGCGAGGACCGTGCGGGCGACCACCAGGCTGGCGACCGCGAGCTGGTAGACGAAGTAGCCCGCCAGCTTCAGCACCGCGACCGGTCGGACGATGACGTGGCCGGGGCGCCACGTGTCGAAGGCGCCGACGATGAGGACGGCGACGAGCAGGCCGCTCAGGAGGTTGGCCACCGTGAGGTCCGACCACAGCGCGACCCAGGCGGCCGTCAGGCCGACGAGACGGACGAGGCGCGTCATCGTCCCAGCACCGTGTCGATGTAGGCGCTCGGCTCGATGAGGTCGTGTGCGGTGCGCTCCGACAGGTCGTACAGCGGCCCGGCGCTCACGGCGATGGCCAGGCTGAGGGCGACGAGGGCGGCCGTGGAGCCGACCATCAGCGAGCGCCCGCCGAGCGTGGCTGCCGGCGGGATCGGCCGTCCTGCGTCGACCCCGCCCCAGAACGCGTTGGCCCAGATCTTCGTCATCGAGAACAGGGTGAGCAGGCTGACCGCGAGGCTGACGGCCACGATGAGGTACTCGTGCGCGGTCACGCCGGCGTCGACGAGTGCGAGCTTGGCGACGAACCCGGAGAACGGGGGGATGCCCGCGAGGCTCAGGGCCGGGAGCAGGAACAGGACGGCGAGCACCGGTTCGAGGCGGGCCAGCCCGGTGAGCTTGGCGAGCTTGCCCGTGCCGGCGCGCTCCTCGACGAGACCGGCGACGAGGAACAGCGTCGTCTTCACGACGATGTGGTGGATGATGTAGAGCACCGCGCCGGCGAGGCCGGCGAGGGTGAACAGCCCGAGGCCCATGATCATGTAGCCGATCTGGCTGACGATGTGGAACGACAGGATGCGTTTGATGTCGTCCTGCGTGATGGCGCCGAACACACCGACCACCATCGTGAGCCCGGCCACGATCAGCAGCAGGTTGCCCGGTTGGGTGTCCGCCGGGAACAGCAGGGTCTGGCTGCGGATGATCGCGTAGACGCCGACCTTGGTGAGCAGTCCGGCGAACACCGCCGTCACCGGCGTGGGCGCCGTCGGGTAGCTGTCGGGCAACCAGAAGAACAAGGGGAAGATCGCGGCCTTGATGCCGAACACCACGATCAGGAGGACCGCGAGCCCGCTGCGCACACCGTCGGGCAGGTCGGCCACCTTGGTGCTGAGATCCGCGAGGTTGACGGTGCCGGTGGCCGCGTAGACGAGAGCGAGCGCGATCAGGAACAGCGTGGAGGCGATGAGGCTGATGACGACGTAGGTCATCCCGCTGCGGATCTGGTCCGGTCGGCCGCCGAGGGTGATGAGCACGTAGCTCGCCATCAGCGTGACCTCGAACGCCACGAACAGGTTGAACAGGTCGCCGGTGAGGAACGCCAGGGCGATGCCGGCGGCGAGGACCAAATACACCGGATGGAAGCCGGCGTGGTGGCGTTCCGCGCCAGGCTGACCGATCGCGAACAGCAGGACGGCGAGCAGCATCAGCACCGCGACGACCAGCATGATCGCGGCCAGCCGGTCGGCGACCAGCGTGATCCCGATCGGCGGCTGCCACCCGCCGACCTGCACCGCCGTCGCACCGTCGTGGTCGACGCGGATCAGCAGGACGGCGCTCGTCGCCGTGACGGTCCCCAGCGTGACGACGCTGACGACCCGCTGCGCGGCGCGGGAGCGACCGAGGCCGACGGACAGCGCCGCGCCGAAGAGCGGCAGGAGGATCGGAAGGGCGATGAGTGCGGTCACGGCTCGGTCTCGGGGTCGTTCAGGTGCTGGGCCTCGGCCGCGGCGTGCTGGGCCTCGCGGGCGATGCGCCGGTCCTCGACGTCGTCCTCGACCTCGTCGTCGGCGGTGACGAGCCAGCTGCGGTAGGCCAGCGTCAACAGGAAGGCGATCACCCCGAACGTGATGACGATCGCGGTCAGGACGAACGCCTGCGGGAGAGGGTCGGCGAAGCGTTCGGCGTCGCCACCGGCGAAGGCCGGGTCGCCCCCGTCGCCACCGGACAGCACGATCAGGACGTTGACGCCATGGCCGAGGAGGCCGATCCCGATCACCACCCGGCTGAGCTGGCGACCGAGCACGAGGTAGGTGCCGCACGCGCAGAGGGCGCCGGCCACGACGACGAGCAGGACCGTCACGGCCCCTCCTCCTGCGCCGTGACCTCGTCGCCGTCGGGGTCCTCGCCGAGCGCCTCGAAGATCATCAGCACGAGGCCGACCACGATCAGGTACACCCCGGTGTCGAACACCGTGGCGGTCGTGAACTTCACCGTGCCCAGCAGGTCGAGGTGCCACTCGACCGCCTGGTGGTCGAGCGGGGTGTCGCCGAACGCGAGCGGCACCAGCGCGGTGCCGGTGGCGAGGGCGAGGCCTGCCGACAAGAAGCCCCGCGGTCGCAGCCGGAGCATGGACAGCACGTCGTCGGGTCCTCCGGCGATGTAGCGCAGGGCGATGGCCGCCGCCGCGACGAGGCCGCCGACGAACCCTCCGCCGGGCTGGTTGTGCCCGGCGAACAGGAGGTAGATCGACAGGACGAGAGCCCCGTCGAAGACGAGGCGGACCGTGGTCTCGAGGATCAGGGATCGTCGGATCATTCGGACCCCACCTCCTCGGCCGCGTCGCTCCTCGAGCTGGGCGATGCCACCCGGCGCGGAGGTCGGCCCGCGCGCGCCAGCGCGACGATCCCGATCCCGGCCGTGGCCAGCACCGTGATCTCGCCCATCGTGTCCATCCCGCGGATGTCGACCAGGATCACGTTCACGACGTTGCGACCGTGCCCCTCGGGCAGCGCCTCGTCGGACATCTCCCGCGACACCGACGGCTCGGTGCGCGAGCCGGCCGCGGCGATCGCCATCAGCACCACGAAGATCCCGACGGCGGCCGAGACCGCGAGGCGCAAGGGCCTGTTCACGGCCGGGGCCCGCCGCTCGAAGCGATCCGGGAGCACCCGGAGCACGAGCAGGAACACCACGACCGACAGCGTCTCGATGGCGAACTGGGTGAGCGCGAGGTCGGGCGCGCCCTGCACGACGAACAGCATCGCCATCCCGTAGCCGACGACACCGAGGAGCAGCGCCGCCGCGAAGCGACGGCGGGCCACCGTGGCCGCCACACCGCCTCCGAGAAGGATCCCCGCGATCGGGATGTGCGCCGGCCCGCCCACGAGGTCGGGCCATCCCGGCCACCAGGCCCCCGACACCATCGCCGCCACCGAGGCGATCGCCGCGGTCGACAGGATGATCCCCGCGTAGATCGGCAGCGAGCCGGATTGCACGAGGCTCGTCACCCGGCCCGCCAGCTCCAGCACGCCGCGGACCGTGCCCTCGTACACCTGCGCCCCGGTCACCGGGAACGTCAGGTGCGCCTGCACCGCCGCCACCTGCCGGCGCCGCCAGAACAGCAGCGCCCCCGTACCGAGCGTGACCAGCGACAGCACCAGCGGCGCGGTGACCCCGTGCCACAGCTCGAGGTGGGCGTGCGCCCGCGGGTCCAGGGCGTCGGCGGCGTGATCGACGAAGGCGGACCACACCGCCGGCACGACCCCGAGCACGATCGAGCCCGCCGCGAGGACAGCGGCGGGCAGCACGAACGCCTGCCCGGGTGCGTGATCCGCCACCGCCCGCTCGGCCGCGTCGTCGGACACGAGGCTCGGACGGATCAGCGCGCACGTGAACCGCACGCTGTAGACGACGGTCAGCACCGAGCCCGCGACGATGCCGGCCAGGGCCACCCGGTCGCCGCCTGAGCCGTCGACCAACGCGCCGTAGGCCTGCTCCTTGGCGATGAACCCCGCCAACGGCGGGATCGCCGCCATCGATGCCGCGCTCACGACCGCCACGACCTTCGTCGGGCCCCAGCCTCGGCCGAGCGCCGGGAGCCGCCGGATGTCCCGGGTGTGCGCCTCGTGATCGACGATCCCCACCACCATGAACAGGGCGGCCTTGAACAGGCCGTGTGCGAGGATCAGCGCGCAGCCCGCCGCCGTCGCGGCCGGGCGCCCGATCCCGAAGAGCACGGTCATGAACCCGAGCTGGCTGATCGTCCCGAACGCCAGAAGCTGCTTGAGGTCGAACGGGCGCAGCGCCCGCAACCCGCCGGCGATCATCGTGACCAACCCGACACCCACCACCAGCGGCCGCCACGGCCCGACGGCGGCGAAGCCGGGTGCCAGCCGAGCGACCAGGTACACGCCCGCCTTCACCATCGCCGCCGAGTGCAGGTAGGCGCTGATCGGGGTCGGTGCCACCATGGCGCCCGGCAACCAGGAGTGGAACGGGTACTGCGCCGACTTCGTGAACGCCCCGACCAGGATGAGCACGAGCGCGACCGCGGTCGTCGTCCCCGCCGGAGGCGCCGCCAGCATCTCGCTGATCTGGTACGTGCCGGCCTCCTGGCCGAGCACGACGAAGCCGCCGAGCATCACGAGACCGCCGAGGGCGGTCACGAGCAGGGCGTGCTGGGCGGCCGCCCGCGCGTCCGGGTCGGCGTCGTCGACGCCGATCAGCAGGTACGACGTGATCGACGTCAGCTCCCAGAACACGTACAGGGCGAGCAGGTTGTCCGCCAGGACCACGCCGAGCATCGACCCGGCGAAC
Source organism: Acidimicrobiales bacterium (assembly GCA_036280455.1). Lineage (GTDB taxonomy): Bacteria > Actinomycetota > Acidimicrobiia > Acidimicrobiales > VFJN01 > ZC4RG19. Next base: position 14,598 of record DASUQS010000158.1, read on the forward strand.
AGCGTCAACAGTCCGGCGACGCGGCCCGCCCGGCCGGATGTGCCGAAGTAGTGCCAGGCGTACGCGTAGACCAGCACGCCGATCCCCGACACGAGCACGATCATCAGCGCCGAGAACGGATCCGCCCGCAGGTCGAGCGCCAGTCCGAGCTCCGGCACCCACTCCGCACGGTTCGCGACACCAGCCCCGCTGACGACCCGTCCGCCGTCGGCCAGGAGCCACACGACCGCCGACGCGGGCGCGAGCGCGCCGAGCAGCCACACGCCGCGACCGAGGCGGCGCCCACCGACGAGGACGGCCGTCCCGCACACGGCGTGCAGGAGCAGCAGGACGAAGAGCACGCGGCGCCGTCAGCCCGCGAGGGGGGCGGGTGGTGCGAGCGTTGCTGGCACGGGGACGTGGGGCACGGGACTCCTACGTGGTCGTCGACGAGATCGCCGACCAGACTTCCCGGCACGCCAGACCGGCACTGTATCCGGCCCCGCCCCCTGCCTCACACGCCGCGTCCTCCCGCTGCTGGGTCGAGCCGGTGGGGGGCGTGGGGGCTCGGGGCGAGGTCTCTCCGCACGGTTCGCTCACGTGTACGAGACGGAGGCCTCGGGTAGGCGACCAGAGGCACCGCAGTGAGGAGGACCGACATGGCTGTCACCGCATTTCAGGATCTGCCCATGGCCGATCGCGATCGGGAGTGGGACGGCGACGCAGCGGAGAAGCGGGTGCGTCGGTGGGCCGACGCAGAGGACGGCCCGAACGCCAAGTACCGCGACGCGCACGTCTGGTACGACGCGGACGAGAAGGACGAGTTCGGCGCCTACAAGCTCCTCATCGCCGACGTGATCGACGGGAAGCTCGAGGCGGTGCCCCGCGGGGTGATGGCCGCCGGCGCCGTGATGCAGGGCTCACGGGGCGGCGTCGACCTGCCCAAGCAGGACATCGACCGCGTGAAGTCCCACCTGGCCAAGTACTACGGGAAGATGGGCGACACCGCGCCCTGGGAGCGCTCCTGACGAGCTGCCGCGGCGCGTGACAGGGGCCGGCGATTGGCCTGATCGGTCGTCGGGTACCCGGGGACGATGAGGAGCACACGGGAGACGCGGCCGACCGCCTTCTCGGACGTCGACCTGGCGATCGACCGGGAGCTCGCCCGGGTGAGCGACGCCTTCCGCTTCCTGCTCGACGTCACGCCCGTCGACGTCGAGCAGCAACGCCGCGCCTTCCTCGAGGGGACGGTGGCCGAGCCGACCTTCACCTACCGACCCCTCGAGGACGCGCCCGAGGTGATGCGGACCGTCCTCGCCGACGTCGCCGTCGCCGACGTCGAGGACCCCACCTTCGGCCACCTGCTCCGCGCGAAGCACCGCGAGCTCGAGGTGAAGCTCGACATGCTCGCCGCCCGCGACACACCGGAGTTCCTCCCGCTCAGCATCGAGCAGTACGGCACCGTCCCGCCCACACTGCTCGACCAGGCCGAGACCTTGCTCGACGGCCTCGACGTCCCCCGCGCCTCCCGGGCAGGCGACCGCCTGGACGCCCAGCAGTTCCTGGCGCTCGCCGAGGCGGAGCTGGAGCACTACCGCGCCATCGATCCCGACATCGGCGTGCACGTCGAGGTCCGGCCCGACGCCAGCGGCATCATGGTGGCCGGCCACGACCTCATCGTGGGGGCCGCGGCGCGGGTGTCCGTCGGCCGCGCCCACGCGCTGCTCCAGCACGAGGTCGGCACCCATCTCGTCACGTACGTGAACGGCGCCGACCAGCCCATCCGGATCCTGGCCGCCGGGCTCGCCGGCTACGAGGAGACCCAGGAGGGACTCGCGATCTTCGCGGAGTACCTCGCCGGGGGCCTGTCCGCCGAGCGGTTGCGGCAGCTCGCCGGCCGGGTCGTCGCGGTGCACCTCATGGTGACGGGCGCGTCGTTCGCCGACGTCCACCAGCGGCTGGTCGAGGCCGGCTTCTCCCGGACCGGCGCGTTCACGACCACGATGCGGGTCTTCCGCTCGGGCGGGTTCACCAAGGACGCGATCTACCTGCGGGGGCTCCTCGGCCTGCTCGACCACCTGGCGCGCGGCGGCACCCTCGACCTGCTGTGGCTGGGCAAGCTGTCGCTCGAAGACCTGCCCCTCGTCGGGGACCTCGCCGACCGGGGCCTGCTGTGCGCGCCGAAGCTGCTCCCCCGCTACCTCGCCGATCCGGAGACCGACCGCCGCCTGCGCCGTGCGGCACGGCTCGCCGACCCTGCCGCGCTGATCGACACGTCGTCGTGACCCGGCCGTCTCCCGTCGGTGACCTCGATTCCGGGCAGCCCGGCGGCCTCACGTGCCGCCTCGCCACGGCTACGCCCCGACGGGTGAGGGTAGGACCGGTGTGGGTGGAGCCCCCTGCCGCCGACGAGGAGCGCCTCGATGTCCGTCCAGATCAACGTGAGTCCAGAGGACTTCGGGTACCTCGTGTCGGTGCACGGCTTCCTCGACAGCGAGGTGGTCGACCTCGCCGTCGCCGAGCTCGCGACCCTCGGTGACGGTTGCGAGTCGGTCGTCGTCGACCTCCGGGACGCCGTGCTCGCCTCGCCGAGCGACCTCACCCGACTCGTCGACGAGCTGCGCGAGCGCACCCACGGCACCAAGCTCTCGTTCGTCTGCGACCGGCCCTCCGGTCGGCGGCTCCTGCGCCTGCGGCATGACGGATCGGCCATCCACGTGCTCCGGGAGCTCCCCGGGCGGCGTCGGGCGGAGGCATCCGGCACGCAGACCCGCAGCGAGGCGTGATCGACCGGTGCGGCCGGGAGTCGACCGCGAGAATGCCCGGTCGGTCGACGCCGCGGCAGGTCCGCGTCGCGTGACCGAAAGGACCTCCCGCCACGGGCGACCGGCGCGATCATGCCGCCATGAGCAACACCGACATCGAGCTACCGGCCGGGGGCACGAACGAGCGCGAGCTCTACCTGGCATGGCTGGCGTACCTCCGGGGTGCGGTCCTCCGCAAGGTCGAGGGCCTCTCCGACGAGCAGGCCAGGTGGCGGCCGGGTGAGGCGCTCATCCCCCTGCTCGGGATCGTCAACCACCTGACGCAGGTCGAGTGGCGCTGGATCGACGGCGGCATGGGCGGCGCCGAGGTCCATCGCAGCGATGCCGAGTTCACGCCCGGCCCGGAGCTGACGCTCTCCCAGGCCGTCGACGCGTACCGCGAGCGCGCGGCGGCGACCGAGGCAGCAGTGCGCGAGCTGCCCCTCGACGCACCGTGTGCGCGGGCGGAGGGAACCGACCTGCGCTGGGTCCTGCTGCACCTCGTCAACGAGACCGCCCGTCACGCGGGCCACGCGGACGCCGTGCGCGAGCTGCTGGACGGCACGACCGGGGAGTGACGGGGCGTGGGGCGCCGGGCGGCACCGCAGGCCCGACGCCGGGACCACCCGGATCGGGTGGTGCGCTCCCCCGGCCGTTCGGCCACCTTGGCCGGGTGCTGCTGCTCGCCTTGCTCGTGTTCGGACTGTTCGTCGGCTGGATCGCCCAGATGCTGCTCGGGCTCGGGACCCGCCCCGACGGCCGCACCTTGGCGGCCGGTCTGGTCGGCTCGTTCGTCGGCGGGCTCCTGGCCAGCCTCGTTGCGGGCGACGGGCTGTCCCTGCGTCCGAGCGGGCTGATCGGCTCGCTGGTGGGCGCGGTCATCGTGCTCCTCGTCTGGACCCGGCTCGCCCCGGCGCCCGCCTCCGGGCGCGGAAGCAGGCGCTGACGCCCGACCTCCCGGCGGTCTGACGCCGGCATCGACACGCTGGAGGTTCGCCGGCCCGTTCGGTGGGTGCATCCGCCACCTCACCGCACGTGCGGACCACACTTGCGACCGTGCTGGGATCCGCACACCGGGGCCGTGCGACCGTACGGCGAGGTGCCGCCGTCCTGCTGGTCGCCGTCATGGCCCAGTGGTCGTGCAGCGCCGACGACCCCGCCGACGACGGCGGGACGGGCGAGGGGCAGGCCGCCCCCGACGTCGCCGGGGAGGCGGGACCCGCTCCCGAGCCGCTCCAGGCCCGGCTCGCCTCCGTGCCGGCCACCACGACGGTGGTGCCGGTCGACGGGCCGGCTGCGGCGGCTGCCGCGGCGAGCGCGGCGTTGTTCGAGCACGCCCCGGTCGTCGTCCTCGCGGCCGACGGCGCACCCGGGCCCCAGGCCCAGGCCGCATCGGTGGCGCTCGCCCTCGGAGCGCCCCTGCTGCTCAGCCCGGACCCGGCGGATGCCGGCGCAGCGACTGAGGCGCCCACCGGCGCCGGCGCACCGCCCGCCCCCGCCGCACAGGCGCCGGCGCCGGTGGGCGCTCCGGGACAGGTGCTCGGTGACGAGCTGGCGCGCCTGGCCCCGCGCACGGTGGTCGCGTTCGGGCAGGCGGCGGAAGACTGGGCCCGGCAGCAGGTCAGCGACATCGAGGTCGTCAGCGGCACCGACGACCTCCTGAGTCGGCTGTCCCTCGACGGTGCCGGCGAGCCGGGTCGGAGCACCACGCGGCTGGCGGCCACGCCCGAGCC
>DASUQS010000159.1:0-2191 GCA_036280455.1 Acidimicrobiales bacterium
TAGTTGTTCACGAACTGGATGTCGCCCGGCTGCATGACCATCGACGCGTGGAACTGCGGGTCGGCGCACAGGGCGTCGAGCCGGTCCATCGCCGCCCGACCCGCCGCGGACACGCGGGGAGCGTCCTCGTGGCGGCGCGACGAGTCGATGTACGGCCGGATGTAGCGCACGTACAGACGACCGGCCCGCCGGTTGAAGATCGGCATCTCGTACCAGGACCGGCTGCCCGGCGCCTGCTCGCCCCGCAGGTCGTAGGGGAACGGGCCGTACAGCTCGGCGGCCAGCTCGGGCTCGGTGCGCACCAGCTCGTTGTGGATCGCCAGCGCGTTGGCCACGAGGCTGGCGCCCCCGGACGCCCCGGCGTCGAGGCAGAACAGCCCGACGAGGTCGGACCCGTCGGAGTGGTACGGGAACGGCACGCCGCCGATCTCGTTGCCCCGCGACGTGGGATCGTCGCCCCGCTTGCCCTGGTCGGTGACGTCGCCGAGCAGGTGGCCCTTGGCGTTCTGCGGCCACGGATGGCCGACGTGGGTGCCGATGCCCCAGTAGATCGAGGATGCTCGCGCCTTGCCGTAGCGCTCGACCGGCACGCCGCGGATGAGCACGACGCCGCGGCCGTTGATCAGGTCGTCGGTGATGCGGGCCAGCTCGGGGCCGAGCGTGGGCAGCGGGAAGTGCTCGCGGGTGATGTCGAGCACGTCGTCGGTCTGCGCCTCGGCGGTGCGGAGCGCGGCGTCGAGCTCCACGACGTGGTCGTCGGTGAGCTGGAAGACGTAGCTGTCGGCCAGCTCGTCGGACCGCCACTCGCACGCCTCCTCCAGCGGGACGAGGGCGGCGGGATCGACCGTGTCGAACGTGGTCATCGGGGTCCTCCGGACATCGTGGGGGCGGGAGCGGGGGCCGTCTGCGGCCCGCGGACGAGGCGGCCGGGCAGCGGACCGGCCTCGACACCGTTCTCGTAGGTGACCTGCCCGGCCACGACGGTGGCGACGTAGCCGTCCGCGGCCTGCACCAGCCGCTTGCCGCCTGCGGGTAGGTCGTGGCGCATGGTCGGGCGCCGGGCGGTGAGGGCGTCGAAGTCGATCACGTTGAGGTCGGCCCGGTAGCCGGGGGCGATCACCCCGCGGTCGAGCAGCCCCACCGTGCGGGCGGTCGCCTGCGTCTGGCGGTGGACGAGGAAGGGCAGCGCCATCCGCCCGCGCTCGCGGTCGCGCCCCCAGTGGGTGAGCAGGGTCGTGGGGAAGCTGGCGTCGCAGATGGTGCCGACGTGCGCGCCGCCGTCGGCGAGGCCGACGACCGTGTGCGGGTGGGCGAGCATCTCGCCCGCGGCGTCGAGGTTGCCGTCGCCGTAGTTGAGCATCGGCAGGTAGAGGAACGCCCGGCCGCCGTCGGCCAGCAGCATGTCGTAGGCCATGTCGAGCGGATCGCGGCCCTCCCGCTCGGCGCGTCGGGCGATGCTCGTGGACGGGTCGGGCTCGTAGTCGGGTGGGTCGCCCAGCTCGTACATGCGGTCGAGGGCGTCGATCAGGCGCCCGCCGAGCCGCTTGGCCCGACCGGCGTCGGCCGCGGCGTCGAGCACGCGGGCCTTGAACCCGGGGTCGGACATCACCGCCACGCGCTCGTCGAGCGGCGCCTCGGCGATCTCCCGGTACACGCGGTTGGTGAGGAACGGGTGCAGGGTGCACTGGAGCCCGAGCAGCACGCCCACGGCCCGGGGGGCGACCTGGGCGGTGATCGGCACGCCGTCGGCGTTGGCCGCGTCGAGCAGCTCGAGCTGGCGGCGCCACTCGTCTCCCCGGGTCTGCAGCAGCGAGAACGACAGCGGCCGGCCGGACTCGACGGCCATCGCCCGGCACAGGGCGAACTCGGCGTCGACGTCCGTGAAGTCCGACACCAGCTGCAGCACCCCCCGGCCGGTGGCACCGATGGCGCGGGCGATGCCCACCAGCTCGTCGGCCTCCGCCGTCAGCGTGGGCGTGGGCTCGCCCCGGCTGGTGCGGTGGTTGAGCGTGCGCGAGGTCGTGAACCCGAGCGCGCCGGCCTCGATCGCCTCGGCGGCGAGGCGCGCCATGGCGGCGATGTCGTCCGCGGTGGCGGACTCGCGGGCCGCCCCCCGCTCCCCCATCACGTGCAGCCGCAGCGCCCCGTGGGGCACCTGGAGCGCCACGTCGACGTCGAACGGGCGCCCGTC
>DASUQS010000160.1:0-19307 GCA_036280455.1 Acidimicrobiales bacterium
ACTGATGGACGAGCTCGGGGTCGACCGGGCGCTGATGTTCCCCACGCTGGCGAGCCTGCTCGAGGAGCGGATGCGCGACGACCCGGCGCTCATCCACACCGTGATCCACTCCCTCAACGAGTGGCTGCACGAGGTCTGGGGCTTCAACTACCAGAACCGCATCTTCACCACCCCGGTGATCACGCTGCCGATCGTCGAGAAGGCCATCGAGGAGCTCGAGTGGTGCGTCGAGCGGGGGGCCCGCACGGTGCTCATCCGCCCCGCCCCGGTGCCGGCCTTCGGTGGGTCGCGGTCGTTCGCGTTCGAGGAGTTCGACCCGTTCTGGCAGGCCGTCGTCGACAACGACGTGCTGGTGTCGATGCACGCCTCCGACAGCGGCTACTCGCGCTACCAGGCCGACTGGACCGGCCCGCAGGAGATGCTGCCGTTCCGGCCCGACGCCTTCCGCATGCTCACCGCCGGCAAGCGGCCGATCGAGGACACGATGGCCGCCTTCGTGTGCCACGGCGCCTTCACGCGGTTCCCCGACCTGCGCGTGGCCACGGTCGAGAACGGTGGCGACTGGGTCGTGCCGTTCGTGCACCACCTCGAGGACGTCTACCGGAAGATGCCGCAGGCGTTCGACGAGAACCCGGTCGAGGCGTTCAAGCGCAACACCTACGTCAACCCGTTCCACGAGGACGACATCGCCGGCCTCATCGACGCGATCGGCGTCGACCACATCCTCTTCGGGTCGGACTTTCCGCATCCCGAGGGCCTGGCCGAGCCGTGCAGCTACGTCGACCACCTGCCCGAGGACCTGCCGCAGGCCGACGTCGCGAAGATCATGGGCGGCAACCTCGCCCGCCTCATGCGGGTCGAGGCCACGGTCACGGCCTGAGGCCGTTCGACACCACCGACGACAGCACAGCAGCAGGGGAGAGCGAGCACATGGATCTGAACGGACGATCGGCGCTGGTAACGGGTGGCGCCGGCGGGCTCGGCGGTGCCACGGTGCGCCACCTGGCCGGGCTGGGCCTGGGCGTGGCGATCTTCGACCGCGACGCCGACCGGGGCGCCGAGCTGGCCAAGGAGCTGGGCGACGGCGCCGTCTCGGTGGCGGGCGACGTCACCGACGACGACGACGTGGCCGCCGCCATCGAGGCGGCCCGGTCGGTCGGCACGTTCTCGCTGGTCGTGAACGTGGCCGGCGGGGCCACCGGCGGCGGACGGACCGTGGGTCGCGACGGCACGCCGCACGACAAGGCCGTCTTCGTCGACACGATGGGGATGAACGCGATCGGCACGTTCAACGTGACCCGCCTGTCGGCTGCGGCCATGGGCGCCAACGAGCCCGACGAGCACGGCCAGCGGGGCGTCGTGGTCAACACGGCGTCGATCGCGGGCATCGAGGGCCAGACCGGCCAGCTCGCCTACGCCGCGGCCAAGGGTGCGATCCTCGGCATGACCCTGCCGCTCGCCCGCGACCTGGGCGCGCTCGGCATCCGGGTCTGCGCGATCGCCCCGGGGACGATGGGCACGCCGATCATGCTGAGCGTGCCCGAGCAGATGCAGCAGAAGCTGACGGAGAGCATCATCTTCCCGAAGCGGATGGGCCGCCCCGAGGAGTTCGCGCTGCTGGTCGAGTCGATCGCCCGCAACCCGTACCTCAACGGCGAGAACATCCGGCTCGACGGCGCCCTGCGCTTCCCGCCGAAGTAACCCGTGCTCACCATCGAGTCGCTGGTCGGGTCGCTCCAACTCGAAGAGACCGCCCCGGACCGGTACCGCGCCCCCAACGCCGAGTCCGGCCACGGGGTGATCTTCGGAGGCCAGCTGCTCGCGCAGTCGATCGTGGCCGGGCTCGCCGGCCACGACGGCAAGCGGGTCAAGACCGTGCACACGGTCTTCGCCCGCGGCGGCCGGCCCGACGCGCCCGTCGAGATCGCCGTCGACCGCATGCACAGCGGGCGGGCCTTCGCCAGCAGCACGGTGACGATCAGCCAGGGCGACCGGCTGTGCACCCGCTCGCTCGTGCTGCTCACCGCGGAGGAGCCCGACTTCATCCGCCACGCCGACCCGGCCCCCGACGTGCCGGCTCCGGACGAGGGTGCGCCGGCAGCGACCGACGGCGAGGGCGCGTGGCAGGTGCGCCTGGTCGGGGACGTCGACATCGACGATCCGGCGCTCGTCGGTCCACCCGACCTCGACGCGTGGACCCGCTTCGTCGGTGCGCCGGACGATCCCGCGGTCGACCAGGCCCTGCTGGCCTTCGCCACCGACGGGTTCCTCATCGCCACCGCCATGCGCCCCCATGAGGGCGTGGGCCAGGCCCAGGCGCACGTGACCGTCTCCACCGGGGTGATCAGCCACACGCTCACGTTCCACGAGCCGGCGGCCGCCCGCGACTGGCTGCTGCTCTCGCACCACAGCCCCTACGCGGGCCGGGGACGCAGCTACGGCACGGCGGACGTGTTCCGGGCCGACGGTGCGCTCGTCGCCTCGTACGTGCAGGACGCGATGATCCGCCCGCTGCCCGCCGACCCGGCCCGGGCCACGCTCTGAATCGGTGTCGGCACGAACGCGTGCATGTCGGTTCTGGCAGCGGGCGCTTGTTCTTGGCGGAACATTGAAATGACGTTCTCTCCACGCGAGTATATGCTTCACGTGACGACGGGCACAGCGGTCTGGGGTTCCTTCCGGGCGGGTGTCCACCTACCTCAAGAGGGGGACTGACGATGGGCGACGCAGTCGTGGCATCCACGGCGCGCACCGCGATCGGTACGGCGTTCAAGGGCTCGCTCGTGGACGTCGACGCCTTCGAGCTCGGCACCCGGGCGGTCGCCGAGGCGGTCCGCCGCTCCGGGGTCGACCCCGCGCTCGTCGACGATGTCGTGCTCGGCGAGTCGCTGTACGGCGGGGGCGACATCGCCCGCTACGCGGCGATCGAGGCCGGGCTCGAGCACGTCGCCGGTCTGGCGCAGAACCGGCACTGCGCCGCGAGCCTCGCCTCGGTCACCACCGCGGCGGCGAGCATCCGCGCCGGCATGGACCGCGTCGTGGTGGCCGGCGGGGTGCAGTCCTCGTCGACCTCGCCGCGGTCGACCAGGCGCACGCCGGGCACCGACGACTGGGACGACTGGTTCTCGCCCACCCACCGCGACCGCCCGACCGCCCCCAACATGGACATGTCCATCACCGTGGGGTGGAACGCCGCGGTCGAGGCCGGTGTCACCCGCGAGGAGATGGACGCCTGGGCGCTCCGCTCGCACCAGCGGGCGGTCGCCGCCATCGACGCCGGCAGCTTCGTCGAGGAGATCTTCCCCCTCGAGGTCGGGCGGCGCGACGGCACCACGTTCACCTTCGAGGTCGACGAGCACCCGCGGCGCACCACCACGATGGAGAAGCTCGCGTCGCTCAAGCCGCTGCACCCCGAGATCGAGGGCTTCAGCATCACGGCGGGCAACGCCTGCGGGGCCAACGACGGCGCCGCCGCCATGGTCATCGCCGACGCCGACCTCGCGGCGGCGCAGGGCCTCCCGGCCCTCGCCACCATCCGGGCCTGGGCCTCCGCCGGCGTCCCGCCCGAGCGCACGGGCCTCGCCCCGACGGTGGCGATCCCCAAGGCGCTCGACCGCGCCGGTCTGGCCGTCGGCGACGTGGACCTGTGGGAGATCAACGAGGCGTTCGCCTCGATGTGCGTGGCCACCACCCGCGTCCTCGGCATCGACGAGGCGATCGTCAACGTCGTCGGCAGCGGCTGCAGCCTCGGCCACCCCGTCGCCATGACGGGCGCCCGCATGGTCATCTCGCTCGTCCACGAGCTCCGCCGGCGCGGCGGCGGCACCGGTGTCGCCGCCATGTGTGCCGGCGGCGGCATGTCCACCGCCGTCGTGCTGGACGTGCCCGCACCGTGACCGACCTCATCCATCGAGAGAAGGACCGCATGTCCACCGATCAGGACGAATCCAGGAGAGGACATATGGACAACCCGGGGGGAACGACAGGGAGCCGCCGGACGCGGCGCCAGCGGGGGCTCGCCCTCGCCGGCACCGGCGTGCTGCTGCTCTCGCTGTTCGCGTGCGGTGGCGACGACGACGAGGCCGACGCCGCCGACGACGAGGAGGCCACATCGGGCCAGGAAGCCGAGGACCTGCTCGGCCCGGAGAACGTCGCCGAGGGTGAGCCGGTCAAGCTCGGGATGGTCTCCGACGGCACCACGGACGCCTTCGACAACACCGACGAGCTCCGCGCTGCGGAGGCTGCCGCCGAGTTCTGGAACACCCACCGGGGCGGCATCGACGGCCGGCCGATCCAGGTCGTGACGTGCGAGACGGGCGCCGACCCCGGCGCCGCGACCGACTGCGCCAACCAGATGGTCGAGCAAGAGGTCGTCGCGGTCGCCCTCGCCCAGTCGGCGGTCGCCGACTCGGTGTGGGAGCCGCTGCACGCGTCGGGCATCCCCACGATGTTCCTCCAGACCAGCGCCCCGGACCTGCTCGCCGACGCCGAGACCAGCTTCACCTTCGCCAACCCGCTCGCCACGCTGTTCGGCGTGCCGATCGCGCTGGCCGAGTCCGAGGACACCGACACGATCGCCTTCGTGAACATCGACGTGCCCCAGGCGCTCGAGCAGTTCGAGTCGGGCGCCGCTGAGGAGGTCCTCTCCAACGCCGGGCTCTCCTACGAGCTCGTCAAGGTCCCGATGGGCACGGCGGACATGACGCCGCAGATGCAGGAGGTCGCCAACGGCGACGCCGGGGCCGTGTTCATCGTCGGCAACGACGCGTTCTGCATCGCCGCCATCCAGGGCCTGAAGGCCGTCGGGTACGACGGCGCGATCGGTGGTGTCTCGCAGTGCATCACCGACGCCACGCGCGAGGCGCTGCCCGAGGACCTCGAGGGCATCTCGATCCTCGCCACCATGGCGCTCGGCGACACGTCCGACCCCGCGTACCAGCTGTACCAGGCGGTCATGGGCGCCTACGGCCAGGAGGTCGAGGACGTCGACAACTCGCTCGGCATGGGCGGCTACACGACGATGTCGACGCTCGTCACGGCCCTCGGCGAGATCTCCGGTGAGATCACGCCGGAGACGGCTGCCGCGGCGATCAAGGCGATGCCCGAGTCCGACTACCCGGGCGCCGACGGCGTCACCTTCCAGTGCGGTGGGTCGGAGTTCCCGTCCCAGCCGGCGGTGTGCTCGAACCAGTCGCTGCGGGCGACCCTCGACGCCGACGGCGTCCCCGCCAGCTACGAGGTGATCGACGCCTCGGAAGCCGTCATGACCGAGTAAGCAGTATCCGCCGTCCGGCCTGTCGCTGTGCGTCGCCACCTTCGGCGGCGCACAGCGACGGTCGTCGGTGGGCCCGTTTCGCTCCACCCTTCCTTCCCGCCAACCGACTGCCCGGAGACCACCTGCCGTGGACCACGTCGCTTCGCTCCTGCTCGGCCTCGGCAACGGGGGAGTGTTCGCCGCCCTCGCCCTCGCCATCGTCATCACCTACCGCGCCTCCGGGGTGGTCAACTTCGCCACCGGCGCGATGGCCCTCTACGTGGCCTACACCTACGCCGGCCTGCGCAAGGGCACGCTGCTCGTGCCCTTCCCCGGTCTGCCGAAGACGCTCGACCTCGGCCAGGACCTCGACTTCCTGCCCGCCTTCCTGCTGTCGATGGTCATCGCCGCAGCCCTCGGCGCGCTGCTCTACCTGCTGGTGTTCCGCCCGCTGCGCGATGCGCCCCAGCTCGCTCAGGCAGTCGCGTCGCTCGGCGTGCTGGTCGTGATCCAGGGCGTGCTGGCCATCCGCCAGGGCACCAACACGGTGAGCGTCGCCGCCATCTTCCCCAACGATCGGTGGGAGTGGGGCTCGGTCATGGTGCTCTCCGACCGCTTCTACCTGGCGCTGGGCATCGTCGGCGTGACGCTGGTGCTCGCCGCCGCGTTTCGCTACACCCGCTTCGGCCTGCTGACCCGGGCGACCGCCGACACCCAGACGGGCGCGTACGTCAGCGGTGTCTCGCCGGCCCGCGTCGCGCTGTTCAACTGGATGATCAGCGGGATGGTCGCCGGCATCGCCGGCGTCCTCATCGCCCCGGTGAGCCCGCTCACGCCGGTGACCTACACGCTGTTCGTCATCCCCGCTCTGGCGGCGGCGGTGGTGGGCAAGTTCAAGAACCTGGTCGTCATCGTGGCGGCGGGCATCGCCATCGGCATGCTCCAGCAGTGGGCGCTCTCGCTCGTCGGCGACTTCTCCTGGATGCCCTCGACCGGTGCCGCGGAGCTCGTCCCGCTCATCGTCATCCTCGTGGCCCTCGTCGCCGTGGGTGGCGGCATCCCGGCCCGCGGCACCCTCACGATGCAGCGCCTCGGCCGCGCCCCCCGCCCCCGCATGCTGGCGATACCGACGGTCGTCGGCGCCGCGGTCGGTGTCGTCGCCCTGGTGCTGACCGACGGCACGTGGCGCAGCGCGGTCATCGGCACCTTCATCGCCGCGGTCATCGGGCTCTCGCTCGTCGTCGTCACGGGCTACGCCGGGCAGGTGTCGCTGGCCCAGCTCGCGCTCGCGGGCACCGCCGCCTTCTCGCTGAGCACGCTCACCGAGGACTGGGGCGTGCCCTTCCCGATCGCGCCGCTGCTCGCCGCGCTCGTCGCCACCGCCATCGGCGTCGTGGTCGGCCTGCCGGCCCTGCGCACCCGCGGGCTCACCCTCGGGGTGGTCACGCTGGCTCTGGCGTACGCGATCGAGGCCGTGTGGTTCCGCAACACCGACGTCGTCGGCACCGGCGGCGCGCGCGTGACGGCGCCGTCTCTGTTCGGCATCGACCTGCAGATCGGTTCCGGCCGGGCGTTCCCCCGCATCGAGTTCGGTCTGCTGTGCCTCGCCACGCTCGTCGCCGTCGCCCTCGGCGTCGCCCTGCTGCGGCGGAGCGCGCTCGGCTCGGCGATGCTCGCCGTGCGGGCCAACGAGCGCTCGGCGGCCGCGGCCGGCGTCAACGTCGTGCGGGTCAAGGTGCTCGCCTTCGCCATCGCCTCGTTCATCGCGGGCGTGGGCGGCTGCCTGCTGGCCTACCGGCGCAGCTCGGTCACCTTCGACTCGTTCACCGCCATGGGCGGCCTGGCGCTGCTGTCGACGGCCTACCTGGCGGGCGTCACCTCGGTGTGGGGCGGCATCATCGCCGGCATCCTGGCGTCGACCGGCATCACGTTCATCGCGCTCGACCGCTGGGTCGACCTCGGGGCGTGGTTCGACGTCATCAGCGGTGTGCTCCTCATCGTCACGCTGATCTCCAACCCGGAGGGCCTCGCCGGCATGGGCCACAAGCTCGCCGATCGCTGGGCTGCGGTCCGGTCGAGACGGGCCGGCGGCGGCGACGCCGAGGATGAGCGCCCGGTCATGACCCCCGTCGCCGCCGAGGTGCCCGACGACGCCGCGGCGCTGGTCGACGCCGCGGCCACCGACGAGGCCGCCGTGTTCGAGGTCGACAACCTCACCGTGCGGTACGGCGGGGTCGTGGCCGTGAACGACGTGTCGCTCCGGGTCCGTCCCGGTGCCATCGTCGGGCTCATCGGGCCGAACGGCGCCGGCAAGACCAGCGTGATCGACGCCGTCACAGGGTTCGCCAGGGCGTCCGGCCGCATCGATCTGGCCGGACGGAGCATCGCCGGCCTCGCCCCGCACGCACGCGTGCGCGCCGGCCTCGCCCGCACGTTCCAGTCGCTGGAGCTCTACGACGACCTCTCGGTCGACGAGAACGTGAGCGTGGCGGCGCTCGGGGCCCGCCGCTCCGACCGCCACGCCGCGGTGACGCAGGCGCTGACGAGCGTCGGGATCGCGGGCCTCCGCGACCGCCCGGCCGGCGAGCTGAGCCAGGGCGAGCGCCAGCTCGTCTCGATCGCCCGGGCCTGCGCGACCCAGCCGTCGGTGCTGCTGCTCGACGAGCCGGCCGCCGGTCTCGACAGCGACGAGAGCGTCTGGCTGGGCGAGCGACTCCGCGCCATCCGGGCGGCGGGTGCGGCCATGCTGCTGGTCGACCACGACGTCAACCTGGTGCTGACCGTGTGCGACTACGTGTACGTCCTCGACTTCGGAGTGGTGATCGCCGAGGGGACGCCGGATGCGATCCGGAACGATCGGGCGGTCGCCGAGGCGTACCTCGGCACGATGCACGAGACAGAGGCGGTGACGGCGTGAGCGACCAGGTGCCTGCGGGCCAGCAACAGCCGGAGGAGCCGGGGGCCCGGCTCGAATGTCGCGGTCTCTCGGGGGGGCGGGGCGCCACCGTGGTGTTCCGCGACCTCGACCTCTCCGTCGCCGGGGGTTCGGTGCTGGCGCTGCTCGGCCCCAACGGTGCCGGCAAGTCGACCCTGCTACTCACGCTGGCGGGCCTTCTCCCCGCCAAGGGGGGTGAGGTGCACGTCGCCGGCACTCGGCTGCGGGGCGGCAGCGCCGTGGCCGCCAACCAGGCCGGTGTCGTCCTCGTGCCCGACAACCGCTCGCTGTTCATGTCCCTGACGGTGGCGGAGAACCTGGATGTCGCCCGGCGCCGAGGCGGCACGTCGCCGCGCGAGCTCCTCGATCTGTTCCCGGCGCTCGAGAAGCGCTGGCGCGTCAACGCCGGCGCCCTGTCGGGCGGCGAGCAACAGATGCTCGCCATGGCGCGCGCCCTCATCCAGGACCCGAAGGTGCTGCTCGTCGACGAGATGAGCATGGGCCTGGCGCCGCTGATCGTCGCCACGCTGTTCGAGACGGTCCATCAGATCGCCGGCGACCACGGCGCCGCCGTCGTGCTGGTGGAACAGCACGTGAAGCTGGCGTTGGAGGTGGCAGACGAGGCCGCGGTGCTCAACCGCGGTGCCGTGGTGCTGCGCGGGGCCGCAGACGAGCTGCGCGCCGACCCGCAGCGGCTGGAGCACGCCTACCTGGGCGAGCTCGAGGCCGCGCCATGACCCGGCCCTGACCTGGACCTACCGGCGCACCTCGTCCGGCAGCAGGCGCTTGGCGAGCTTGCCGCTCGGCAGGCGGGGGAGCGCCTCGACGAACACGACCGAGGTCGGGCACTTGAAGTGCGCGATGCGCTCGCGGCAGAAGGCGATGAGCTCGTCTGCGGTCGCCGCCTCGTCGACCGGCCCGGCGCTCGCGGGCTGCACGACGGCCCGCACCGCCTCGCCCATGTCGGGGTGGGGCACGCCGATGACGGCCACGTCCGCCACCGCCGGGTGGAGCGCGAGGGCGTCCTCGACCTCCCGCGGGTACACGTTGACGCCACCCGTGATGATCATGTTGGACACGCGGTCGGTGAGGTAGAGGTAGTTGTCCTCGTCGAGCCGGCCCATGTCGCCGAGCGTGGTCCACCCCCGCTCGTCGAACGCCACCGCCGTCTTCGCCGCCTCGCCGTGGTACTCGAACCGGTTGGGGCTCTCGAACCAGACCTCGCCCTCCTCGCCGGGCGGCAGCTCGACGCCGTCCGCCCCGACGATGTGGGCGCTGCCGAGCAGCGACTTGCCGACCGAGCCGGGGTGGGCGAGCCACTCGTCGGGCCCGATGGCGCAGAAGCCGGCGCCCTCGCTGCCCGAGTAGTACTCGTGGACGATCGGGCCGAGCCAGTCGAGGGCGGCCCGCTTCACCTCCGGCGGGCAGGGCGCCGCCGCGTGGATCACGTAGCGCAGGCTGGAGAGGTCGTAGCGGGCACGGACCTCGGCGGGCAGCTTGAGGAGGCGCACGAGGTGCGTCGGCACGAACTGCACGTGGGTGACGCGATGGCGCTCGATCGCGGCGAGCACGGCGATCGGATCGAACCGGTCCATGACGACGGTGGTGGCGCCGATGCGGTGCATCGCCGTGGTCCAGCCGGCGGGGGCCGCGTGGTAGAGCGGCGCCGGGCTCAGGTACACGGAGTCCTCGCCGGCGCCGTAGAGGCCCTTCACCAGCATCACGAACCCGGTGGCGGCGCCGAGATCGCCGCCGACCTGCGACGGCTTCACGCCCTTCGGCCGTCCGGTGGTGCCGGACGAGTAGAACATCCAGCTGCCCTCGCATTCGCCCGCGGGCGGGGTGGCCGGCTGGGCGGCGAGCGACTCGGCGTAGCCCGCGAATCCCGGGAGGTCGCCGCCGACGGCGATCCTCCCGGCGAGCGTGCCGCCCATCGCGGCCAGCTCGCCCACGACGTCGCCGAGCGCGGCGGAGGCGATCAGGACCGGCGCCTCGCTGTCGGTGACGATGTACGCGGCCTCGTCGGGGGCGAGGTGCCAGTTGATGGGCGTGACGTGGAGGCCGGTGCGCAGGGCACCCCAGACGACCTCGAAGAACTCCGGGCGGTTCTCCAGCAGGACGGCGACGGTCCCGCCGGTCTCGAGCCCGAACGAGCGGAGGAGGTGGCCGACGCGGCGCGACCGGGCCTCGAGCTCGCCGTAGGTCAGCACCTGCCCGGTGCCGCCCATGATCACCGCCGGGCGGTCGGGCGCCTCGGCCGCGAACCGGCTCGGGTGCTCGAGCGGGGCGGTCACGGCTGGGAGTAGTCCAGGGTGCCGGCGAACTCCTCGACCACGTTGAGCAGCTCGTCCTCGACCACGAAGTCGTTGGCCTCGGGGTCGAAGTTCACCTGGTAGTACCACGGGTTCGAGACGGCCCCGAGCAGGCCCTCGCCGGTGCCGCCGCGGGGCGTCCACGCTGGGGCCAGCCCGTGCAGGTCGACGTCGCTGGCCGACTCGAGGGCGGCGGTGATGGCCTCCCGCGAGACGTCGTCGGGGTCGCCGAACTGCTCGACGGTCTGGACGAGGGCGTACACGGCCAGCCACGAGCGCACCGCGCTGCTCTTGATCTGGTCGCGCTGCAACTCGGGCTCGCCGGACGCCGCCAGGTCGAGGACCACGTCGGCGAGGATCGGCCACTCCTCGGTCGAGGCTGTCGCCGGCGGCACCTCGGAGTTGAACCTGATCTGCGACCCGAACTCGCCGAGCTCCTGGGCGTCGGCCAGGCCGAAGGTGCCGAGGCTGGTCGAGAACTCCATGTCGGTCGCGAGCTGCTGGGCCGCGCCGAGCACCTGCACGGCCTCGGCCTCGCCGAGCGCCAGCATCACCCCGGTGGCGCCCGACTCCTCGGCGGCCAGGATGAACTGCTGGTAGTCGGTGGTGCCCTGCGGGACCGGGATCATCGAGGTGATCTCCGCGCCGTAGGCATCGAGCATCGGCTGGAGCACACCGGACAGCGCCTGGATGGCGGGCGTGTCGACGTGGATCATGGCGAGCTCGGTGTGCCCGGTGTTGGCGAGCGGCGGCAGCATCATGAACGTGGTGCCGATGCCGCCGGCGCCGATGGGGTAGGAGTTGGCGGCGTTCAGCTCCTCCGAGCCGGGGGCGACCCCGACGCGGGGCAGCCCGGCGGGCTCGGTCGTCTCGATCACACCTGTGGGGTTGGCGGCGGTGGTGTCGTGCACGGTGGCGACGATGCCGTCCTCGACGAACTGGCGGGCGCAGTCGAGCTCGCCGTTGGGGTCGAGACCGGTGTCGCAGGTGGTCAGCTCCATGCAGTGGCCACCGATGCCGCCCCGGCCGTTGAACGCCTCGACCGCCGCATCCGCCGCGTTGACCTGGTCGATGAGCGACAGCACGGGCGACTCGAAGACCGTCATGATGCCGAGGGGGTACGGGTCGAGCGAGGCGTCGCACTCCCCGTTGTCGGTCAGCAGGCCCGAGGGTTCGACCTCGGCGGCGTCGCCGCTGTCGCTGTCGGCAGATGCGTCGTCGCCCGAGTCCTCCGTGCAGGCGCCTGCGATGAGCACCAGCGCACAGACCCCGATCGCCAGTCGTTCCCGCGTCCCCATGATCCCCCCGTTCGACGATACATCTAGATGTTTAGATGTTTACGCGCTAGAACGGCCAGCGGCAAGTGATCACCGCAGGAAGAGGGGACCCGTGACGATCGAACGCACCCGGCTGCTCCTGGGCGGTGCCTGGCAGGACCCGTCCACCGCCGCCACGTTCGAGGTCCGGTCGCCACACGACGGCCGCCTCGTCGCGGTCGTCGCCCAGGCCGGTCCTGCGGACGTCGACGCCGCGGCACGGTCCGCGGCGGCCGCGCTCGACGGGCCGTGGGCCGCGACCTCCGGCGCCGAGCGGGCCGAGGTGATCCGCCGCCTGTCGCTCGGGTTGCAGGCCCGCGCCGACGAGCTGGCCGGTGTGATCACCGACGAGATGGGGTCGCCCGCCAAGTTCTCGTTGTTCGGCCAGGTGCTGGCGGCGACGATGGTGCTCGACGGCTTCGCCGAGGTGGCCGAGGGCTTCGCCTTCACCGAGGAACGCCCCGGCGCGGTGGGGCCGTGCCTCGTGCAGAAGGTGCCGGTCGGTGTCGCCGCCGGGATCGTTCCCTGGAACGTTCCCCTGTTCATCACGTGCATGAAGCTCGGGGCGGCGCTCGCCGCCGGCGCGCCGATCATCCTCAAGCCGTCGCCCGAGGCGCCGGTCAGCTCGTTCGTGCTGGCGGACGTGCTGGCGGACCTCGGCCTGCCGCCGGGCGTCGTCAGCATCGTCCCCGGCGACGCCGACCTCGGCCGCCATCTGGTCACCCACCCGTTGGTCGACAAGGTCTCGTTCACCGGCAGCACCGCGGCGGGGCGCCAGGTCGGCGCCACCTGCGGTGACCTGGTCCGGCGCTGCACGCTGGAGCTGGGCGGCAAGTCGGCCGGCATCATCCTCGACGACGCCGACCTCGCCACGACCGTCCCGCAGCTCCTCGACGCGGGCCTCCAGAACAACGGCCAGGTGTGCGCCGCCCAGACCCGCATCCTGGTGCCGCGCGCCGCGCACGACGAGATCGTCGACGCGCTCGTCGACCACGTCCGCAGCCTGGTGGTCGGCGACCCCCGGTCGCCGGAGACCGACATCGGGCCGCTCGTGTCGGCCCGCCAGCGCGAGCGGGTCGAGGGCTACGTCCGCACCGGGGTTGCGGACGGGGCCACCCTCGTGACCGGCGGCGGCCGCCCCGGCGGCCTCGACGGCGGGCACTACGTCGAGCCTGCGCTGTTCGCGGGCGTGGACAACGCCAGCACGATCGCCCGCGAGGAGATCTTCGGCCCCGTGCTCACCGTCATCGCCTACGACGACGTCGACCACGCGGTCGCGCTCGCCAACGACTCGGACTTCGGGCTGTCCGGCTCGGTGTGGACCACCGACCGCGACCGGGGCGTCGCCGTCGCCGGGCGCATCCGCACGGGGGTCTGTGCCGTGAACTCCGGCATCGTCGTCGAGCCCCGCAACCCGTTCGGCGGGTTCCGGTCCTCCGGCGTCGGCCGCGAGCTGGGTCCGGAGGGGGTCGCGGCCTACCTGGAGACCCGCACGGTCGTGCTGCCGTTCGGGTGATTCACGCTTCGGTGCGGGTCAGAGGCGGCAGATCAGAGGTGGTCCATCAGGTCGATGACCGTCCGCGCCTGCTGGCCGAGCAGCACGCGACCGACGACGCCCATGTGGGTGCGCCAGTGCTCCTCGGCGCCGGCGGCGTCGCCCTCCTCGACGAGGTCGGCCAGGCGCAGCTGGGAACGGACGCCGCGGCGGCGGGTGGCGACCGAGCCGCTGCCCTCCGGGTCGGCCTGCGTGCCTGCGGTGACCGCGGTGACCGCCCGGGCCACGACCTCGTTCAGCATCTCGGTCACGATCATCAGCGTCTGGTTGCCGGCCATGGCGACCAGCTCCTCGTGGAACCGGGCGTTGGCCCGGCCGTACGCGTCGGGGTCCTCGATCGCCTCCTCCTGCTCGGCGATCAGCTCCCGCAGCCGCTTGGCGAACCCGCGGCGTCCCCGGTCCGAGGCGACGATCCGCACGGCGGACGGTTCGATGATCGTGCGGGCGTCGAACACGTCCGCGAGCGACACGTTGCGGGCCTGGAGGACCAGCGCGGCGGTGCGGGCCGTCATCCGCTGATCGGGCCGGTGGACGACGACGCCGCCCAGCACCCCGCGGACCACGGTGATCAGCCCCTCGGCCTCGAGGATGCGCAGGGCCTCCCGCAAGGAGGGCCGCGAGACGCCGAAGCGCTCGATCAGGTCGGGCTCGTGGCCGAGTGAGTCGCCCTCGTCCAGCTCGCCGTTGATGATGAGCGTGCGCAGCTCGTCGGCGATCTGCTCCGGCTTCTCCCGGCGCCGGCCCCGACCGTTTCGCTGATTGCCCGCCTTCGTCGTGTCGGCCATCTACCTCTCACCCATCGGGAATCGACCCGGCCAGCGCTCGCACGTCGACCAGCGAGCGGATGGTACTGGTGAGGTGCGTGCAGGTGGTCGGGCCCACCAGGTCGGCGCGGGCGGCGCGGGCCAGCTCGTCGAGGCCGATCCCGACGACCCGCGCGGCGCTGGCGACGGCCGCGGGGCACTCCGCCCAGGGCAGCACCCGCGGGTCCACGTCGATGGCGGCGACCCGGTCGCGCTCGTCGAAGGTGGCCGCGACCGCGTACTCGTGCATGACCATCTCCCGTTCCTCGCCGGCGTGGGAGTCCCGGAAGTGGGCCTCGGCCCGCAACGTGCCGTCCTTCCCGGACCGGGTCACGTCGAGCTGGCGCCGGCGCCGCACGGTGTCCAGCGCGAGGGGCGCGAGCGGATGCCACCCCTCGGGCTCGGCCGCTTCGATCGGCGGTGCCTCCGGCCCGATCGGCACGGCGGTGTGGCCGTGGTCGGCGAGCGCCACCTGGATCGGACTGCCGGTCGCCCAGCCGGCGCAGATGTCGGCCTGGGCGCGGCCACGCTCCTTCAGCAGGTCGCTGTCGCCGCCGAGCAGCCCGGCCCGCAACGGCGCGTAGCCGGACACGAGGAAGGCGCCGGGCAGGTCCTCCAGCAGGGAGTACCGCAGCGACCGGGCGTCGGCCTCGTCCGCGAACGCCGTGGCGACCAGGCGCCCGAATCCGGAGCGGGCGTTCCGGCCGACCAGCTCGTCGAGGCCGGAGGAGATCACGCCGGTGCGCGGGTCGATGCCGAGCGACAGCGAGACCCGCTCGACCACCGACGCCCGACCGGCCGCGTCGGTGGCGAGGTCCTGGCCGGACAGCACGACGACCGTCGGGCCACGCAGGCCGTCGGGCCAGGTGACGTCGATCGTGGTCGTGCGGCGCACCGACGCGGGCGCCCGCGGCGCGGTGGCGACGACGGCGCGCTGCGGCCCGGGCGGCGGCTGGGTGACGGTGGTCATCGCGCTCCGGTGCCGACCGACACCGCCAGGTCGTGGACGCCGTTGATGAAGTTCGACGCGATCCGTCCGGGCTCCCCGATGGTCAGGTCGGGGGCGACGGCCAGCAGGCTGCGCAGCATCTCGGTCATCTCCAGGCGGGCGAGGTGGGCGCCCAGGCAGAAGTGGGGCCCGACCCCGAGGGCGAGGTGCGGGTTGGGGTCGCGGAGCAGGTCGAGGCGGTGGGGATCCGTGAACACGTCCGGGTCCCGGTTGGCGGCACCGAACCAGATGACGACCTTGTCGCCGGCCCGGACCCGCTGGTCGCCGAGCACCACGTCGCCGGTCGCGGTCCGCCGGAAGTGCTGCACCGGCGACACGTAGCGGAGCAGCTCCTCGACCGCGGTCGGCAGGTGTTCCAGGTGTGTGGCGAG
The DNA here is from genome assembly GCA_036280455.1 of Acidimicrobiales bacterium. Taxonomy (GTDB): domain Bacteria; phylum Actinomycetota; class Acidimicrobiia; order Acidimicrobiales; family VFJN01; genus ZC4RG19. Next base: position 15,556 of record DASUQS010000160.1, read on the forward strand.
CCACGACCACAGGTCGTGCTCGTGCAGGGCGACCACCGACCCGGACACGCCGTTGCGGGTGGTCTCGTTGCCGGCGACCACCAGCAGCAGCCAGAACATCTGGAACTCGTCGTCGGTCAGTCGCTCGCCGTCCACCTCGGCGGTGACGATGCGGCTGACGATGTCGTCGCGCGGGGCGGCCCGCCGGTCCTCGGCCATGGCCTGGCCGTACGCCATCATCCCGGCGAGCGCGGTCATCGAGTCCTCGGCGTGCTGGGCGGCGCCCGGGTTGTCGGCGCCGAGCAGGGCGTTGCTCCACCCGTAGATGAGGTGGCGGTCCTCCTGGGGCATGCCGAACAGGTCGGCGAGCACCCGCAGCGGCATCTCGGCGGACACGGCGGTCACGAGGTCGACCTCGCCCGCCCCGTCGCCGCTGGTGAGGACGCCGGCGATGTCGGCGGCGTTGGCCTCGACCGAGGCGCGGAGCCGCTCGATCGACCGGGGGGTGAAGATCGGCTGGAGGATGCGGCGCAGGCGGGTGTGCCGCGGATGGTCCATGTTCAGCATCATCTGGCGGAACATGGCGAGGCTGTCGTCGGTGAGCGAGGGCATGAACGTGCCGCCCGCCTCGGAGGAGAAGCGCGCCTGGTCGCGGTCGACCTCCGACACCAGGTCGTGCGAGGTGACGACCCAGAACCCGGGGCTGTCGACGAACTGGAGCAGCGGGTTGTCGTCGCCGAGCAACCCGGCGACGGGCGCCTCGGCGTGCCAGGCGATGCCGCCGTGGCGGCGCAGCTCGTCGAACGCGTCGTGCGGCACCCCCGGCAGGAAGGTGGCGCCCCGGGTGAGGTCGACGTCGACGATGTCGGCCACCAGGCGGGCATCGGGCGGCGGCTCGTCGGGCGTGGCTGGCCAGGACGTCACGATGTCGGTCACGGTGCAGCTCCGTCGGTGGAGGAGGGGGAGGGGTCGGAGGCGACTCGGGCAGCCGCGGCAGGCGAGGCGACCGAGGCAGGCGAGGCGGGCGAGGCGGTCGAGGTGGTCGACAGGTAGGCGACCTCGATCTCCTGGATCTGGTCCTCGACCTCCGCGACCGGGCCGGAGAGCGACACGCGGCCGCGCTCCAGCACGTACACCCGGTCGGCGAAGCGCAGGGCCTGGCGCACGTGCTGCTCGACGAGCAGGGCGCCGATGCCCTTCCGATCGGCGGCCTCGCGGACCGAGGTCAGCAGGCGGTCGACGACGATCGGGGCGAGGCCGAGCGACAGCTCGTCGGCCAGCAGCACCCGCGGGTCGCGGCCGAGCGCCCGGGCCAGCGACAGCATCTGCTGCTCGCCACCCGACAGCAGGCCGGCGGTGCGGGCCATCACGGGGCCGAGGGCCGGAAACAGCTCGGCGGCGACGGCCGGGTCGACGTCGGCCAGGCGCAGGTTCTCGCGGGCCGTGAGGCCCATGATCACCGAGCGCTCCTCGGTCAGGAAGCTCAGCCCCTGGCGGCAGCGCACGTGCATCGGCGCGGTGGTGGGCTCGCCGTGGAGGCGCACCTCGCCGGCGATCGGGGGCAGCTCCCCGGCGAGGGTGAGCAGCGTCGTGGACTTGCCGGCCCCGTTGGCGCCGAGCAGGGCGACGACCTCGCCCGCCGCCACGTGCAGGTCGAGGTCGCGCACCACCGCCATCGAGCCGTAGCCGGCCGACAGCCCCACGCATTCGATCAGCCGCTCGGTCATGCCATCTCCCCGTCGAGAACCGGCGCCGCGTCCTCGGCCGCAGCGGGCTGTCCCGGGTCCTGCGTGCCCAGGTAGGCGGCGACGACCACCTCGTTCGCCCGCACCTCCTCGGGCGTGCCCGAGGCGATCACCGCGCCGAAGTCGATGCACACGATGCGGTCGCAGGTCGCCATCACGAGCGGGACGTCGTGCTCGACGAGCAGGATGCCCATCTGCCGCTCGTCCGCCAGGCGGCGGATCAGCCCGGCCAGCTCGCGGCTCTCGGTCTCGTCGAGGCCCGCCGCCGGCTCGTCGAGCATGACGATCGAGGGTCCCGACGCCACCGTCCGGGCGATGCCGACCAGGCGGCGGCGCCCGTAGGACAGCTCCTCGGGGAGCGAGCCGAGATCGTCGGCGAGGTCGAAGCTGCGGACCGCGGCGACCGCGGTCGAGCTGAGCGGGTGGCGGCCGGGCCACACCAGGTCGCTCGCCCACGAGAGCCGGGATGCGCCCTGCTCCGCCCCGGCGCGAATGTTGTCCTCGACGTCCAGGTCGTCGAACAGCTCCAGCGACTGGAACGAGCGGCGCAGCCCCAGGCCTGCCCGCCGGGTGGCGCTCATGCGCTGGATCGGGCGCGCGTCCAGCTCGATCCGGCCCGACGACGGCCTCACGAACCCGGTCACCGCGTCGATGACCGTGGTCTTGCCGGCGCCGTTGGGACCGATGAGGCCGACGACCTCGCCCGGGCCGACGTCGAAGGACACGTCCCGCACCGCCACCACGCTGCCGAACCGGACGGTCAGCCCCCGGACCGACAACGTCGCGGGCGCCACCTCCTCCGGCTCGACCTCGGGCAGCTCGACGGGGCGGGGTCGGGTGGCGAGCCGCAGACGGGTGGCCAGCGGCCGCACCGCGTGGGTCACGACGTCGGCGACGCCGTTCTGGTGGGCGACGAGGATGACGATCACGAGCGCGGCGCCGACGATCTCGGCCCACTCGCCGAGGTCGAGCATGTCCTCCAGCAGCTTCGTACCGAGTCCCTCGACGGCGTTCGGGGCGGCGAACACCGCGCCGAGCACGTAGCCCAGGCCGCCGATCACCGCGAAGCCCACCGAGTTGATCGACTCGAACACGTTGAACTGGGCGTAGCGGACCGTCTGGAACTGGAACGCGGTGAGGATGCCCGCCACCGCGGCGATGCCGGCCGCCACCGCAAAGGCGTACAGCTTCACGCCGACGACGCTGATGCCGAGCGACGCCGCGGCCCGCTCGTTGGTGCGCACCGCGATGAGCCGGCGGCCGGTGCGCGAGCGCCGCAGGTTGGCCACGACCAGGCCGAGCGCGACGAACGCCCCGAGGCACACGAGCGCCCACCGGTGCGGGTGGCTGAAGGCGTCGACCTCGACGCCGAACAGCTCGATGCGGCCGATCGGGGTCCCGCCGTCGAGGTTGCCGCCGACGTACTGGTTGTTGGCGAACACGACCTCGGACACGGTGAACCCGAGGCCGAGCGTCACGACCGCGAGGTTGACGCCCCGGGTGCGGAGCGCGGGCAGGGCGAACACGATGCCGATGAGCACGGTGAGCACGACACCGGCGGGGATGGCGAGCTCGGCCGGGACGTCCGCCCGGATCAGCTGACCGGCGATCAGCGCACCGATGCCGCCCAGCGCCCACTGGGCGAGCGACAGCTGCCCGGCGTACCCGGTCAGCACGACGATCGACAGGATCATCACGCCCGCCGCCAGCGAGATGTAGGTCGCCTGCGCCCACGAGTCGTCGAACACGCCGAGGAGCAGGACGAGCACGGCCCCGCTGCCGATCAGCAGGCCACCGACGTTCACGCGGCCGGTGCCGAGGCGCGGCAGGCGGTCGGCGACGTGCGACCGGAGCGGCAGGCTGCGGCCCCGGACGACGAGCACGATGAGGATGACGAGGAACCCGGCCGCCCGGTTGAGGCCGGTGATCTGGTCCTGGTGCAGCCAGCGTGCGACGTCGCCGCGGTACCGGGTGGCGAGCGCCTCGCCGAGCCCGACCACGAGGCCGCCGACGAACGTCATCGGGAAC
>DASUQS010000161.1:0-23154 GCA_036280455.1 Acidimicrobiales bacterium
GCAGCCTCGATCAGGGCGGTGCGCTGCAGCTCGGCGACCTTCATGCCGGCCAGGCGGAGCAGCGTGAAGGGCCGCCGACGCTCGATGATGCCGGCGGCCACGGCAACGGCGAGGCTGCATCCGGCGATGCTCAGGGTGAGGCCCAGGGCCAGGTTCACCAACCGGTTGAGCTGGACGAGGTTGCGGTCGGCCTCGGCCTCCTGCTCGGCGGCCAGCCGCGGCACGGCGCCCGGAAGGACCTGCAGGATCGCGGTGCGGGCCCGGTCGGTCACCGCAGTCGTCCCGTCGGTCTCGAGCACGACGAGCTGCACCGGCAGGTCCGCCAGCTCCTCGGGCGAATACGGCGCCGGCTCGACGGCCAGCTCATCGAGCCCGGTGTCGACCCAGGCAGTACCGCCCTCGGGGCAGGGGGCCGTGATCCCCACCCCGGCGAGGTCGGCGCACGCCACCAGCCGCGTCTCGGAGCGACCGCGCGCCGGGTCGGTCAGCGGCCGGTCGGGCTCCGGGTCCAGGTGGAGCGCGATCCCCCGGTCCGCTCCGGCGGCGACCGCGGCGTCGAGCGCGGCGTCCGCCTCGGCTGAGGTGACCGCCCCCACCCCGACCACGAGGGCGCTGCCCTCGATCAGGGTGCTGCGCCCGTCCCCCGACTCGGCCAGGACCGCGGGTGTCACGCCGCTGAACACGCTGGCGACGAAGACGGCGAGCACGAGACCGCTGACGGCACGGAACCCGCCGACCGGATCGTCCTCCAGGCGGCGACCGGCGAGGAGCGCGCTCGCCCGCCGGCCGCGCCGCCCGATGAGGCGGGCGGCGAGCACGGTGAACCAGGGCCCGGCAGCGACGATCCCCCCGATCATGAGCGCGAACGCCGCCATCGCCGGGAGCACGGCGGCCATGCTGCCGCTGCGGACGGCGACGGCGAGCGTCACGACGAAGGAGGCGGATCCGCCGACCAGCGGCAGGAGGCGCCGGGCCGTCGGCTGCGAGCGGACCGCCCGCCGGGCGACGCCGAGCGGCGAGATCTGCAGCCGCCGCAGGCTCGTCGTGGCGGCGACGACGGCGAGGGCGGGGATCGCGAGCAGGATGCACAGCAGGAGCACCGGCGCGACCCGCACGTCGTCGACGAACGGCGCGTGGCCGTCTATCTCGATGCGGGCGGCCCAGGGCCGGACCAGCGCGAAGCCCCCCGCTCCGAGCACAGCCCCGAGCGCGGCTGCAGCGCCGGCCTCGACCACCGCGACCAGGTTGATCTGGCGGGGCGTCGCCCCCGCCAGACGCAGCGCGGCGAAGCGCTGCTCGCGCCGGGCGGCGCCGATGCGGGTGGACGTCGACACGAAGACGAGCACGGGCATGAGCAGGCCGACCGCGCCGATGCCGAACATGACGCGGAGGAAGTCGGTGAACTGGTACGACGGCGGCGAGGTGCGGACGCGATGGATCTCGGGCACGTCCATGGCGCGCATCACGTCAGCGGGCATGCCCACCACCGCGACCAGGTCGTCGGGTCCCGCCAGGTAGTCGTCACCGATCGTGCCGGACGGCGCTGCAGGGAACCGGTCCGCCAGCCGGTCGGCGGGAAGCTCGTCGAGCAGCGAGGCCAACGCCGGTGAGACGTGGACCTCGCCGGGCTCGGGGACGTGGCCGAGGCCGAGCGGTACCGGGGAGTCGGGCCCCGTGCCGGCGACGCGGAGCACCGTCATGATCCGGCCGTCGACCCCGTCCTCGTGTACCCACCACAGCAGCGGATCGCCGGACCCCTCGTGCGCAGCAGGATCGCCGACGGTCTCCTGCCAGGCCGTGCGGCTCTGCTGGGCGCGGATGGCCGGGTCGGCGGCCGCCGCCAGCAGCAGGAGCGTCGTTCCCACGGCGACGCCGAGCGCGGTGAGCACGAGCCGCACGGCGCTCTCGCGCCCACCGCTGACGACGAAGCGGGCGGCGAGCCGGATCATCGAACCACCGCCGGAACGGCGCAGCGACCGTCGCGCACGACGACCTCGCGGTCGCTGTAGGCGGCGACCCGAGGCTCGTGCGTCACCACCACCACGGTCGTGCCCTTGGCGCGGGCCTCGTCGACGAGCAGGTTCATGACCCGCTCTCCCGACAGCGAGTCGAGACTGCCGGTCGGCTCGTCGGCGAAGAGCACGGGGGGCGAGGTGACCATGGCCCTGCCCAAGGCCACCCGCTGCGCCTCGCCCCCGGACAGTTCGCCGGGCCGCCGGCCCTGCAGACCGTCGATGCCCAGCCGCTCGAACCACCCGTCGGCCGCCGCGAGCGCATCGGTGCGGCGCCGCTTGGCCAGCAGCAGCGGGAGGGCCACGTTCTCGACGGCGGACAACTCGGGAACGAGCTGTCCGAACTGGAACAGGAACCCGAACGAGGCCCGGCGCAGCTCGGTCCGCTCGTGCTCTCCCAGGTCGTCGATGCGGCGACCGGCGAAGCGGACTTCGCCGCGGTCGGGCTGGATGATCCCCGCCAGGCAGTGCAGCAGGGTCGACTTGCCGGACCCGGAGGGACCCATGATGGCCAGGATCTCGCCCTCCTCGACCGTCACGTCGAGGCCACTCAGCGCCTGGGTGGCACCGAACGAGCGGTGGATGTCGACGGCTTCGAGCACGGCGCTCACCGGGTGACCTCCCGAGCCAGGTCGTCGAGCCGGGCGGCGGTCAGGTCGAGCCACCGGAGATCGGCCTCCAGGTGGAACAGGGCGTAGTCGGCGAGCAGCGCCTGACCGAGGGGCGCGGTGCGGCGCAACTCGGTCAGCTCGCGCATGCGGGCGAGGTGGGCTGCCCGCTGCGTGTCGAGGAACCGGTGGGCGTCCCGCCCCGACAGGAGGGAGAGCACCACCTTCGAGAACAGGACCGTCTGGAGGTGCGGCTCTGGCACCTCGGCCTCGGCGAGCCACCGTTCGAGGTCGGTGACGCCTTGGTCGGTGATGGCGTAGCGCTTGCGCTCCGGTCCCTCTCCCGCCTCGGTGCCGACCACGACGGCGCGGCCATCGCGCTGGAGGCGGCCGAGAGTGGCGTACACCTGGCCGAAGGGCAGCGGCTTGTCGGAACCGAAGCGCTGGTCGAAGGCCCGTTTCAGCTCGTAGCCGTGCGACGGGGCACCCTCGAGCAGGCCGAGGAGGGTGAAGGCGGTGCTCATGGCCGAGCACTATACACCGGATGAATACACTCGGTGCATAGCGGGCGTGGGGCGCCCGCCGCCGGACGGGGCAGTAGACCGGTGGCCCATGGACACCCTCGAAGCGCTGTACACGACCCGTGCGATGCGCCGGGTCACGAAGGACCCGGTGCCCGACGGGGTGCAGGCGGCCATCCTGGATGCCGCCATCCGGGCACCCAGCGGTGGCAACACCCAGAACTGGCGCTTCCTGCTCGTCGACGACCCCGACGTGAAGGGCCGCATCGGCCCGCTCTACCGCGACGCCATCTCCCAGCTGTGGGCCTCCGTGTACGCCGACCGGCTGGCGGCGGCCGCCGCCGATCCGGACGACCCCGAGAGCGTTCAGATGGTGAAGGTGCAGCGCTCGGCACAGTGGCTCGCCGACCACTTCGAGGACGTGCCGCTGTTCCTCTTCGGGTTCGTGCAGCACGACCCGACCGGAGGCTCGATCTACCCGGCCGTGTGGAGCGCCATGCTGGCGGCCAGGGCGCATGGTGTCGGGTCGTCGTTGACCAGCGTCCTCGGGTTCTTCCACCCACGCGAGACCCTCGACGTCCTGGGGGTCCCCGACGGCGAGGGGTGGATCATGGCCTGCTGCGTCTCGTTCGGCTACCCCACCGGCCACTGGGGCGTGGCCACCCGCCGGCCGGTGCACGAGGTGTCGTTCCGCAACCACTGGGGTGACCCGGTCGGGTTCGAGGTGCCTGAGCCGCTCTGGCCGCCCGCCGAATGACGCCGCGCGGCCTCGTAACGGCCGATGCCGACGCCGCCTGGATGTCGCCTGCCGCGCGCGGATGGCGTTGCGCGTTCAGGCGCGTTCCGCGAAGACGAGCAGCGCCGGGTCGTCGTCGAGGCGCGACAGCTCCGGGTCCACCCGGTAGCCGGACGGGTGGACCCAGCCGGCCAGGTCCTCGGGGCCGGCGGGCCGCTCGGTCAGCAGGTGGCGGACGAGCGCGCCCTTCAGCAGCTTGTTCCAGTGGCTGACGGTGCGCCCGTGCGCGTCGACGAAGCGCACGGTCACGCGCCGCCGCATCGGCACCGCCGCCGGCGTCCACGCCGCGGCGTGCTCGTTCGGCAGCAGGTCCCACACCAGGCGGCCCGCCAGCCGGTGGGCCAGCACGTCGGTGATCTGCGGGCGCCACCAGGTCGACAGCTTGCCGAGCGGCGGCAGGCTCGCGCCCATCTTCAGCCGGTAGTACGGCAACGGGTCGCGCGGCGACGACACGCCCCACAGGCCCGAGGCGATCAGCACCGTCCGGGAACCGAGCGCCTTGGCCGCGCTCGGCAGGGAGCCCCAGTCGAGCTCGCCGTACAGCACACCGGTGTACCGGGCGATCGCCGGCCGGGTCGGCGCCAAGGTGAGGTCGTCGCCTTGCTCCGCCAACGCGTCGAGAACGGTCGCCCGGGCGCCGTCGAGCGCGGGGATCGCCGCCGCCCCGGCGTGCCAGGGCCGTCCGCGCCCGCCCGGCGCCTTGCCCTCCGACGGCGGCAGCAGGATGACGGCTGCCCGGTCAGCTGCCATCGACCGCGACCGACGGAGCATCCGGCCACCGGTTCTCGCCCACCAGGTCGGCCAACCGGCGGCGCTCGTCCCATCCCTGCCGCTCGAGCAGCGGGCGGTCGTAGAACTCGTCGACGTGCCCCAGGCACAACACGGCCAGCGGACGGGCGCCCTCCGGCATGGCCAGCAGTCGCGCCAGAGCGTCCGGGTCGAAGATCGACACCCACCCCATGCCCAGTCCCTCCGCCCGCGCGGTCAGCCACAGGTTCTGGATCGCACAGGCCGCCGAGGCGACGTCCATCTCGGGGAGGGTGCGCCGTCCGAACACGTAGCGATCGCGGCCGTCCATCAGCGCGACGACCAGCAGCTCACCGCAGTCGAGGATGCCCTCGACCTTGAGTCGCAGGAACTCGGCGCGGCGTTCGCCCAGGGCGGCAGCCGTGCGGATGCGCTCGCTCTCCACCACGCCGTGGACGGCACGGCGCAGGTCCGGGTCGGTGATGCGCACGAACCGCCAGGGCTGCATGAACCCGACGCTGGGCGCCAGGTGCGCCGCCCCGAGGAGGCGCTCGAGCACGTCCTCGGCCACCGGATCAGGCCGGAAGTGCCGCATGTCCCGCCGCAGCTCGACCGCCCGGTACACGGCCGCGACGTCGTCCGCACTGAACTCGTGATCGTCGGTGATCGGGCTGACCTCGGGCTGGCGACGGTGGGCCGCTCGGCAGGGCCGCGCGGCGGGAGCCGACGCGTGGCCGGCGGGAGGGCGAGCGTAGCCCCACCCGCCCTCGCGGCCGACCGACGCAGGGACTCAGGAGGCGAACCGGTCCCGCAGCTCGAACTTCACGATCTTGCCCGACGGGTTGCGGGGCAGGGCGTCGACGATCTCGAGCTGCTCGGGCAGCTTGCGGGTGATCAGCCCCGCGTCGAGGAGGTGCGCCTTCATCTCGTCGAACGTGAGCCGCTCGGCGCCGTCCGCTGGCACCACCACTGCGCACGCCCGCTCGCCGCTCGCGGCGTCGGGCAGGCCGACGACCGCCACGTCGCCCACCTTCGGATGGGTGAAGAGCAGATCCTCCACCTCCTTGGCCGAGATGTTCTCGCCCTTGCGGATGATCACGTCCTTGAGGCGCCCGGTGATCGTGAGGTTGCCGTCCGCGTCGAGGGTGCCGAGGTCGCCGGTGCGGAACCAGCCGTCCTCGTCGAAGGCGGCGGCATCGAGTGACGAGTCCAGGTAGCCGAGGGTGACCTGCGGTCCCTTGGCCCGGATCTCGCCCTCCTCCCCCACGCCCGCGGCCTTGCCATCGACCGTGACGATGCGCAGCGACGTCTCCGCCACCGCGGGCCCCTCCGTCTCCGCCAGGACCTCATCGGGGGCGTCGTGGTGGTTCATCGTGAGGATCGGCGCCTCGGTCATCCCGTAGCCCGACACGACACCGACGCCGAACGCCGCCTTGAGCTCGTGGTGCAGGCTCGGCGGCTTGGGCGCGCCACCCCCGGGGAACGTGCGGATGTTCGGGAAGAGCTTCTCGCCTTCGGGCAGATCCTGCTGGGCCTTGAGGTACACCTGGTGGAAGAAGGTGCCGGCGCCGCCCTGGGTGATGTTCTCGCGGCGCAGCAGGTCGATGGTGGTCGCGGGGTTGAAGGCCCCGTCGAGCACGAACGTGAGCCCGTAGGCGAGCGCGGCGTAGATGTAGACGCCCCCGGCGATGTGGGTGATCGGGAACACGAAGGCGAAGCGGTCGTCGGGCGCCAGGCCGAGGCGCTCGGACATGCCGACCGAGGCGTACCGGAGGGTGCGGTCGCCGTGCTTGGCCCCCTTGGGCTCGGCCGTCGTGCCCGAGGTGTAGATGAGGTAGCGCACCGGCACGTCGCCTGCCGGCGTGTTCATGTCGTCGTCGGGGGCGGGCGGCAGCGTCGCCGGGTCGCCGTCCGGCAGCGTGTCGTCGACGACCAGCACCCGGGCATCGGTGCCTTCGGTGACGGCCTCCGCCATGGCCCGGTAGTCGAAGCCGCCCAGGCTCGACGGGGTGATCAACAGGGACGACCCCGCCTGGCGGACGATGAAGCCGACCTCGCGCTCGCGGTAGATCGGCAGGATGGGGTTCTGCACCGCCCCCAGGCGGCGCAGGGCGCCGAACAGCACCATGGCCTCGAGGGTGGTGGGCTGGATCCACGACACGACGGTGCCCTCGCCGACGCCGAGGTCGGCGAAGCCCGCCGCGGCCCGCTCGCAGCGGTCGCGGTACTCGCCGAAGGTCAGCCGGCGCCCCTTCTCGTCGACCGCCATCTCGCGGTCGGGCGTCTCGTCGGCCCGGCGGACGACCAGGTCCCAGATGTTGCCGGCAGCCAGCATGGCGCGCCTTCCCCTCGTGCAACGGCGGGCCGATGCCCGCACCGTTTCTGACGATCCGTCAGGCTAGTGGCCGTGGCGGCCCGCCTGCAGCGGCGTCCCGCACCGTCCGGGGGGACAGCGCTGACCAGCGGTCAGAGACCGAGGTACTCGTCGAGCCCGAGCGTCAGGCCAGGATGGTGCGCGACCTGCTTGACCGCCAGGATGACGCCCGGCATGAAGCTGTCGCGGTCGTAGCTGTCGTGGCGGATGGTGAGCGATTGCCCGGTGGTGCCGAGCAGCACCTCCTGGTGCGCCACCAAGCCCCGCAGGCGCACGGAGTGCACCCGGATGCCGCCGGGGCCGTCGCCGCCCCGCGCCCCCTCCAGCACCGCCTTGCGCGTGGGGTCCGGCGCCCAGTCCCCGGAGGACTCGGCCATGCGCTGCACCGTCAACATCGCGGTTCCCGAGGGAGCATCGACCTTCTGGTCGTGGTGCAGCTCGATGATCTCGGCGGTCTCGAACCAGGGTGCCGCCAGCTCGGCGAACCGCATCATCAGCACTGCGCCGATGGCGAAGTTGGGGGCGATCAGGCAGTTGCTCCGGGTGAAGCGGGTGCGGAGCTGCTCGCAGTCCTCGTCGCTGAAACCCGTGGTGCCGACCACCGCGTGGACGCCGTTGTCCGCCGCCCACGCCAGGTTGCGGCGCGACGCGTCGAGGACGGTGAAGTCGACGACGACCTCCGCCCCGGCCTCGAGGAGCGCGGCGGGATCGGGGTCGATGTGCAGGTCGGGGACGTCGACGCCCGTCACGTGTCGCAGGTCGAGGCCCGAGTGGTGGGGGTCGATGGCCCCGACCAGCTCGAGCTCGGGATCGGCGGCCACGGCGCGGCACACCGTGCTTCCCATGCGCCCACCAGCGCCGAAGACTCCCACACGCACGGTCATCGGCATCGCACACTAGTGCGCCCCCGCCGCACGACCGCACACGGTGCCTGGGTTCACGGAACGTGAACCGGCGGATCGGGGGTCGGTCGAGGCCCCGCCGCGCGGAAATCGCGTGGGCGGAACGGACCGCCACCGGTATCGTGACCGGCGATGTAACGACCACGGTCTTCCCAGCGCGTCCGTTCGCCCGTCGACCCTGGAGCTCCGTGTGTCTACTCCCCTCGCCACTCTCACCACCCGCGACCTGGACATCGCCGCGGGTCCTCGCCCGTTGCTCGCCGGCGTCGGCCTCGTGCTGGCGCCAGGCGCGCGCGTGGGTCTCGTGGGACCCAACGGGTCGGGCAAGTCCACGCTGCTACGCGTCCTCGCCGGCCAGCGCACGGCCGAGGGCGGTCACGTGCACCTCGCCCCGCCCAGCGCCACCGTCGGCTACCTGCCACAGGAGCCCGACCCGCGGCCGGGCGAGACCGTGCGCGCCATGCTGGCGCGGCGCACGGGCGTGGCGGCGGCATCGGCGGCGCTCGACCGGGCGACCGCGGCGCTCGGCGACACGTCCTCGGACGCGGCCACCGACCCCACCGACCCCACCGACCCCACCGAGCGTTACACGCAGGCACTCGACCGGTGGATGGCCCTCGGAGGCGCGGACCTCGACGCCCGCGCCGGCGCGGTCGCCGACGACCTGGGGCTCGACGCCGCCGCCATCGACCGCGAGATGAGCCACCTCTCCGGCGGGCAGGCAGCCCGCGCCCAACTCGCCGCGCTGCTGCTCGCGCGGTTCGACGTCTTCCTCCTCGACGAGCCCACCAACGACCTCGACCTCGACGGACTCGACCGCCTGGAGCGGTTCGTCCTCGGCCTCGCCGCCCCCGTGATGGTCGTGTCGCACGACAGGGCCTTCCTCGAACGCACGGTCACGGCCGTCGCCGAGATCGACGAGCACGCCCACACGCTCACCCGCTACGAGGGCGGCTGGCTCGCCTACCTCGACGAGCGGGCCCTCGCCCGCCAGCACGCCGAGCAGGACTACCGGGTCTACACCGAGCGCCGCGACTCGCTCACCGAGCGGGCCCGCACGCAGCGCCAGTGGGCCAACCAGGGCCAGCGGGTGGCGAAGCGCTCCGGCGAGACGGACAAGTTCATCCGCCACCGCAACATCCAGAGCTCCCAGCACGTGGCCGCCAAGGCCAAGATCACCGACAAGGCGCTGGCCCGGCTCGACACCGTCGACAAGCCCTGGGAGGGATGGGACCTGCGCCTCAGCATCGCGGATGCCGGACGCAGCGGCGACGTCGTGTTCCGGCTGGCCGAAGCCGTGGTCGAACGCCCCGGGCGGGACGGCGAGCCCGGCTTCACGCTGGGACCCGTGACGCTCGAGGTGGCGGGCGGCGAACGCGTCGCCGTGGTCGGACGCAACGGGTCGGGCAAGTCGACGCTGCTCGGGGCGATGCTGGGCCGGCTGCCGCTCGCCGCCGGCGCGCACTGGCGCGGCCCCAGCGTGGTCGTCGGAGAGATCAGCCAGACCCGCGATCTCTTCGCCGGCTCACCCACGCTGCTCGCCGGCTTCCACACCGCCACCGGCGTGACCGAGCGGTCCGAAGCCCGCTCCGCGCTCGCGAAGTTCGGTCTGTCGGCGGAGCACGTCGACCGGCCGGTCGGGTCGTTGTCGCCCGGCGAGCGCACCCGGGCCACCCTGGCCGTGCTGCAGGTGCGGGGCGTGAACGTGCTGGTGCTCGACGAGCCGACCAACCACCTCGACCTCGAGGCGGTCGAGCAGCTCGAACAGGCCCTCGATGGCTTCGCCGGCACCCTCATCCTCGTCACCCACGATCGGCGCCTGCTCGACGAGGTGGGCATCGACCGGGTGGTCGAGGTCGACGCCGGCCAGGTCACCGAACGCCCGTAGGGCACCCGGCTCGGCGGTGCGAACCTCGCACGCACCAGGACCGTGCTCGGGGGCGCGCACACTCCTGGCGATGGATGGCCGAGCGGTCTCCGCCCGGCCGGTCAGGACAGGACGGCGTCGTCGACGTGGCCGACGATCGCCATGGCCCGGGGGCTGCCGAACACACGGGCCGACACGGAGGCCACGTCGTCCGCGGTGACGGCCCGGATGCGGGCGAGCTGATCCTCGCCCGGGATGATCTCGTCGCGCGCCATGAGGCTCCGGCCGAGCCGGGCCATCCGCGAGGCGGAGTCCTCCAGCCCGAGCAGGAGGGACCCCTCGATGTAGCCCTTCGCCACCGCGAGCTCGTTCTCGGTGACGCCCGCAGCCACCAGCTTGGCGACCTCGTCGTCGACGACGGTGAGCAGCTCGCCCACGCGAGCGGGGGCGGTGCCGGCGTAGATGCCGGCGCTGCCGGCATCCGCGTAGGTCGACGCCCACGAGTAGACGGAGTAGCAGAGGCCACGCTCTTCGCGGACCTGCTGGAACAGGCGGCTGGACATGCCGCCGCCCAGGATCTGGTTGGCCACCATGAGGGCGTAGCGGTCGTCGTCGTCGTGGTCGACGCCCCGCCAGCCCATGGCGAGGTGCACCTGCTCGGTCGGGTCGTCGAGCACCACGCGGGGCTCCACGTCGACACCCGGCAGGTCGCGCACGGGACGCTCGCCGCCCTCGAGTCGGCCGAGCGTGCCGGCGAAGGCCTCGACCGTCTCGTCGTGGTCGAGGTCGCCGGCCGCCACGACCACCAGGTTGCGGGGCCGGTACCAGCGCTCGAAGAACGCGGCGATCGGGTCGCGGCTGGCGGCCTCGACCGTCTCGCGGCTGCCGAGCACCTCGCGCCCCAGCGGATGGCCGGGGAACAGGGCCTCGGCCAGCAGCGTGTGCACGTGATCCTCGGGCATGTCGAGGTTCATGAGGATCTCTTCGAGGATGACGTGCCGCTCGGCGTCGACCTCGTTCGGCCGCAGCGCCGGGTCGGTGAGCACGTCGCCCAGGATGTCGACGCCCAGCTGCGCCCGCGCCGCGGGCAGGCGCGTGTAGTACGCCGTGTGCTCGCGGTTGGTGAAGGCGTTCATCTCGCCGCCGACCGCGTCGATGTCCTCGGCGATCTGCCGGGCCGACCGGGTGGACGTGCCCTTGAACAGCAGGTGCTCGAGGAAGTGCGACGCGCCCGAGAGCGCCTCGGGCTCGTCACGCCCGCCGACACCGACCCAGACGCCGAGGGACACCGACCGGGCCTCCGGCATCCGCTCGGTGACGAGGCGGAGGCCGTTGGCCAGTCGTGTCTCCCGGATCTCTTCGGTCGGCGCGGCGGGCGTCATGACGAGTGCTGGACGGCTCAGCGACGCTGGCGACGGCGACGGTCGCCGCCGCGCCCGCCCCGGTCGCCGCGGCCCTCGCTGGGGGCGGCGGTGACGGGACCCAGGTCGCCCAGGTCGCCGCGGAGCTCGTCGTCGAAGCTGTCCTCGAAGCTGACCGTCTCGGCGGCCGAGGTGGCCGGCGTCGACGAGGTGCCGCGATCGGAGCGGCCGCCCCGGTCGCGACGCTCGCCGCGATCGCCGCCGCGGTCGCTTTCGCCCTCGGCGGGCGGGGGCGAGGAGGCCAGGCTCAGCGACACCTTGCCGCCGGGATCGACGTCGTCGACCCGCACCTCGACCTCGTCGCCGAGGTCGAGCACGTCCTCGACCTTGTCGATGCGCTTGCCGCCACCGATCTTGCTGATGTGCAGCAGGCCGTCGCGGCCCGGGAGGATGTTGACGAACGCACCGAACTTGGTGATGTTCACCACGCGGCCCGGGTACACCTGGCCGACCTCGGCCGTCGGCGGGTTCAGGATGAGCTGGATCTGGCGCTTGGCCTCTTCCACCGCACCCTTGTCGCTCGAACCGATCGACACCCGGCCGACCATGCCGTCGTCGTCGACGCTGACGTCCGCGCCGGTCTCGGTGGTGATCGCGTTGATGACCTTGCCCTTGGGCCCGATCACCTCGCCGATCTTGTCCATCGGGATCTCGAAGCTGACGATCTTCGGTGCCGTCTCGCCGACCTCGTCGCGCGGCGCCGGGATCGACTCGTTCATGACCTCGAGGATCTTGACGCGGGCCTCGTAGGCCTGCTGCAGCGCCTGGGCCAGGACGTCGGCCGGCAGGCCGTCGATCTTGGTGTCGAGCTGCAGGGCGGTGACGAACTCGGACGTGCCGGCGACCTTGAAGTCCATGTCGCCGAAGGCGTCCTCCGCACCGAGGATGTCGGTGAGGGACGTGTACTTGCCCTCGGCGAACACGAGGCCCATGGCGATGCCGGCGACGGGTGCCTTGATGGGCACACCGGCGTCCATGAGCGACATCGACGACGAGCACACCGACGCCATCGACGTCGAACCGTTCGAGGCGAGCACCTCGGACACGAGCCGCAGCACGTACGGGAACTCGTCCTGGCTCGGCACGACGGGCAGCAGCGCCCGCTCGGCCAGCAGGCCGTGACCGATCTCGCGGCGCTTGGGGCTCCCCACGCGGCCGGTCTCGCCGTTGGCGTGCGGCGGCATGTTGTAGTGGTGCATGTACCGCTTGCGGTCTTTGTTGCCCAGGTTGTCGAGGATCTGGTCGGTCTTCGGCATGCCCAGCGTGGTGACGTTGAGCACCTGGGTCTCGCCGCGCTGGAACAGGCCCGAGCCGTGGGCGGCCGGGATGAGGCCGACCTCGGCCGACAGCGGCCGCAGGTCGGCGGGGCCACGACCGTCGATGCGGGCGCCCTCCTCGACGATGCGGCGACGGATGATCTTCTTCAGCAGCGCCTTGGCGGCGTTGTTGATCTCGCGCTGCTGCTCCGGGAATTCGGGCAGCAGCGTCTCGATGATGGCCTTGGCGGCCTCGCCCTGCGCGGCCTCACGCTCGGCCTTGGCCGTGATGGCGGCCACCGTGGTCAGGCTGTCGGTGCCGACGGCCTCCACGCGGGCGAAGATCTCGTCGGTGTAGTCGACCTGCGGCTCCCACTCGATCGAGTGGATCATGTCCTTGGCCTTGGCCTGCTCGACGAGGTCGCGCTGGGCCTCGATCGACTCGCGGATCCAGGTCTTGGCGGCCTCGAGGCCACCGGCGATGACCTCTTCGGTCACGTACGGCGTGCCGTCCTGGTAGAGCTGCCAGGCCTGCTCGGTGCCGCCGGCCTCGACCATCATGATGGCGATGTCGCCGTCGTCGAGCTGGCGCCCGGCCACGACGAGCTCGAACGTGGAGTCCTCGCCCTGGCTGTAGGTGGGGTGCGGGATCCACTTGCCCTCGGACGTCCATGCGATGCGCACGGCACCGATCGGCCCCTCGAAGGGCAGGCCGGACAGCATCAGCGCGGCGGAGGCGCCGTTGATGGCGGCGATGTCGTAGGGGTTCTCGCCGTCGACGCCCATGACCGTCACGACGACCTGGGTCTCGTTGCGGTAGCCCTTGGCGAAGCTCGGACGCAGCGGCCGGTCGATCAGGCGACAGGTGAGGATCGCCAGATCGGTGGGCCGGCCCTCACGGCGGAAGAAGCTGCCGGGGATGCGTCCCGCGGCGTACATGCGCTCCTCGACGTCGACCGTGAGAGGGAAGAAGTCGATTCCCTCACGGATGTTGCGGGCACCGTTGGCGGTGACCAGGACCTCGGTCTTGCCGAGGCGGACGACGACGGCGCCCTGGCTCTGGAAGGCCAGCTTGCCGGTCTCGAAGCTGAGTGTGGTGTCGGTGCCCGAGACGGGTGCCGACACGGCGATGGGATCGACCATGGGTCGCTCTCCTTCCCGGCGGATCGTCCGCCGGATCAGGCAGCGGGGCCAGTTCCCAGTCGGCAACCACCGCACGCTGCGGAGGACGGCGACTGGCAGCTGACCTGCACACTGCCGGGGTTTCTGTTGTCAGGCCCGCCACCGGATCGGCCGGAGGCGGGCGGTCTCACGTGTCAGCGCGACCTGCGCTGCATGCAGCAGGAGCGGCCCGCGGGGGCCGCTCCTGTCGCGTGTCAGGCCTCAGCGGCGCAGACCGTTCTTGGCGACGATCTCGCGATAGCGCTCGACGTCGTTGGACCGCACGTAGTCGAGGAGGCGGCGGCGCCGCCCCACGAGCTGCAACAGGCCGCGCCTGCTGTGGTGGTCCTTCTTGTGCTTCGACAGGTGGTCGTTGAGGTGGTTGATGCGTGCGGTGAGCAGCGCGATCTGCACCTCGGGCGACCCCGTGTCGGAGTCGTGGAGCTTGTTGTCGGCGATGATTCCGGTCTTCGCCGCGTCTATCTGGTCTGACACGCGTGTTTCCTTCGTTCGGGTGACTGCTTACCCTGCCCCGTCACCGGCTCGGCTGGGAGTGCCGAGACGACAAGCTGTTCTCGAACTGCTTGGTCGAGCTGCGCCTGGTTCGGAGCGTCGAGACAGGGTACCAGCGCAGGTGCCCGAACGGCGAACCCCTCGCTACGGACCGTCACGCCGGCTGCGACACCGTCCACTCGTAGCGCGACCGGTGGTGGTGGGCCGTCCCGGTGCGGAACTCGAGGGGCGGCGTCAGCTTCCGCACCCACGCGTGCGGCCCGAGGAACGCCCGCTCGATCTGGTCGGACGTGGCATCGATGCGCAGGCCCGCTGCCCCGAGCGCGGCGGCCCGCACCCTGGCCAGAGGTCCGTCCAGCAGCTCGGCGATGATGGCGGGCAGGGTCTCGGGGTCCTTCAGCACCCACGAGTGCGTCCCTCCCTTGACCGTCACCAGCGTGCCCGCGGAGCGCCGGGCGGCGTCGACCGCGGTGGCGTAGGGCACGGGCATGTCGCGGTCGCCGTGGATGACCACGACCGGGATGCCGGCCGTGCCGAGATCGTCGAGCATCTGCCCGCTCGGCTCGGAGCGCATCATCGAGATGGCGGGGCCGAACATGCGCCACGGCCGCCGGGCGTGCCCGAGGAGGATGGGAAAGACCAGTCGGCCGAGCTTGGCGGCCTGCGTCGGGTTGCGCAGCAGGGGCAGCGTCGAGAGCGTGTCGGCCACCAGCAGCGCCGCGATGCCGACGATCACCGGAGGGGCGAAGCGCGACAGCTTGATCAGCCGGTCCCAGCAGTCGCCGACCACCGCGTCGATGAGCACGACGGCGATCGCCCGGTCCGGATCAGCGGCCGCCAACTGGGTGACCAGGCGGCCGCCCATGGAGTGGCCGGCGAACACCGCTCGGCGGATGCCCAGCTCGTCGAGCACGCGGGCGAGCAGCCGGGTGTAGGACTCGAGGTCGTCGCCGCCCGTGGGCAGGCCCTGGGTGCCGCCATGGCCGGCGACATCGATCGCCACCACCTTGAAGCCCATCGCCACGAGGCGGGACAGCGTCTGGGCGTAGAGGATGCCCTCGGCGGTGAAACCGTGGACCAACACCACCGGCAGGCCCTGCCCGCACACCGCGACACCGACCCGGTGGTCGTCGTCGAGCACGATCTCGTGTCGGGCGAGCCGGGGGACGGCCACGACCGCGTCGATCTCCTGGGCGTCGCCCTCGGGGCCGACGATCGGGTCCTCCGACGGCCCGGCGAGCGGATCGGGGATCAGCCGCGTCGTCGGCGATCGCCCCGGCCCGTTGGACACGACGTTGGCCAGCGGGATGACGTCAGCGATCGCCGCGTCGTCGCTCTCGACCGGGTCCTCGTCCATGTGACCTCTACTGTGCCCCGCCGCACGTCTGCGGCAACGGAATGTTGCCTTACAGCATAAGCCAGAGACGGAACGTCGTTCTCGTTCGGGAGGTCGTCCGATCGCCGCGCATCCGGCCCCGGGCGCGACCGCGCCCAGCTCAGGCGCCGAGGATGCGCCGGGCCTCGTCGCAGTCGCGAGCGATCTGCTCGATGAGCGCCTCGACCGAGTCGAACCGCTCCTCGCCGCGCAGCCACGACACGAAGCGCACCTTGACGCGCTCGCCGTACAGGTCGCCGGCGAAGTCGAGGAGGTGTGCCTCGAGGAGGCTGGCGTGCGCCTCCACGTAGAAGGTGGGCCGCCGACCCAGCGAGATGGCCGTCGGATGCACCGACCCGTCGGCCCGCTCGAACCAGCCCGCGTAGATGCCGTCCGCCGGCAGGAGGATCTCGCCGGGCACCGACACGTTGGCGGTCGGGAACCCCAGCTCACGGCCCCGCTTCTCCCCCGGGGCCACCAGCCCGCGCACCTCGTGGGGACGGCCCAGCCAGGCGTTCGCCGCGGCCAGGTCGCCCTCGACGAGCGCATGGCGGATGCGGGTGGACGACACCTTGCCTGCGTCGCCCGCCGGGAGACCCTCCGCGTCGACCAGGTCGCGGCTGTCGACCTCGAAGCCCAGGTCACCACCCATCGTGCGCAGCAGGTCGACGTTGCCCGACCGCTTGTGACCGAAGTGGAAGTCGTCGCCGACCACGACGACCCGCGCCGCCAGGCAGCCGGCCAGGACCTCGCGCACGAAGTCGTCGGCGGGCTCGCGGCTGCGGGCCTCGTCGAAGGTGATGACCAGGCAGTAGTCGACGCCCGTCTCGGCCAGCAGTTCGAGCTTCTGGTCGAGGTCGGTGAGCAGGCGCGGTGCGGATTCGGGCCGCACGACGGAGGCCGGGTGGCGGTCGAAGGTCACCACCGCGGTCGACAGCCCCTCCTCGTCGGCGCGCCGGCGCACCTCCCCGATGACCGTCCGGTGGCCGACGTGGACGCCGTCGTAGGCGCCGATCGTCACCACGGTGCCACCCGCAGGGCGAGGGCAGGCGGACAGGTCGCGGATCACCTCCATCGGGGCGGCAGCGTACCGGGCGCCAGACACGGGCCAGGGATCCCCCTGGTCAGCGCCGTGTCACCGCACCGGTTCGAGGGCCTGGCGCAGGTCTGCGACCAGGTCGCCGGCCGACTCGATGCCCACCGACAGGCGGACGAGGCCGGGGTCGACCGCGAGGGCCGAGCCGGCCGCCGACGCGTGGGTCATCTGGGCCGGGTGCTCGATCAGCGACTCGACGGCGCCGAGCGATTCGGCCAGCGTGAACACCTCGGTGCCTTCGCACACGGCCAGCGCGGCCTCCTCGCCGCCCCGCAGCACGAACGAGACCATGCCGCCGAAGTCGCGCATCTGGCGCTTCGCCACGTCGTGGCCCGGATGCCCGGGCAACCCCGGCCACAGCACCCGCTCGACGGCCGGGTGGTCGGTCAGCAGCTCGACCACCGCCCGGGCGTTGTCGCAGTGACGGTCCATGCGCACCGCCAGCGTCTTGAGGCCCCGCTGCACCAGGTAGCAGTCGATCGGCGACGGCACGCTGCCCACGGCGTTCTGGGTGAAGCCCAACTGCACGGCGAGGTCGTCGTCGTTCACCGCCACGGCGCCCCCGACCACGTCGGAGTGGCCCCCGAGGTACTTGGTCGACGAGTGCACCACCACGTCGGCGCCGAGCGCCAGAGGCTGCTGCAGATACGGCGTGGCGAACGTGTTGTCGACCACCAGCAGGGCGTCGTGGGCGTGCGCCACCTCGGCCACGGCCGCGATGTCGACGATCGCCATGGCGGGATTGGTCGGCGTCTCGGCCCACACGACGCGCGTCCCGTCCGGCCAGTCGCGGGCCAGCCCCGCCGGGTCGCCCAGATCGACCGCCACCCACGGATGCCCGCTGGCGCCGTAGACCTTGTCGATCAGCCGGAACGTGCCCCCGTAGGCGTCGCCACCGAGGACGATGCCCGACCCCGGGGGCAGTTGGCGCAGCACGGCGTCCTCGGCGGCCAGCCCCGAGGCGAAGGCGAACCCGTGCCGGGCACCCTCCAGCGAGGCGATGCACAGCTCCAGCGAGGCGCGGGTCGGGTTCGCGCTGCGGGAGTACTCCCAGCCGTGGTGCCGGCCCACGCCCTGCTGGGCGAACGTGGTGGAGATGCTGATCGGCGGCACGACCGCGCCCGTGAAGGGGTCGGGGTCCTGCCCGGCGTGGATGGCCCGGGTCTCGAAGCCGCGGGGATCGGGCGCTGTGGTCATGGTCTCCTCGAGCGGTGGTCCTCGTCGTGTCGCCCGGCCAGGTGTTCGAGCACGTCCGTGCGCCCCAGCACGGCGTGCGGGCGCCCGCCCGCCAGCACGACGAGCGCAGGGGCGTGTTCGAGCAGCTCGACGGCCAGCGCGATCGGCTGGCCGATGCCGATGGTGGGCAGCGGGTCGCCCATCACCTTCTCGACGGGCTCGTCGAGCACGTGGGGATCGCGGAACGCGAGGTCCATCAGGGCCAGCTCGTCGACCGACCCGAGGATCTCCGCCGCGGCGAGCGGCATGTCGCCCTTGGCGACGGGCAGCTGCGACAGCCCGTAGCCGCGCATCACGTTGACCGCCCGCTGCCCCGTGTCGTCCGGGCGGGCGTAGACCAGCGGCGGGATGGCGTCGCCCCGCGACTGGAGGATGTCGTCCACCGTGTGCTCGCTCCCCCGCACGAACCCGAAGCCGGCCATCCAGTCCTCGTCGAACACCCGGGACAGGTAGCCGCGTCCGGAGTCGGGAACGAGCACGACGACCAGGTCGTCGGGCCCGAGGTCACGCCCCACCTCGAGCGCCGCGGCCACCGCTGTGCCGCCGGAGCCCCCGATCAGGAGGCCCTCCTCGCAGGTCACCCGCCGGGCCATCAGGAAGCTGTCCTCGTCGCTGACCGCCACGACCCGGTCGACGAGCGAGGGGTCGTACGTGGTCGGCCAGAAGTCCTCGCCGATGCCTTCGACCAGGTAGGGGCGCCCCGACCCGCCGGAGTAGACCGACCCGGCGGGATCGGCGCCGACGATCTGCACGTTCGGGTCCTGCGCCTTGAGGTAGCGCCCCACACCCGTGATCGTGCCGCCCGTGCCCACGCCCGCGACGAAGTGGGTGATCCTCCCGGCGGTCTGGCGCCACAGCTCCGGCCCGGTCGAGAGCTCGTGGGCCTTCGGGTTCCAGTCGTTGCCGTACTGGTTGGGCCGGAAGGCGCCCGGGGTCTCGGTCACCATCCGCTCGGCCACGGAGTAGTACGACTCGGGATCGTCGGGCTCGACCGCCACCGGGCAGACGATCACCCGGGCCCCGTAGGCCTCCAGCAGGTGGATCTTCTCGGGCGCCACCTTGTCGGTGACGACGAAGATGCAGTCGTAGCCCCGCTGCGCCGCCACGATGGCGAGCCCGACACCGGTGTTGCCGGAGGTCGGCTCGACGATGGTGCCGCCCGGTTTCAGCAGGCCCTCGCGCTCGGCCGCCTCGATCATGGTGAGCGCGGGGCGGTCCTTGACGCTGCCGCCGGGGTTGAGCATCTCCATCTTGACGGCGACGGTGCACGAGAGGCCCTCGGTCACCCGGTTCAGGCGGAGGAGCGGCGTATCGCCGATGAGGTCGAGCAGCGAGTCCGCGATCTGCGGGCTGGCGGGCACGTCGGGCATGGCGCCTCCCTGGGAGGGACGGAAGCGCCACCGACCCTACCGATCCGCGACGCGGCATGGACCCACCATCGCTCGGGGTCGAGCATCCCAGCGGGCGCAGCCGGTCGGCGCCCTGCGGCGCGTCACGTCGTGGCCAGCACCACGCCCGGCTTGACCGTCTCGTCGCGATGGCGCACGTACACGGCCAGGAGGGCACCATCCCCGTCGACGACCGCCCACGGGCCCGGTGTGCCGGGTTCGATCCCCAGCACGCCCTCGTCGAAGACCCGGCCGTTGCGCACCAGCGCGGCGACCTCGTCGTCGACGCTCACCCGGGGACGGCCCCGCAGGGCCTCGACCGGGGGCAGCAGGCGCTCCGGCGCCAGCTGATCGAGCGGGACCGCCTCCTCGATCGTGTACGGCCCGACCGAGAGGCGACGCAGGGCCCGCAGGTGGGCGCCGCCGCCGAGCGCGGTGCCGAGGTCGGCGGCGAGCGAGCGGATGTACGTACCCGCCGAGCACGTCACGTCGATCGGGAACACACCCGGCTCCACCGGATCGCCCACGGCGAACTCGTCGACCCGCACCGGCACGGCGGAACGCTCGACCTCGATGCCCTCGCGGGCCAGCTCGTGCAGGCGACGCCCGTCGACCTTCTTCGCCGACACCATCGGCGGCACCTGGTCGATCTGCCCGGTCAGCCCCACCGCGGCGCGCCGCACCTCGTCGAGCCCGACACTTGCCATGTCCCAGGTGCCCGTCACCTCGCCCGCAGCGTCGAGCGTCGAGGTGGCCGTGCCGAGCACGACCTCCCCCACGTAGCGCTTGTCGAGGCCGGACAGGAACGTGAGCAGCCGCGTGGCCCGACCGACGCCCAGGACGAGAACGCCCGTGGCGTCGGGATCGAGGGTGCCCGAGTGCCCGACCTTGCGCGTGCCGAGCAACCCGCGGGACTTCGCCACCACGTCGTGCGACGTCCACCCGGTCGGCTTGTCGACGACGGCGACCCCGTCCGGGCCCGCGGGCCCCGAGCCCCGGCGCGCCATCAGCCGCCGTCGCCGGCGGGGCCGGGCGTCGGCTCGGCATGCGCAGGATCAGCCGTGACGTCGCCCGTCGCGTCACCGCCGGCCCGATTCGCGCCCTCGTCGCCGATGTCGCGCAGGATCTGCTCGACGCGCTCGGCTTGGCGGATCACCGCGTCGGGCCGGAACGACAGCTCGGGCGTGCGCTTCGTGCGCGCCTGCCGACCGATGGCGGACTGCAGCCGCGCCCGGTGCTGCTCCAGGGCCTCGGCCAGCTCCTCGTCGGCGTCGGTGTCGCCGTCGTCGAGCGTCGTGTACCAGACGATGGCCCGCCGCATGTCGGGCTCCACCTCGACGCCCACGACGGTGAAGAAGCCCAGCCGCTCGTCGTCGATGCGCTCGATCTCCTCGGCGACGATCTCGTGCACGAGCTGGTTCAACCGCGCCGTGCGTGGATAGTCCCTGGCGGTACCGGATGAGCGCTTCATGTTGTCTCCTCCTCTTCGATCCACCGCAGGTCGACGTGGAGCACCTCGACCTCGGGGAAGGACCAGACGTACCGCTCGACGTCGTCGAGCACGTCGCGCAGATGCGCGTGCGACGGAGCGACGGCGGCCACACCGACGGTGGCCAGGTGCCAGCTGTCGTGGTGGTCGACCTCGGACACGGACACGCGGTGCCGCTTCGACATGCCCTCGATCACCGGGCGCAGGGTGGCGCGCTTCGCCTTGAGCGAGCGGCAGTCCCGCAGGTAGAGCTCGATGCGGAGAGCGGCGGCGTGCACAGCCTCAGCGTAGGGCGGGCGTCACCGGACGCCCGCCCATGCCGATGTCGAACCCGACGTTCAGGTGCGCGGGATCTCCCGCTCCTCGAACGTCTCGATGATGTCGCCCTGCTTCAGGTCCTGGAAGTCGGACAGGCCGATGCCGCACTCGTAGCCGGCCTGCACCTCTCGGGCGTCGTCCTTGAACCGCTTGAGCGACTGGACCGTGCCCTTCCAGATGATCGTGCCGTCACGCAAGAACCGCACCTTGGAGTTGCGGGTGATGACGCCGTTGGTGACGTAGCAACCGGCGATCTTGCCGATGCGGGGCACCGAGAAGATCTCGCGGACCTCGGCCTCGCCCGTGACCACCTCTTCGTACTCGGGCTGCAGCAGGCCGAGCAGGGCGTTCTCGATGTCCTCGAGCACCTGGTAGATGATCTCGTAGGTACGGATCTCGACGTCCTCGGCCACCGCCAGCTCGCGGGACGACCGGTCGGGCCGCACGTTGAAGCCGATGATGGAGGCGTTCGACGCCGCCGCCAGCTGCACGTCGCTCTTGGTGATGCCACCCACACCTCGCGTGACGAACGACAGCTTGACGTCGTCGCGCTCCAGCTTGCGGAGCGACTCGGTGAGGGCTTCGAGCGAGCCGGTCACGTCGGCCTTGAGCACCAGGTTCAGCGTGGCGGCCTCGCCCTGCTGGATCTGCTCGAAGATGTCCTCGAGCTTGGCGCCGCCACTGGTGACCGCAGCCTCGCGGCCGAGGCTGGCGACGCGCTGCCAGTGCTCGCGGGTCTCGGCCGCGGAGCGGGCGAGCTTCTCGTCGGGTGCGACCACGAACTGGTCGCCTGCGTCGGCGACCTCGCTCAGGCCGAGCACCTGCACCGGCATCGAGGGACCGGCCTCGCGCACGTTCTCGCCCCGGTCGTTGATGAGCGCACGCACGCGGCCCCACGCGGCACCGGCCACGAGGGGTTCGCCCACGCGCAGCGTGCCCCGCTGGACCAGGATCGACGCCACGGGCCCACGGCCCACGTCGAGGTTGGCCTCGAGCACCACGCCAGCGGCGCGGCCCTCGGCGCTGGCCTCGAGCGGCGGGTCCTGCACGTCGGCGACGAGCAGGAGGGTCTCGAGCAGCTCGTCGATGCCCAGGCCCTGCAGGGCGGACACCTGCACCATCTCGACGTCGCCGCCCCAGTCACTGGGGATGAGGCCCTGGTCCGACAGCTGCTGCTTGACCCGGTCGACGTTGGCCTGCTCGCGATCGACCTTGTTGATGGCGACCACGATCGGCACCTCGGCCGCCTTGGCGTGGTTGAGCGCCTCGATGGTCTGCGGCATCACGCCGTCGTCGGCGGCCACGACCAGCACGACGATGTCGGTGGCCTCGGCACCACGGGCGCGCATGGCGGTGAACGCCTCGTGGCCGGGGGTGTCGATGAAGGTGATGGGACGATCGTTCTTGACCGCCTGGTAGGCGCCGATGTGCTGGGTGATGCCACCGGCCTCGCCCTCGACCACGTTCGCGTTGCGGATGCGGTCGAGCAGCTTGGTCTTGCCGTGGTCGACATGGCCCATCACGGTGATGACCGGCGGGCGGGGCTCGACGTGGGCACCGGCCGCGGAGTCGAACAGCTCGTCGAAGCCGAGCTGGCGCTGCAGCTCGACCTCCTGCTCCTCGCCGGGGTCGACGAGGCGGATCTCCGCCCCGATCTCGGCGGCGAACAGCTCGATCATGTCGTCGGTCAGGGACTGGGTCGCCGTGACCATCTCGCCCTGCTGCATCAGGAAGCGGACGACGTCGGCTGCCGTGCGGTTGAGCTTGGGGCCGAGGTCCTGCGGGGTCGAGGCGCGCTCGACCACGATGGTGCCCTCGGGGACCGGTGCCGACGCCGGCGTGTAGCTCGGCGCCTCCATCGGCTGGAGCTCCTCGCGGCTGCGACGCCGGCGACCGCGCCGCCGCGGCGGGCGCTGCCCACCACGGGGACCGCCACCGGGGCGTCCGCCACCGGGACCGCCACCGGGGCCACCGCCGCCGGGGCCGCCGAAGCCACCCGGACGACCGCCGCCACCACCGCCGAAGGGACGGCCACCGCCGCCACCACCGCCGGGGGGACCACCGGGACGACCGC
>DASUQS010000162.1:0-3704 GCA_036280455.1 Acidimicrobiales bacterium
ATGCCCTCGGCGCGCAGCGACTCGTCGGCGTAGACCTCGCCCTCGCCGGGCACCTCGTCGGGCAGGCCCCGGGGCGCCGTCTCGTAGCCGATCAGCACGACGGGGACGAGGTCGCGGGCGTCGCGGCCGTCGAGCCGGGCGCCGAGCTGCACGGTGCCGAGGCCGCCCACCGCGTCCTCGCCGGCGACGCCCTCGACCGCGGCGCGGATCTCGGGGGTGAGGCGGCTGCGCTCCAGCGATTCGTCCGAGGTGGCCGAGTACACGATCAGGTCGGCCTGCTGGGCGCGCAGGGCACCGGTGCTGCCGGCTGTCAACCCGTCGAGCAGGCCGCCGAGGAACATCAGCAACAGGGCGATCAGGCTGAGGACGACGGTCGCCACCGCGAACCGGTTCGGTCGCCGCCGCAGCTCTCGCAGGGCCAGCGTCATCGGACACCTCCACCGGTGGTGGCCTCGACCGGGTCGATGGCCAGCACCTGCCGGGCCGACACCAGGGCGCTGATCAGCCCCAACCCGAGCAGGAGCGCGGACCACACCGCGACGGCGACGATGTCGAAGCGCAATGTCAGGCTGCCCACCTCGACCAACGTGAGCAGGGCGTACAGGGCGGTGCCGATCGCGAGGCCGCCGCCGACCACGAGCACCACCTGCACGAGCAGCGAGCGGACGAGCACCCCGCCCGACGCTCCCACCGCCCGCAGCAGCGTCAGCGACCGCGACTTCTGGAACGTGACGATCAGGAAGAACAGGCCGGACACGAGTGGGACCACCAGCGCGAACAGCAGGAAGATCACCTGGAACGACATCCGCACCTCCCCGACGCCCGGCGCCTCCTCGGCGGCCTCGGCCCGGGTGAGCGCATCGGCCTCGTCGTCCGCCGCGTTGACGCGGTCGGTCAGCTCCTCGTCGGTCACGCCGTCGACGGGACGCACCCCGAGGACGCTCGGCGGGATCGTCGCCGCGTCGGGGTTGTCGGCCAGGGCGGCGGCCTCGTAGTCGGGCCAGGCCACGAACAGGGTGGGGGAGACCTGGATCTGCGCGTCCTCGGCGACCCCCACGACCGTCAGCTCGGGAGCTTCGCTCCCGGCGACGACCTGCACGGTGTCACCGACCGCGAAGTCGCCGGCGCTGCCGACCGCCTCGCCGGGGTCCTCGGGCAGCCGGCCCTCGCTCAGCTCCTCGGGCGCCCCGAGGTCCTCGGCTTCGTAGCCGATGATGGCGGCCTCCGATCCGTCGGAGGAGGCATCGCCGCCGCCGTCGACCTCGATCGTGAAGGTGCCCTGCCCGATGCGCCCGCTCTCGGCCACCTCGGGCACGTCGACGACGGCCCGTTCCAGCTCGGGGGAGATCACGCTGCCCTGGATGGCGCGCTGGCCGTCGACGCTGAACACCAGGACCGGCGCCGACTGCCGCTCGAGGGCCCCGACGAAGGACGTGATGAGGCTCGCCTGCAGCGCCTGCTGGACGAGGATCAGGAACACGAGGAGAGCGACCGCGGCCATGAGCAGGCCGAAGCGCGCCTTGGCCCGTCGCATCTCGCGGAGCGCGAGGAACATGGTCTCCTTCGTGGGTCGCGCGCCCGGCGGGGAGGCCGGACGGTGGGCGGCCGGACGGGGGGAGGTCCGGACGGTGTCGCCTCACGTCCCGATACCCCGTGCCGGCCTCCGCCATTCCCCCATGTCACAGGGCGTGACCGACGTCATGGCGTCCGGCACCATCTGTGTGTCTGCGACCGCACGGAGCGGGTAGCCCTCGCTCATGGACGCAATAACCATGCTGAAGGACGACCACGCGACGGTCGAGAAGCTGTTCAAGCGCTTCGAGCAGGCCGGCGACCGGGCGCACGTCGAGAAGCGACGGATCGTCGACCGCATCATCGAGGAGCTCTCGCAGCACGCCGCGGTCGAGGAGATGCTCTTCTACCCCGTCACGCGGGCGACCGTGCCCGCCGTCGAGGACGTGGCGCTCGAGAGCATCGAGGAGCACCACATCGTCAAGTGGGTGCTGTCCGAGCTCGAGCGCATGGACCCCGCCGACGAGCGCTTCGACGCCAAGGTCACGGTCCTCATCGAGAACGTGCGCCACCACGTCACCGAGGAGGAGGGCGAGTACTTCCCCGAGGTGCGCTCCGAACTGGGCCGCAAGGCGCTGACCGAGCTGGGCGACGCCATGGTCGAGGCCAAGACGTCCGCACCGCTCCGCCCCCATCCGGAATCGCCGGACGCGCCCCCGGGCAACCTCGTCGTCGGCCCGATGGCCGGCGTCGCCGACCGCCTGGGCGCCACCGTCGGGGGCGTGGTCCAGGGCGGCGTGAGCGCCGTGCAGGACCTGATCGACCGCATCCGCGGCACGCAGTCGTCGCGCCCGTCGCCGACCGGGTCGTCGGTTGCGCGGAAGACGGCCGGCTCGGTGCGCAGCGGCGCCGAAGACGCCGTCGACAAGATGATCGCCGTGGTCAAGGAGGCGAAGGCGGGGACCGAGGAGGTGGCGGAGACCGCCGGCGATTCGGCCCGCCAGACCGCGAGCACCGCGAAGGAGGGTGGCGGGAAGGTGGCGGACACGGCCCGCAGCTCGGCCCGCAAGACGGCGAAGACCGCACGGGCGTGACCACGCCGTCGCCCTCGCGCTGACCGCCGCCTCGGCCCCGTCAGCCCGCCGCCGGGTCGCCCCCGGCGTCTCGGGCGAGGGCGTCGAGAGCGGCGGAGAGCGCGGCGAGGGCCTCGACCGCCCGCGCCAGCTCGTCGGCTCCGACCTCGTCCACGAGGCGGCGGGCCGCCGCGGCGTGGGCCGGGTCGATGCGGCGCACCGCCGCCAACCCCGCCTCGGTCGGGCGCACCAGCTTGGCCCGCCGGTGCGACGGGTTGGGGAGGTACTCGACCAGCCCCTCCTCCGCCAGGATGTCGGCCAGCCGTTGGACGCTCTGGCGGGTGATCCCCATGCTGCGGGCGATGCCGGCCACCGTGAGGGGCTCCCGCAGGACCGCGCCCACCACCTGCCAGCGGGCCGCGGTCAGGCCGGCCGGCCGGGCCAGCTCCTCGGCGAGGGCGAGGAACTGGCCGTTGAGCCGGAAGCTGGTGAGCGCGGCGGCGCTCAGGAGCTCCTGGACGTCCGCCATCAGCCGGCGGCCATCAGCTCGTAGAAGCCGGCCGGGTCGTTGCGGCCGTAGAGCTTGTACCAGGAGTCGAGGACCGACGGTTCGTAGAGGTCGAGCCGGGCGAAGATCGCCCGGGCGAACTCGACCGGGGTCGTGCCGCTGGCCGTGACGAGCGGGCCGTCGGTGACCGCCGGCTCGTCGACGTAGCGCCCGGTCCCGCCGTAGCCCACCGACGCGAGGAACTCGGCGGCGTTGCTGGTGTGGCGGCGGTCGTCGAGCAGGCCCGCGACGGCGAGGCCCGCCGTGGCCCCGCAGATGGCGGCCACGGGCGTGTCGGCGGCCAGGAAGTCGGCCGCGAGCCGGGTGAAGGGGCCGAGTTCTCCGCTGAGCCAGGTGTCGGCGCCCGGCAGGATCAACATGGCGCTGTCGCCGGGGCGCACCTGGTCAACGGTCGTGTCGGGGACGATGCGCATGCCGCCCTTGGTGGTGACCGGCTCGGACGTGAGGCCGACGGTGACGACCTGGTAGCGGCCGGGCGTGCGCTGCCAGTCCGGCTTGTTGATGTGGGCGGTGGCGTGGCCGACCTCCCAGTCGGCCAGCGTGTCGTAGAC
>DASUQS010000163.1:0-15485 GCA_036280455.1 Acidimicrobiales bacterium
GCCGAGATCACGAGGTAGGCGGCCCGCCGGGCGGTGACCGCCGTCAGCAGCGCCCCGCTGGCGACCGCCACGACCTGCGTGAGCACGACCGTGGCGACGACCGCCAGCGCGAGCACCAGCCACCGCCGCGCCGCGGCCGAAGCCGGCGCGGACGGCATCGCATCCCCCTGCGGCGCCGCGGACAGCTGCGTCTGGAACCGGGGCGAGCTCGATGGCGGCTGCGCCTCGAACGGCGGCGGGATAGACGGCCGCTGAGTCTCGAACGGCATCGTCTCGGACCGCTCCGCCTCGATCGGCGTCGTCTCGGACAGCGGCGTCGTCCCCGATAGCGGCGTCGTCCCCGACGGCGGCGGCTCGGACAACGGCGTCGTCTCCGACAGCGGCGTCGTCTCGAACGGCGTCGTCTCGAACGCCGTCGTCTCGGACACCGGCGCCTCCGACGGCGGCACGCTCGACGGCAGCGCCGACCCGCCACGCTGCGCCGCGTCGGCGCCGAATGCCCGCAGGCGAGCGGCCACGCCGACGGCGTCGAGGCGCTGGTGGCGATCGGCGACCAGGCAGCCGTCGTCGATGATCGCCGCCAGCCCCGGGGCGAGGCCGGGCGCGGGCGCGCGCTCGCCCCGCAGCGCGGCCGCGTAGCGCATCATCGGATCGGGACCCGGGAACGGGTGGCGCCCGGTCGCCGCGACGTGCAGCGACACCCCCAAGGCCCACACGTCCGCGCTGCGGTGCTGCCGGGTGCCGTCGGCGGCGTGGGCGGCCTCCGGCGGGCGGTAGTCGATCGTCGCCGCGTGCGTGACGGCGTAGCTGCCCTCGAGCACGCTGGTCACGCCGAAGTCCCCGAGCACCCACCGGTCGCCCACCCGCAGGATGTTCTCGGGCTTCACGTCCCCGTGGATGCGGCCCTCGGCATGGAGCGCGGCGAGCCCGTCGGCGACGTCGGCCACCACCGCCGCGGCCTCGGCGGGCGGCAGGGGCCCGGAGCGCGCGATCCGGTGCGACAGATCCTCGTCGGCCAGCTCCAGCACGAAGACGACGCAGCCGGCGTAGGGCGGCTCGACGAGGTCGAAGGCGTCGATGCCCGCCAGCAGGTGCGGGTGATGCACGTCGGTGAGCGTCGAGAACTCGCCGAGCAGGGCGGAACGAGCGGCGGACGAGATGATCGGATCGAAGATCTTGAGCGCACGGGGCGGTTCGTCGAGCCACGACGATCGCCGGGCCTCGAACACCACGCCGTAGGAGCCGCGACCGACGAAGCGGATGATCTCCCACTCCCGCAGACGGGTGCCCGGCTCGATGGCGTCGACGGGGCTGGCGCCGGGGGGCAGTTCGGTCACGGCGCGCCCTCGCGGTCGACGCCATGGTCGACACCGAGGCCGCCAGCGCGACCACGGTCGCCGCCGGGACCTCCGTCGCCGTCGCCGGCCCCCTCGGGCGCACCTTCGAGCCAGGCCAGGTCGTCGGCGGTGACCGCCCCGGTGCGCAGCACGAGGTCGGCCAGCACCCGGGCCGCGTCGCGCACCTCGAGCCCGGCCGCTGACCCGCCGTACGCGTCGGCCGCGCCGATGCCCAGCTTGCGCCGCACGTGCGCCAGCCTCCGCTCGACCGCCTTGGCGGTGACCCGCTCGCCCTCGGCCGGCGAAGCGTTGAGGGCGCGGACGATCTGGCCCACGCTGGCGATCTCGTCGGACTGCGGATCCCGCAGCCGCGGCGCACACAGCGCGACGACGGCGCGGAAGTAGCCGGCATCCCGGTCGAGGCCCAGCCCCTGCACCGTCGACCCGGCGAGAGCCGGCTGACCCGGGTCGGTCGTGCGGTCGAGGAACGGGCAGTCGGCGTCGAAGCCGACGGACTCGTCGCCGGTGGTCACCTCGACGCGGCACCGCGGGTAGGGAATGCGGGCGGCCCGTCCCGGCTGCAGGTCGAGGCGGTTGGGGCCGTCCTTCTCGACGACCCGCAGGTGCAGCCACCGCCCGGTGTTCGTGAGCACCCACCCCGCGGCGTCGACCTCGATCAGCCCGGCCCGCTGGTGCAACCGCGGGTTGGTGCTCAGCCCGAGGTGGGGCTCGTCGCCGGCACCCTCGCCGTCGACCGTGCCATCGGCTTCCGCCCGAACCCCGGCCCCGACCGGCGGCGACGACGACGGCGACGATGGCGATGGCGAGGCCGGTGCCAGGCTTCGGCCGAACGCGAGGGCGTCCCCGGGGCGCAGGGTGCGGCGGCCACCGGGGTGGGAGAGCGTGAGGATCGGGTCGTCGGCGAGGGGAGGGTCGGTCATTCGTCGGCCGCCACACGCCCGTCCGCCGAGCGCCGTGGGAGGCCGAGCCAGGTTAGAGGCCGCACGGATCGGGCGTTCGTCGCAGCCCGCCGGTGGAAGCCTTCGCGGGGTCAGGCGGCGAGCGCGCGGATCGCGGCAGCGACCTCGTCCGGCCGCTCCAGCGGCAGCATGTGGCCTGCACCGGGCAGCTCGATCAGCTCGGCTCCGGCGATGTGGTCGACGATCGCCCGGGTCAGAGCGTTGGCGACCAGCTGGTCGCGCCGGCCGAGCAGGACGGTCGTGGGCACGTCCACCGCGCGCAGGACCTGGCGCAGGTCCATCGCCCCCATGGCGTCGATGCAGTCCCGCACCACCGGGGCGGGAGTGGCCATGAACAGCGCGCGGGTCGCCTCGACGTGCGCGCGCTCGGGATCCGCGCCGAAGGTCGAGCGCACGGCGGCGTAGCCGGCCCGCGGGTGGCGCATCGTGAGGTCGGCCAGCCCGCCGAGGATGGCCCGGCGCAGCAGCCGGCTGCGCCAACGTTCGGCGAGACCGTGGCCGGCGGTGGCGATGAGGGCGAGGCCGCGGACCCGCTCCCGCACCAGCTCGAGGTGCTGGCAGGCAAAGGCCATGACCGTCATGCCCCCCATCGAGTGCCCGGCGAGGACGAGGTCGCCCAGGTCGAGGTGCCGGACGACCGCAACGAGGTCCGCGCCGAGGCGGTCGACCGTGACGGTGTCGCGGCCGAGCGTGGAGGACCCGTGGCCGCGCTGGTCGTAGAGAACGACTCGGTGGCCGGCCGCCAGGAGCCGCCGGGCGACGGGAACACCGACGATCCGCGATCCGGTCCAGCAGTGCGGCAGCACCACCGGGGGCATGGTCGACGAGCTGGCGCCGTGAACGGTGATCGAGAGCGTGGCCCCGTCGTCTGTCCCCACCTCGGTGGCGGTGCCGGGCGGCAGCGTCAGATCGGCGTCCGGCAGCCGCAGATGCTCCTGGTCGTCACCGGGGAGCCCGTCCGCCCGGTCCGGCGACGGCGCCGCGGTCACAGGGCCTGCCGGGCGATGCGGGCCTGCGCGCTGAGCGGCAGGAACCGGTGCGCCCACCAGCCCAGCTTCGACTCCCACCCCACGGGGACGACGGCCTTGTCCCGGCGAATGGCGACGACCACGTCGCGGGCCACGAGCTCGGGCGGATGGCCGCGCCGGAAGGTCTTGCGGGCGCGGTCGTGCGTCTCGGCCTGCGCCCCGAGGAAGCGGCCGGCGTCGATGATCCCCGTGTTGATGACCCCCGGGCAGACGGCGCTGACGCCGACGCCCGTGCCGTGCCAGTCGGCCCGCAGGCACCGCGACAGCGCGAGGACGGCCGCCTTGGTGGTGACGTAGGCGGACTCGGTCGCCCGCATCGTGTACGCCAACCCGGAGGAGACGTTGACGACGTGGCCGTGCCCCTTCGCCAGCATCGGCGGGGCGAACACCTGGCAGCAGTGCACGACGCCGTCGAGGTTGACCGACCGGATCCAGCGCCAGTCGTCGAGGGTCATGTCGGTGAACCGGGCGCTCATGCCGACACCGGCGTTGTTGACCAGCACGTCGAGCGTGCCGTGCTCGGCGTGCACGGTGGCCGCCAGAGCGCGCACCGCGTCGGGATCGGTGACGTCGCAGGCGAACGCGTGGGCCTGCGGCCCGACCTCGGTGCAGGCGACCGCCGTCTTCTCGGCCGTGTCCGCGTGCTGGTCGACGGCGAGCACCCGGGACCCCTTGCGGGCGAGCTCGAGCGCGATCTCCCGCCCGATGCCGCTTCCTGCGCCGGTCACGAGCGCCAGCGCGCCCTGCAGGTCGAAGTCCTCGTGTCTCGCCATCTCCGCGCTCCGTGTTCGGGCCGGACTCCAGGTCGTCCTTGTTGAGCAGTGGTCAACCGATCATCGACGCGATGTTGACTCCGCGTCAATAGGATCGGCCCGTGGCGAACGCCCCCCGCACCCGCCTGGAACCGGAGGCACGGCGCGCCCAGCTCGTCGGGCTCGGGTTGCAGATGCTCAGCACCCGCCCGCTCGACAAGGTGGCGATCGACGACATCGCCGCCGAGGCCGGGATCAGCCGGGGGCTGCTGTTCCACTACTTCCCGACGAAGCGCGACTTCCACCTGGCGGTCGCCCGCGCGGCGGCACGGCAGCTGCTCGACCGCACGCAGACCGATCCCGCCCTGCCGCCGATCGAGCAGCTGCGCGCGGGCGTGGAGGCGTTCGTCGACCACCTCACCGACAACCGCGATGCGTACGTGGCGTTCATCCGCGGCTCGTCGGGCGGCGACCCCGAGCTGCTCCAGGTCTACGAGTCGACCCGCACGGCCTTCACCGGCCGCGTCCTGGCCGGGCTCGGGATCGAGCCGGTGACGACGCGGTTGCGCACCGTCGTGCGGGGCTGGGTCGCCTTCACCGAGGAGGTCACCGTCGACTGGTTGTCCGGCGGCGACCTCGAGCGGGAGGAGCTCATCACGCTGCTGAACGAGGCTCTCGTGTCCCTGGTCACCGGGGCGACCGGAGGGTGGCCGCTCGACGACCGCGGGATGACCGCCGACCGGGGGTGACGCGACGACCAAACACCTGTTGACACTGTCTACATTTCGGTAGACAGTGTCTACATGGAACTTTCCGATGCCTCCCGCGTGCTGGCCGGGATCCTCCTGATCAGCCTGGTGACCGTCGAGACCGGCGGCGCCCTCCTCTTCCGGATCGGGACCGGCCGCCAGGCCGCCACCCCGCTGCAGCAGTCGTTCTTCCGGGCGGGCCATGCCCACGCCGGCGTGTTCCTCGTGCTCGGCCTCGTCACCCAGATCCTGGTCGACGCCACCACGCTCACCGGCGCCGCCGAGTGGATCGCCCGCTCCTTCGTGCCGGCCGCCGCCCTCCTGATGCCCGGCGGGTTCTTCCTGTCGGTGGCGTCGTCGGGGGCGACGAAGCCGAACCGGCTGGTGCTCCTCGTCCCGGTCGGCGCCGTCGTGCTCGCCATCGGGCTGCTCACCCTCGCGTTCGGGCTGTTGACCGCATGAGCGAACGCCGCGAGCGAAACGTGAGCGCGGTGCGTCAGCCGGCCCGCAACGGCGATCGACCTCCACCGACCACACCCCGGGAGCGGCTGCTCCAGGCAGCCCGGGACGTCGTGGCCGACGAGGGGCTCGAGGGGCTGACCCTGCGGGCGATCGCCCGGCGGGCCGGCGTCTCCCACGGCGCCCCCCTGCGCCACTTCCCCAACCTGGCCTCCCTGCTCGCCGCCGTCGGCGCCGACGGGTTCGCCCGGCTGATCGCCGCGGTGGACGACCATCTGGCCGCGGCCGACGCGGCGGCGGCCGAGGCGGGGCACACCCTCGGCCCGCGCCGCCGGCTGGCCGTCGCCGGCGAGGCCTACATCCGCTTCGCGCTGGGCGACCCCGGCGTGTTCTCGGTGACGTTCCGGCCGGAGCGCGTCGACGTGACCGACGAGGCGTACCAGGTCCAGGGGGCGGCGGCGTTCCAGCAGCTCGTCGACCTCGTCGAGGCCGTGCAGGACGACGGCTGGCATCCCGACCACCCCGCCGACCAGGTCGCGGGCGTCATGTGGGCACAGGTCCACGGGCTGGCCGTGCTCGCGCTGCACGGCGCCCTCGGCGCGGTCGTGTCCGGCCACGGCCACGCCGGTGACGGCACCAGCGCGGGCGACCACGCGGGTTTTGACGTAGAGGTGCCCCTGCAGCTCGCCGCCCTGTTCAACCAGCTCTCGTTCGGCGACGACCGCGAGCCCCCGACCTCCATCCGACGACCAGGCGATCCCCAACCACGCGAGGAGAAGGCGACATGACCACCACGACCACCACCTACCTGGACGGCAACTTCGCTCCGGTGACCGAGGAGGTCACCACCCACGACCTGCCGGTGACCGGCAGCCTTCCGCCCGAGCTCGACGGGCGCCTGCTGCGCATCGGGCCCAACCCCCGCACCGCGCCCGACCCGGCCGCCTACCACTGGTTCACCGGCGACGGCATGGTGCACGGCGTGCGCCTCCGCGACGGGCGCGCCGAGTGGTATCGCAACCGGTGGGTCGGCGGCGGCGAGGTGGTCAACACCCACGTCATCGGCATCGACGGGCGCACCTTCGCCCTGGTGGAGGCCGGCAACCAGCCCGTGGAGCTGACCGACGAGCTCGAGACCGTCGGCATCTGCGCCTTCGACGGCACCCTCGACGGCTCGTTCTCCGCCCATACGCACCTCGACCCCGCGACCGGCGACCTCCACGCCGTGACCTACCACTGGAGCTGGGATCACATCCGCCACGTCGTCGTCGGCCCCGACGCCAAGGTGCGCCGCGAGCTGCAGGTGCCGGTGCCCGACGCGCCGATGGTGCACGACTGCGCCATCACCGAGAGCTATGTCGTGCTCTACGACCTGCCGGTCACGTTCAGCATGGAGGCCGCCGGCGAGGGCGCCCGCCTGCCCTACCGCTGGAACCCCGACCACCCGCCGCGGATCGGCCTGCTGCCGCTGGACGGCACCGCGGGGGACGTCCGCTGGTTCGAGGCACCGTCCTGCTACGTGTTCCACACGCTCAACGCCTACGAGGCCGACGGCACGGTCGTCGTCGACCTGGTGCGCCACCCGAGCATGTTCGCCACCCGGTTCAACGGCCCCGATGAGGGGGCGCCTGTCCTCGAACGCTGGACCCTCGACCTCACCACGGGTGCCCTGAAGACCGAGGTGCTGAGCGACCGGGCCCAGGAGTTCCCCCGCATCGACGAGCGCCTCACCGGGCGCCCCCACCGCTACGGCTACGGCGCGGCGCTGGGCGAGGGCGGCGCGCACGGCCCGACCTTCAAGCACGACCTGGTCGCCGGCACGACCGAGGTGCACGACCACGGAACCGGCCGGGTGACGCTCGAACCCGTCTTCGTGCCCCGCGCGGGTGCCGCCGGCGAGGACGACGGGTGGGTGATGTCCTACGTGTACGACGCGACGACCGACCGCAGCGACGTGGTCGTGCTCGACGCGCAGGACTTCGCCGGCGACCCCGTCGCCACCATCCACCTGCCGGCACGCGTGCCGTTCGGATTCCACGGGAGCTGGGTGCCGACGAGCTGAGCAGCTCACTCGTCGCCGACGGCGGGGCGCGGTGGGCGCTCCGCCCGGGCAGCCTGCGGGTGGTCGGGCACGGCCATGATGTGCAGGCGATCGGTGCCGTCGTCCGGCCCCGCCGCCTCGCCCCAGCCCTCGAGCCGGCCGAGGCCGGCGCCCGACAGCCCCGTCCACAGGAGCTGGCTCAGGTAGCCGACCAGGTCCTCCTTGGACATCGACCGGCGTTCCAGCCACCAGCCCGCACCCGCGAACGTCATGCCCACGATGGCGAACGCCCACGGCTCGGCGGCGCCCGAGTCGGCGCCCGCCTTGCGCAGGCCGCTGCCGAGAGCCACCGCGATCTGCCCACCGATGTCGGACATCAGCCGAGGGCCGGAGACGTCGGACTCATGGCGAGCGGTCTGCACCAGGAAGCGGTACAGCTCGGGCTCGCGCTCGATGAACGTGCAGAACGCCTCGATCGTCGACGCCACAATCGCGCTGGGCTCGCCGGAGCGCGCCAACGCATCCGTCACCGCCTGGTTGACCTGCCCCGCCACCCGGCCGGCGAGCGCCTGGATGAGCCCCGCCTTGTCGCCGAAGTGCGAGTAGAGGATCGGCTTGGTGATGCCGGCCTCCGCCGCGATCTCGTCCATCGAGGCCTTGGGGCCGACCCGGCGGATGGCCCGCTCAGCGGCGTCGAGCAGCTCGATGCGGCGCTCGTCCCGGTCGCGGCGTGGACCACGGGGACGCCCCGGCCGAGAGGAGCGCGACGAGGGCTTCCGGCTGGTCACGGACAGGAGGCTACTCCTCCCGCTCGGCCCCGACGCTCGCCGTGACCAGGGCGATCAGCTCGTCTCCGTAGGCCGCCAGCTTGGCCGGGCCGATGCCCGGACAGGCGGCGAGGCCCTTGGTCGTGGTGGGTCGCCGCTCGGCGATGCCCATGAGGTGCCGGTCGTTGATCACCACGTAGGCGGGCACGCCGTCGGCCCGGCTGCGCTCCCGCCGCCACTCGCGCAGCGCGGCCTCGACCCGGGCCGCCACCGGCCCCGACGCCGTGGGCACCGCCGGCTTGTCGCCGCCGCGGCCCTTGGCCCGGCCCGTCGCCGACGCCACGACGCGTCCGGAGGCCGCATCCGAGGACTCGCCGGCGTCGGCGTCGGTGTCGGCCAGCTCGGCCGGGGTGGCGTCGCGGTCGAGCTCGCTCAGGAACGGGGACGGGCGGGAGGTGTCGGCCAGAACCGCCACCCGGCCGATGCCGCGGGTGATCGCGACGTGGAACACGCGCCGCTCCTCCTCGACGGCGGCCCGGCCCTGAGCGAGGCGGTGGGGCATCAGGCCCTCGTTCGCACCGAACACGGCGACCCGCGGCCACTCGCGTCCCTTGACCCGGTGGATCGTCGACAGCACGACGCCGTCGGCGTCGCCCGGCCGGGTCAGCCCGGCGCGCAGCCACGGCTCGAACCCCGCCGGGTCCGCATGGAGGTCGGCCACCTGCAGGAGGGCCTCCAGGTCGTCGCGGTGCGACTGCCCCTCGCCGCCGCCGGACGCGTCGAGCAGGTCGACCGCCCGGGCCAGGCCGACGTCGTCACGCACGTACTCGAGCACCGTGCGGGTGGTGCCCGACCGCCCGACCTTGGCCAACCCGGCGAGGTCGGTGGCCAGGTCGGCGAGCTTGTCGGCCACCTTGGCGTCGTCGATGCGCGTGGACGCCCGCGCGATGTCGTCGATGGTGCGGCAGCGGTCGAGCCACTTGTCGATCCACCGCGGAAGGCCGCGGCTGGGACGGCGATGCACCTCGGACAGGTCGGCGGGGTCGATGTCGTCGGGTGCGACCGCGATCCGCAGGTAGGCGAGGGCGGCCCGCACCCCTGTGCGCCCCAGCACGTCGACCCGCAGGATCGACGAGACGGGCACGCCGGCCTCCACCAGCGCCACGTGCGGGGCCAGCAGCATCGACCCGACGCGGGTGAGCACCGCCACGTCCTCCGGCCGCACCCCCGGCTCGGTGAGCCACGCCCGCACGACGTCGACCAGCTCGGTCGCCCCCGCCTGGGGCAGGTGGCGGTGCACCGCGAACGGCGCCGGCTCGCCGTTCCGCGCAGCGGCGGCCCCGCCTGCACCGTCGGCCCCGGCAACACCGTCGGCGTCGTCGGCCGCGCGGATGACCTTGGGCACCCGCACCCGGTTGCGCGTGAGCAGGTGGCGGGCGGCGTCGACCACCGGGGCCGGGCAGCGGTAGTTGACCTCGAGCGCGTGCTCGTCGGCCCCCGGGAAGTAGCGGCCGAACTCGGTGAGGAACCGGGGCGACGCGCCGGCGTGCCCGTAGATGACCTGGTCGTCGTCCCCCACGCCGAACACGTCGAACGACGGGGCCGCCAGCAGGCGCACCAGCAGCACGTGGGCGGGGGTCAGGTCCTGGAACTCGTCGACCAGCAGGTGGCGGTGGCGGGCCTGCTGAGCCCGGCGGAAGCCCCCGTCACCGAGCAGCAGCTCGATGCCGAGCAGCACCTGCTCGTCGAAGTCGATGACGCCCCGCCGCTGCAGCTCGGCCCGGAAGGCCGGGAACGCCTCCGCCAGACCCGGGACGTCGCCCCGCTCGTCCTCGACCGAGATCGGGTCGCGCAGGCCCAGCCGGATGGTCGATATCGCCTCGACGTACGGGGCGAGCGGGTCGGTGTTGAGCCGGCGGGCGCCCCGGGGCACGAACGGTTCGAGGATGCGGCGCACGTCGCGCGTCTCGAGCACCTCGGGCCGGCGACCCAGGCCGGCCGCCACGATGTCGTAGCCGAGGGCGTTGAGCGTCAGGATGCGGCCGCCCACGCCGGCGGTGCGGGCCACCATCTCGTCGCGGGCCTTGCGGTTGTAGGCGACGGCGACCACCGAGGACGGCTCGTAGCCCCGGTCGACGACCAGATGGCGCAGGCGCTCGGTGAGCACCCGCGTCTTGCCCGACCCCGCGGGGGCGATGACGCGGGCCGGACCCGACCCGTGGGCCACGGCCGCGAGCTGGTCGGGCGCCAGGTCGGCGCCCGGGTCGACCGGCGGCGGCGTCACCGTCAGGCGCCCCTGCTCCACGGACTCGGCGTGCACGACCGACGCGCCACCGAGGCCCGTCAGCCGGTCGCCCCGCGGCCCGCCGTCGACCCAGGCGAGCGTGCCGTCGCGCAGCACCACGTCGCCGCCGCCGGTCGTTCCTTGCGACAGGTCCGCCACGTCGACGCCGCCGGCGGCTGCCCCGTGGCCTGATCCGTCGGCGCCCGATTCGTCGGCGCCGGGCCCGTGGGCGCCCTCGACGACCGTGGCACCGAGCTTGGCGGCCTTGCGCCCCCACCACCAGACGGGCTCGACGCCGTCGCGGGCGTCGTACGTGTTGGCCCACACGAGGAAGTGCAGCCGGTCGTGCCACAGCTCGAAGCCGGGGTCGAGCAGCCACGGGTCGCCGATCTCGTCGGGCGGGTACGACCACGGTGCCCGGAACAGCGCCGGGTCGATCGCCAGCGCCACCACGACCGGCTCGCGCCCGGCCCACGCCCGGTGCAGGTCGAGGACGGCCGGGGCCGGACCGTCGTGCGGCGCGTCGACGGCGGCCGCGTCGACCGTGACGACGGGGGCATCGGCCCACGGAGCGGGCACCGGGTCGCCGACGTTGATGACCACGCCGCGCCCGAGGGCGCGGGGACCCGGGGCGCTCACGGGGCGGACAGCTCGGATGCTCGGCGTGCGGGCATGCCGGAACGGGCCATGCGGGCCAGGCTAGTGGCGCCCTGTGACAGCGAAGCCCGGCCCTCGGGTGGGCCGGAGCGGGCGGCCACCGGCCGCACCGCGTTAGTCGTCGGTCGGCGGCAGGTTCGCCGGCGGAACCTCGGCCGGGGCGATGTCCAGGTCGAGCCCGAGGGCCTCCGCCCGCATGCGGTACTCGTTGATCTCGCCCGCCTGGTTGCGCTCGATGCGTGCGGCCAGCGCGGCCACCCGGTCGTCCGAGGCGAGCTCCGCGCCCTCCTGGGCCATGTGCAGGCCACCGCGGTGATGCTCCGCCATGAGCTCGAGGAACAGGCTGTCGAGCTCGGCGCCGCGGGCCTCGCCGACCTGATCGAGCTGGTCCTCGGTGAGCAGGCCCGGCATCTGCTCGACCGGGACGGCCATGTCCATCCAGGCCATGGCCTCGTCCGACCGGTCCTCGCGGGTGAACCCCCAGTCCGCCAGCATCTGGGTCATCACGCCGATCTCGTAGGACTGGAAGATGAGCACCTCGCGGGCATACGTGCGGACCGAGGGATCCTCCCCGTGCGCCGCGGTGAGGTTCGCCACGCCGAGCGCCTGGTCGTGGTGGGTGATCATGTCCTGGAGGAATCCCACATCGGCCGAGTCGGCCGCCGGCGAGCGGTCACGGGTGACGACGTAGCCGATCGCGAACCCGAGGAACGCCAGCGCCAACCCCAGCACCGCCACCTTCGGCCACGTGAGTCCGGCGGGCGGCGAGCCGCCATCGCCGCCGTCATCGTCGTGCACGCCGTCGACCTCGGGGCCAGCGGTGACCAGGTCATCGTCTCCGGCACGGGCGCGGTCCGCGGCGGGGGCGCCGCTGTCGTCCGGGCCATCGGCCACGGGCTCGGCGGCGGGCTCGGCTCCGGGCTCGGTCACAGATCCGGCGACAGGATCGGAGTCGGGGGCGGACTCGGGCGTGGCCATGGCGCCATGTTCGCAGCCCGAGGCTCCGGGACCCCCTTCCGGACCCGGGCCGGGATCAGTCCGAGCGCTCGTAGCGCCAGCCCGCCGGGTCCATCGTCAGCCGGTGGCGCAGACCGGGGGTGGTCAGGTCCCGGGACTCGTAGGCGGCGTCGGGCTCCCACAACGTCACGAGGATG
This sequence comes from Acidimicrobiales bacterium, assembly GCA_036280455.1. Lineage (GTDB taxonomy): Bacteria > Actinomycetota > Acidimicrobiia > Acidimicrobiales > VFJN01 > ZC4RG19. The sequence goes on from DASUQS010000163.1 coordinate 12,209, forward strand.
CCGTCGGCGTCGGCCATGTGGGTGGAGAAGTGCTCCACCCGGCCGGCCGCCACGTCCGCGACGGCGGAGGCTGCGTCGGGCAGGTCGGCGATGCGCTTCAGGCTGACCCAGGTCGGCGGGAGCAGCTCGACCTCGCCGGTGCGGTGCCGCTCGAGCGCCGCCGCGGGCGTCGTCCACACGTGGTCGCCGATCTCGCCGCCGTCGACGATGACGTCCGCCGCTCCCTCGGGTAGTGCCGCGAGGAAGAACCAGGTGGCGTAGCGGCGGGGCGCCTCGGGGGGAGGGTTCCAGTGGGCGAAGGGCACCAGCTCAGCGGCGTCGAGCACGAGGCCGGTCTCCTCCGCCGCCTCGCGCACGGCCGCGGTGCGGGCGCCGTCGAGCCCGTTGCCGTCGACGTCCTCCACCCGGCCGCCGGGGAAGACCCACAGCCCACCGAACGCCTGGCCGTGCGTCTTGCGCAGCATCAGGCACTCGAGCCCCGCGTCCGTGTCGCGCACGAGGACGACCGTCGCCGCATCGTGGACGGGGTTGTCGCCGGCGCCGCCGGTCATCAGCTGGGAGACCATCCCGGCAGGATGCCCGCCGCCCGCCGCCGCTGCCACACCGACGACACGACCCGGATCGTCAGCCGCGTGAGACCGTGCGCCCGCTCACGGCGCCACGCGCCTCCGACCGGCGAGGCAATGACGTGCGCCAGCCGACTGTCGAGGCGATCGCTTGCGGGGGCCGCACGTCATTGCCCCGAGAGTGTGTGATCGCGAGTCATCGCCTCGGGGTCAGCCAGCGTGCGGCTTCGGGTTCAGCCGGCGTGCGGCGTCGGCGACGGCGAGGACCAGCTCGCCGGTGGCACGCGCGCGGGTCGCGGTGTCGGCCGCCGCCCGGCCGGACGGCTCGCCCCGCCACCAGGCGAGGCCGTCGTCGACGATCGGGTGGTGCCGCGGCTCGAGGACCTCCTTCGCCCACGCACCCGCGGCCTCCTTCGAGATCACGTTCCCCGTGGCGATCGTGTGGTGGAGGCGGGGGGCGCCGAGCACCCCCCATGCCGTCGACCAGCCCGGCGCCACGCGCCAGCGCGGTCCGGGGCGACGCCGGCTGCGCTCGGCCCACGGCACCCAGTACCGGGCGAGGTTGTCGAGGTTCCACTGCGCCAGGCGTTCCGGCTCCGGATCGAGCCCGAGCGCCGCGGGCTCGGGGCCCCGCACGGTCACCCCGTGGCGGGCGAACGTCGTCCATTGCACCGGGTTGACGTCGAAGCCCTGGCCGAGGCGGAACGACGTGCCCGCCTGCGAGGCGAGCGGCTCGATCGTCGTGACGGGGCGGCCGAGGTCGGCCGCCCGCACGAACACGCCGTTGATCGCGCCCGGAACCAGGAGGTGCCCGCCCGCCAGTGCCGCCGCCCCGGCGCGGAGGCCCGAGACCAGGTGGGCGGCGCGCAGCCGGCGGACGTCAGCGGCCGGCAGTCGCTCCCCGTCGGCGACGTCGAGCACGGCCACGACGTCGATGTCGCTGCGCCCCGGGCGGTAGGCGCCGAGCGCCACCGACCCCACGAGGTAGAGCCCCGTGACCCGTCCGGGCAGCACCCGGTCGAGGCGGTCGAGGAAGCGGGTGACGGTGCGGTCGACGTCGTCGGAGATCGTGTCCGAGCCCGGGAGGTCCATCGGCCGAGCTTCCCACGCCATCCGCAACGGGCGTGGCGGACGACCCAGCGTGCGGTCCGACATCGAGGTGAGCGCCCACGCCCACGCTGCCGGCTCCCCTGACCTACGTTCTCGCGGCGGCGGGCACGTTCGCGACCGCTCGGGGGTCGTTGGGGGCATGGGGAGACCGATCCGTGTGGCACCGGTGGACGGCGACGACGGACCGTCGGGGGAGCAGGCGCCGGGACGGGGCACGTTCCGGGACGTCTACGACCGTGAGCTGCTGGCGGTGACCCGCATCGCCTACCTGCTCGTACGGTCGCAGGCCCAGGCCGAGGAGCTGGCGCACGACGCGTTCGTCCGGCTGTACGAGCGGTTCGACGAGGTGAGGAACCCGGCGGGGTTCCTGCGCACCGTCGTTGCCCGCCTGGCACTGCGGTCGGAGGACCGACGGCGCATGGAGGGCGACCGCCTGCGCCTGGTCGGCGGCGGGCGCCGCGACCGCGATCCCGAGCCCGAGGTCGACGAGACGTGGGCGGCGCTCGATCGCCTCCGGCCGGAGCGGCGCGCCGTCCTCGTCCTGCGGTTCTACGCCGATCTTCCCTTCGACGACATCGGCCGGGCGCTCGGCTGCACGGCGGCCACCGCCCGCGGCCGCGCCCACCGCGCCCTGTCCGACCTGCGCAAGGAGCTGACGCCGTGAGCCGCACCGATCTCTCCGACGACGTGCTGGTCGACCGCCTCGTCCGGGCGTTCGACGCCGAGGTCGCCGAGGTCCGGGCCTCGGACGAGCCGTTCGCGCCGGTCCTACGAGGGGAGGCAGATCTCCCGGCGCCCCGCGGTCGCGGGTGGCGACGTCCGGTGATGACGGCTGCGGCCGCCGTCACGGTGGTCGGCCTGGCGGTCGGGACGGTGGCCATCTGGTCGGCGAACGACAGCGACGACCCCCCGGCCGGCAACTCCCCGCCGGACGTCGAGACGGGCGACGAGGCGGATGTCCCGCCCGCCACCCTGACCCCGCCCGACGGCGTGCTCGCGCCGACGACCGTGCCCGACGACCTGACGCTCTGGGCCGTGGACTGGATGGAGACCCCCGGCGGCGTCATGTTCACCCAGCAGCTGTTCCAGCGGGCGGACGGCGGCGGGTTGGTGATCGAGGTCCAGCCGGACAAGGGCTACGGCGGAAGCACGTCGGGGGACCCGCTCACCGTGCGGGGCCTACCGGCGACCTCGATGGACGCCAAGGAGTTCCCCGACACCGACACGGCGCTCTTCTGGAGCGAGGGCGCCCACATGACCGCGACCTACTCCGGGTTGACCGAGGCCGAGGCGGTCGCGCTGCTCGACTCCCTCACGTGGCGCTCCGGTGACCGCATGCAGGGCTTCGCGCCTCCCGCCGATGGCGAGTTCCAGTTGCGGGCCGAAGCGCTCGCCGGCGCCCCCGCCGACCCGGTCCTCGCCGGCAACTTCATGTACGCCGACGAGCTGGGATCGGTCTACCCCGGCCAGGGGCGGCAGGTGAGCGTGCACACCGCCACCGGGACGACCGCGACCTGGACATCGGCGTCGAGCCTGCAACCGCTGCTCCACGGCGAGGTCCGGAGCGACGGTGGGATCGAGGCGTACGACCCCGACTTCGG
>DASUQS010000164.1:0-31853 GCA_036280455.1 Acidimicrobiales bacterium
GCGCGGTGGCCTGGAGACGCTGGTCGTCCTCGACAAGCGGGCGGGCGAGCCGCTCGGCGTCGAGGTGCACTCCGCCCTGTTCGACAAGGTCCGCACCTGCGACAACCACTGCGAGTTCTGCTTCATCTACCAGCTGCCGCCTGGCCTTCGCCGCAGCCTCTACCTCAAGGACGACGACTACCGGCTGTCGTTCCTGTACGGGAACTTCACGACCCTCACCCGGTTCACGGAGGCCGACCTCGAGCGGGTGGTCACCGAGGGTCTGACGCCGCTGTACGTCAGCATCCACGCCACCGATCCGGTGGTCAGGGCGGGCATGCTCCGCAACCGGCGGGGTGGCACGAGCCTGCGCTGGCTCCGCGCGCTGCTCGACCACGGGGTCGAGGTCCACGGGCAGGTCGTGGTGTGCCCCGGCGTCAACGACGGCGCCGTGCTGGACGACACGCTGGCCGGGGTGCTCGACCGCTTCCCCGAGCTGGCGTCGGTGTGCGTCGTGCCGCTCGGCGTGTCCCGCTTCAACACCGAGGCCCGCATGCGCCCCCACACCGTGGCCGAGGCCGCGGCGGTGGTCGACGCGGTCGCCGACTGGCAGGACGTCTACCTGGCGGTCCTCGGCCGGCGCCTCGTCTTCGCGGCAGACGAGTACTACCTGCTGGCCGAGCGCCCCTTCCCGCCGGCGGCGCACTACGGCGAGTTCGCGATGCACGAGGACGGCATCGGCATGGCCCGCGCCTTCGAGGCCGAGCTGCACGGCACCGGCGGGCCGGCCCGCGACGACGACCCCGACCGCGGCGGCTTCTTCCGCAACGCGGACGGCGAGCTCGCCGCGACGGCTTCCTCCTCCGCCTCCACCGGCACCGACGGGTCCTCGGCGCGCTCTGCAGTCGGCACCGCCGTGGCCGCCGGCGTCGACGCCGGCGAGGGCACGACTCCGTCTGCCCGCAGTGCGGGCCCGGTCCGCACCAACCGGGCACCCGGCGCCCACGAGCGGGGCACCACCGCCGGTTGCGGCGTCGTCGCCCTCGGGGGAACCGCCGACGTGTCCGGCTCGACCGACGCCGACTACGAGCCCTACCGGGCCGTCCGGGCGACCGCCGACCAGCTCGTGCAGATCGGCCCGAGCCGCCACGCACCGGTGGCGATCCTCACCGGCCCCTACGGCGCTCGCGTGCTCGCGCCCCTCGTCGCGGGCCTGGGCCATCGGGACGTGCGCATCCTTCCGGTCGAGAACCGGTACTTCGGCGGCAACGTCGGGGTGTCGGGCCTCATGGTGGGCGAGGACCTGTCCCGGGTGCTGGCCGACCAGCCCGAGGGCCACCGCTACCTGCTGCCCGACGTGTGCCTCACCCAGGGCCGGTTCCTCGACGGCACCGCCCCCGCCGACCTGCCACGGCCGGTCGAGATCGTGCCCACCGACGGCCGCGCCCTGCGCGCCGCGCTGGGCCTCGACGATCCCTCGAACGGCGACCGCGTCGCCGTCCCGGCGGGCTCGTCGCCGCAGTACCCCGAAAGCAGGAGCTGACCGTGCCTCTTCCCGTCGTCGCCATCGTCGGGCGACCGAACGTGGGCAAGTCCACCCTGCTCAACCGGGTGTTGGGGCGGCGCGCCGCCATCGTCGAGGAGCGGCCCGGGGTCACCCGCGATCGCAAGGAGGTGGAGGCCGACTGGCTCGGCCGCCGGTTCATCCTCGTCGACACGGGCGGGTGGCTCGCCCGGGGGTCCACCCTCGACGACAAGGTCAGCGCCCAGTCCGAGCGGGCGATCGCCGACGCGGACGTCGTCGTGTTCGTCGTCGACGTCGTGACCGGGGCGACCGAGGAGGACGCCCAGGTCGCGGAGCTCCTTCGTCGCACCGGCGCTCCCGTGCTGCTCGTGGCCAACAAGGCCGACAACGCCAACCGCGAGAACGAGATGTGGGACCTGCTCAGCCTCGGGCTCGGCGAGCCGTTCCCGGTGAGCGCCCTGCACGGCCGGGGCACGGGTGACCTGCTCGACATCGTCGTCCAGCACCTGCCGGAGCAGTCTCCGGAGGAGCTCGCCGCGCTCGTCGAGGACCGCGATCCCTGGGCCGAGGAAGACCTGGCCGCCGCCGCGGCCGGCGCCGCGGGCGACGATGAGAAGCCGGGCGTGGCAGTGGCCATCGTCGGCCGGCCGAACGTCGGCAAGTCCACCCTCTTCAACCGGCTCACGGGCGAGGACCGCGCGGTGGTCCACGACATGCCGGGCACGACCCGCGACACGATCGACACGGTGATCGACACGCCGTTCGGCTCGATCCGACTGGTCGACACCGCGGGGATGCGCCGCCGCGCCAAGGTCGACGACGGCACCGAGTACTACTCGCTCGTCCGGGCGCTCCAGGCGGTCGACGAGGCCGACGTGGCCCTGCTCGTCATCGACTCGACCGAGGGCGTGACGGGCCAGGACCAGCGGCTCGCCGAGCGCGTCGACGCCGCCGGCTGCCCGATCGTGGTCGTCCTCAACAAGTGGGAGCTGCTCGACGCCGACCAGCGCACCGACCTGCGCTGGCAGGTGAGCGACAAGCTGCGGTTCGTCGGCGAGGCCCCCGTCCTGCAGGTCAGCGCCCTGTCGGGCAAGGGCGTGCACAAGCTCTTCCCGGCCCTCGAGACCAGCGTCGCGGCGTACCACCGGCGCATTCCGACCAGCAAGGTCAACGCGGTGCTGCGCGAGGCCCAGATGCTCCACGCCGCGCCGGGTGGCGCTCGCGTGCTGTACGCCACCCAGGGGGCGGCCGAGCCGCCGACGTTCACGCTGTTCGTCAACCGGGAGCTGCCGCGCACCTACCTGCGCTACCTCGAACGCAAGCTCCGCGAGGCGTTCGACCTGGGCGCGACGCCGGTCAAGCTGCGGGTACGTCGGCGCGGTGAGTGACAGCTCCGTGACAGTCGGTACGCGGGGTCCCTCCGCACAGGTACCATCGCCCCCGACATGAAGCCGATCCTGGCCCTCGTTGGGGTCGCCTCGTTGGTCGCTGCTCTCGTCTGGGCGCGGTCCACACGGCGTCTGCACGTCGTATGGCGACGCGTGGAGGCCGAGCGTGGCCGCGACGCGGACGTGACCGTGCTGGCCCGCTCCGCCTTCCGCAAGGATCTCCACACCACGTGCCTCTACGGCGTCCTGGCGGTGGCGGCTGCGGGGGTGGTCGTCGCCGGTGAGCGCATCCCCAGCCTGCTGTTCCTGCTGATCCTCGTGCCCGTGGCGCTCTCGGTGGCCTACGGGCGCGACTTCGCCCGCGAGACGCGACTGGCGGAGGACCGCACGACGCTCGAACGCAAGGCGGAGGAGGTCCTCAGCCAGGAGGAGCTGGCCCCCAAGCGGTGGGCCGCCCGCCTCGCTCCCGAGGAGCTGCCCGACTTCGCCGGCTTCGAGCTCGGCCGCGTCTACCAGGCTGGCACCGGCGTGATGGCCGGCGACTTCTACGACGTGTTCCGGGTCGGCCCGTCGCGCATCGCCGCGGTGATCGGCGACGTGACCGGCCGGGGCATCGAGGCCTCGATCACCGCCTTCCAGGCCAAGTACCTGCTCCGGGTCTTCCTGCGGCAGTACCGCGACCCGGCCCAGGCGCTGGAGGAGCTCAACACCCAGATGGCGGCCCCGGACCGCATGGAGGAGTTCATCTCCCTGGTCGTCGTGCTCTTCGACACCGATGCCGGCACGCTCCGGTTCGCCTCCGCGGGGCACCCCGCGGCCTGGCTGTGGCACGACCGCGAGGTGCGCCCCCTGCGGGCGACCGGCCCGCTGCTGATGCTCGACCCCAACGGCAGCTACCACAGCCGCGAGATCGGCCTCGACACCGGCGACCTGCTGCTCCTCTACACCGACGGCCTGGCCGAGGTGCGCAACGGCGAGCAGATCTTCGGCGAGGAGCGCATCGCCAACGCGGTGCGGCGCGACCCCAACGTGGCCGCCGGCGTGCTGTGCAAGAACCTGCTCGAGACGGCGCGCGACTTCGCGTCCGAGTCGATGGGCGACGACGTGGCCATCCTGGCCATCCGCCGCACCTGACGTGGGCGCCGACGACACCGGCACGCCCGATCCGTCGGGCGCCCGAGCGCGCCCCGGCGGGGAGGCGACCGGCGACGAGCCCGCGAGCGAGGGCGGCCATGCGGTGCACACCGGTGAGGAGCTCGCCCGGTTGACCGAGCGGGCGCTCGCCGGCAACCTGGCCAAGGGCGCCGAGAAGCTGGCCGCCCAGGGCAAGCTCTTCGTCCGCGACCGCCTGGCGCTGCTGCTCGACGCCGACTCGTTCGTCGAGGACGGCCTGCTGGCCAACAACCAGGCCGCCGACCTGCCCGCGGACGGCGTCGTCACCGGTGTCGGTCGGGTCGAGGGCCGCCCGGTGTGCGTGATGGCCAACGATCCGACGGTCAAGGCCGGCTCGTGGGGCGCCCGTACGGTCGAGAAGATCGTGCGGCTCACCGAGTACGCCCTGCGCCACGAGCTGCCGGTGTTCTGGCTGGTCGACTCGGCCGGCGCCCGCATCACCGACCAGGTCCAGCTGTTCCCCGGCCGACGGGGCGCGGGCCGCATCTTCCACAACCAGGTGAAGCTCTCGGGCCGGGTGCCGCAGATCTGCTGCCTGTTCGGCCCGTCCGCCGCCGGCGGCGCCTACATCCCGAGCTTCTGCGACGTCGTGTTCATGGTCGAGGGCAACGCCTCGATGTACCTGGGCTCGCCGCGGATGGCCGAGATGGTCATCGGCGAGGTCGCCACCCTGGAGGAGATGGGCGGTGCCCGCATGCACGCCACCGTGTCGGGGTGCGGCGACAACCTGGCCGTCGACGACCAGGACGCCCTGGAGGCCGCCAGGGCGTGGTTCAGCTACTTCCCGCAGAACTGGCGCGACCAGCCGCCCCGGTACGAGCCACAGCCGCCTGTGAGGCCCCTCACGGCCGATCTCGTGCCCGCGGAGGAGCACCTGGCCTACGACGTGCACGACGTCATCGACGCCCTCGTGGACGCCGAATCGTTCTTCGAGCGGATGCCGCTGTTCGCGCCCGAGCTCGTCACCGGCCTCGGGCTGCTCGACGGGCGACCGGTCGGCATCGTGGCCAACAACCCGATGGCCAAGGGCGGCGTCCTGTTCGTCGACTCGGCCGACAAGGCGGCGCGCTTCATCTGGCTGTGCGACGCCTTCAACATCCCGCTCGTGTTCCTGGCCGACGTGCCCGGGTTCATGGTGGGCACCGAGGTCGAGCGGGCCGGCATCATCCGCCACGGCGCCAAGATGGTCACTGCCGTCAGCGAGGCGACGGTGCCCAAGGTGTCGGTGATCGTCCGCAAGGCCTACGGCGCGGGCCTGTACGCCATGTCGGGACCGGCGTTCGAGCCCGAGGCCACCCTCGCCCTCCCCACCGCCCGCATCGCGGTGATGGGGCCGGAGGCGGCGGTCAACGCCGTGTTCGCCAACCGCATCGCGGCCATCGACGACCCCGCCGAGCGCGAGGCGTTCGTGCAGGCCGAGCGCGAGGTCTACGAGGCCGACGTCGACCTGTACCGCCTGGCGTCCGAGCTGGTGGTCGACGCGGTCGTCGACTTCGGCGACCTGCGGGGCGAGCTGATCCGCCGGCTGGAGCTGGCGGAGGGCAAGGACCGCGCCTACTCCGACCGCCGCCACGGGGTCCCCCCGGTCTGACCTGGAGCCCCCTGGCCGTCGCAACCGCGGGACATCCACCGCGGGGCCCCACGCAGACGGCAACCTTCCACCCATGGTGTGGGCGTTCGCGCTGATCGTGTTGGCGGTGCCGGTCGGGCTGGTGCTCCTCCGCCCGGTCGCGTCGCGCCATGTCGACAAGGACGTCCAGGGCATCAAGACCGAGCACATCGTCGCCCCGGTCGTCAGCCTGGCCGTCTTCCTCAGTGCGTTCGTCGTCGCCCAGGCCACGATCTCCTACCAGCGGGCCAACGACCAGGCGGGGAACGAAGGCGGGGCCGTCGACCTGCTCTTCGAGTCGGCCGGTCTGCTGCCCGACGAGGGTGGGCGGACGCTTCAGGAGGCGACGGTCTGCTATGCCCGGGCCGTCGAGCGCCAGGAGTTCCCTGCGATGCAGGACGGCGAGACGGCGGACGCGGTGGGCGAGTGGACCGAGGTCATCCGGACCGAGTTGCCCGAGATCGTCGACGGGCCGAGCCCGGTGGTGTCCTCGGTCCTCCAGCTCGATCGGCAGCGGGCCGAGGCGCGGCGACTGCGGCTGACCGAAGCCGTCCCGTCCATCCCCACGCTGGTGCTGCTCCTCATGGTGACGGCGGTGCTCGGCGTGGTGTTGGCGCTCACGACGCTGGCGCTGCCCGCGATCCGCCGCCGCAACCTCGCCGTGATCAGCCTCGTCATCGCGGTGCTGCTCGGCGGCACGTTGTTCCTGGTGGAGGAGATGGAGGAGCCGTACTCGGGCGTGGTGAGGATCTCGCCGGACGCCATCGCCCGCACGGCCGAGTCGAGCGCGGAGGACTACGCCGTCGACTATCCGGGTGCGGAGCTGCCCTGCGACGAGATGGGCAACCCGGCCTGAGGCGACGCCCGGTGCGGGCGCGTGCCAGCGGGTGTCGGGCGGGCCGATCGGCCGACCGAGGTCGCTGGTCATGGAGGCCGCGGGCGGCCGGTTGGCCGATGTGGTCGGCGAGGTCGTACCGTCGCGGGTCGCCGCGGCGGGCTCCTGCCCTGCCGCCGCCACCGACCGATGCCCTGGTGCGAGACCTGTAGCCGCTTCTTGAACCCCAACTCCCTCGAGTCGGACGGATCGTGCCCCACGTGCGGGCGCGTGGTCGCCGATCCGAAGGAGGCCGAGGAGCTGCCGAAGGCGCCGTGGCACTTCAAGCTCCTGCTGGTGGCCGTGGTCATCTACCTGGGGTGGCGGCTCGTCCAGATGATCGGCTGGGTCATCACCTGAATTCGGCCGGCGGCCGGGTGCGCCGGCGAGCCGGCCGCGCGCACGGTCCACCGGTCACCGCCCGTCACGGGTCACCGCCCGGCGAGCGGCTCCCGACCAGGGAGCGCACGGATCGTTCGCCGCCCCGTTGCCGAAAGGTCGCCGGGGCAACATCCCGCGTGCGGCATCTGTTTCCACGGTCTTCCTACGTTGCCGGCCATGACAACCATGCCCCGCCGATCCTTCCTCGCCCGCGCCGGTGGCGCCGGAGCCGGCCTCGTCGTCGCCGGTTCGCTGGCCACGGTCCTCGGAGAGGCCGCGTTCGCGTCGCCCGCTGACCGCCGCGACCGCGGTGATGGCGGCGGCCGCGGGCTCGGCTACGGCGACCTCGTCACCGATCCCGCCGGCCTCCTCGACCTGCCCGCCGGATTCAGCTACGTCGCGTTCTCCCGCACCGGCGTCGACCTCCTCGACACCGGCGTGCCCGTGCCCGCCGCCCACGACGGCATGGGCGCGTTCCGGGGCCGCCGGGGCGGGTCGATCCTCGTCCGCAACCACGAGATCGAGCGGGAGGACGTCGAGGAGGACGGCATCGCGCCCGTGCCGCACGTGGCGGGGCACACCTACGACCCCAACGGCGCCGGTGGCACGACGACCCTGGTGGTCGACCGGAGCGGCAACCTGGTGTCGCACCACGTGAGCCTGGCGGGCACGGAGAACAACTGCGCCGGCGGCGTGACCCCGTGGGGCACGTGGCTGACCTGCGAGGAGACCGACGAGGTCATCGACGGGGTCAAGCACGGCTACGTGTTCGAGGTCGACCCGGCCCGGGGCGGCGACCCGACCCCGATCACCGGCCTCGGACGCTTCGAGCACGAGGCCGTGGCCTTCGACCGCTCGGGCGTCGCCTTCCTCACGGAGGACGCCGACACCCCCTTCGGGCAGGTCTACCGGTTCCAGCCGCACCGTCCGGGCCGGGGCCGGGGCAGCCTGCACGCCGGGGGATCGCTCAGCACCCTGCGCATTCCCGACCTCGCCGGCACCGACCTGTCGGCGGTCACCGAGCCGGGGACGGTGTTCCGTCAGCTCGAGTGGGTGCCGATCCCGGATCCGGACCCGGCCTCCGGCGAGTCGCTGCGCGCCCTGCATCCGGGCACACCGATCCAGAAGGCGGAGGGCATCTGGTACGGCGAGGGCGCGATCTGGTTCGTGTCGTCCTACGACGGCGGGCCCGGGGCGGAGGACCTCGAGGACCGCAGCGCCTCGGCGCACGGCGGCCAGATCTGGCGCTACGAGCCCGGGCGGGACCGTCTGGAGCTGGTCGTGCAGTTCACGCCCACGGACGACTACGAAGGGCCGGACAACATCACCGTGTCGCCCTTCGGGTACGCGGTGATGTGCACCGATGGCGAGGACGACCGCCAGTTCGTGGCGGGCATCACCGCTGACGGCGACACCTTCCCGCTGGCCCGCAACCGGATGAGCGACGAGGAGTTCGCCGGCGCCTGCTTCTCCGCGGACGGCGAGACGCTGTTCGTCAACGTGCAGGATCCGGGCACGACCTTCGCCATCCGGGGTCCGTGGCGTGGTCGGGGCTCCGGTCACGGCCGCGGGCCTGGGCACGACGGCGGCTGACGCCGCGACCGACCCGTTGCGCCCGCAACTTCGAAGACTTGTGGTTGCCCAGCAACCACAGGTCTTCACGGATCCGCCGCCACCCCGGGTCGGGAGCGGGCGAGTGGCGGGGGAGCGCGCGCCGGTTGCTACGATGGCGGTTCCCCGTCGGGCTGTGGCGCAGTTTGGTAGCGCACTTGACTGGGGGTCAAGGGGTCGCAGGTTCAAGTCCTGTCAGCCCGACCACGAAGTACCACGTCAGAGCCGGTCCCTCGGGGCCGGCTCTGGTCGTTCCACGGGGTCTCCGTCCTGTGGGCCCGGCGTGCAGGGTTGCCGGGACCGGAGGAGCCAGCGGTGACGTGTTTCCGGTCCACCCGGGTGGGAAGCGCGCGCTCATGGCCACACCCGAGGTGCACCGGTCCGGACACACGCCCGTCTCCCCCGATCACGCGGCGGAGGTCGCCGGCATGACGCCCGAGGCGCCGTCGGGCCCGCCGGGCGGGTCGATCCCGCCGGAGAACAGCCCCGGCCACCATCCGGAGGTCGAGCAGGACAAGCCGCGCCGCCGTCCTCCGTCCGGTCGGCGGCCGCCGTCGCGCTCCTCCCGGCAGGGTGCCGGTTCCCGGACGGGCCGCGCGACCGGGAAGGGTGCCGGTTCCGGAACGGGCCGCGCGACCGGGAAGGGCGCCGGTTCCGAGACGGAGGAGACCGCCACGGACAGCACGGGGACGTTCGAGTTCGCCTTCGAGCCCGGGCTGAGGCCGTTCTCGCTCCTGGCCGGCGTCACCCCCGGCAACGCGGAGGTGGAGATCGACGAGCGGCACCTCACCGTCCGCTTCGGCCGCTGGACGCTGCGCACGCCGCTGGCCAACGTGGCGAGCACGCAGGTCACCGGTCCGTACACCTGGTGGAAGGTCGCCGGACCGGCTCACCTGTCGCTGACCGACGGTGGCATCACCTTCGCCACCACGACCGCGGGGGGCGTGTGCATCGCCTTCCACGAGCCGGTCCCCGCCCTGGTGCCGGGGTCGGCGATCCGCCACCCCGCCGCCACGGTCACCGTGAGCGATCCGCAGGCGCTGGCCGCGGCGCTGGAGGAGGCGCAGCTCCGCCTGCTCGCGGGCACCGGCGCCTCCTGACACCGCCACGTCGAACATCCCGGCGCCGCCACCGAGGTCGGCCCGCCCGGACGCGACGGCGCCGTCGACACCCATCCCGGCGCGCCGCCGCGCGACCGGGCCCCGGGGGGACCCGGACGCGACGGCGCCGGTGGCGCCCGGTGTCAGTCCGCGAGCGCCGCGGTGATGCGGGGGTCGGTCGAGACGACGGGCGCCTCGCTGCCCACCCACGGGTCGCCGCCGAAGTGCGTGGCGAAGATCTTCTCCGCCGTGCGGGTGGCGAGGGCCTGGGTGGTCAGCGTCGGGTTGGCGCCGCCGCACGCGTTGGCCAGGGCCGAGTTGTCGGCGACGTACAGGCCCCGCACCCAGCGCGCCCGGGCGTCGGCGTCGAGCACCGAGTCGAGCGCCGAGGTGCCCATGCGCATCGACGACTGCACGTGCAGCATCAGTGGCGCCATGTCGATGCGGATCACCTTGGTCGCCCCCGCGGCCCGCAACGACTCGGCCGCCCTGGTGGCGAGGAAGTCGCGGTTCGCCCGGGTTCGGGCGGAGCGGTTGCGCTTGCCCATCCGCACCCGGGCGACCCGGCCGTGCTCGTCGGGCGGCAGCGCGGACAGGTCGACCCGGTTGCTCGCCTCGACGTCGTCGTCGGTGAGGATCAGCACGTTGAGCTGCCGGTCGATGTCGCCCTGCACCTCCTTGAGCTCGGCCCCGAGCGGGCGGCCCGCCTGGCCGTCCCACGCGCCCGTGGGGCCGGCGCCGTTGTCGTACGCGCCCCGGATGCCGCTGTCGCTCAGCGCGAGGGAGATGCCCTCGCTCGCGGGCGGCAGGCCGACGTTCTCCATGCCGCCCCGGGCGGGGAAGTCGGCCCTGGCCTGGGACTGGGCGCCCCGCGACGAGTCGGTGTCGAACGGGAACAGGCCGACCAGCCAGTCGAAGGCGTGGTCGGTGAGGCCCCGTCCCACCCAGCCGTTGGGGTTGGGCAGCCCGCTGTTGAGCCACAGCCGGGGCCCTTCGACGCAGCCGTTGGCCATGACGACGACCGTGGCGTCCTCGGTGACCGTCTCGCCGGTGCGGGTGTCCCGCCAGGTCACGCCCCGCGCCGTGGCCCGGCCGAGCAGGTCGCGACTGAAGCGGATGCGCGTGGCGAACGCGTCGCTGACCAGGGTGACGGCCCGCCCGCCGGGCGCCCAGGCGTCGGCGGTGATCGCCATGGGCACGTACGACGTGTCGGTCGACCGCTTGGCCTTGAGGTTCCGCGGCGCGCCGGGCGGGTTCTTGCAGCCCTGCAGGCAGTATCCGCAGAACGTGCAACCGGTGGCCTGCGGGTGCTGCAGCAGCGCCCGGTCGGTGGTGCGGCCGGCGGTGCCGCCGGGCTGGAGGATGGCGTTCTGCTGGGGCCGGTAGCCGTCGTGGGTGACGTCCTTGCCCCGCTGGACCGCCACGCCCATGCGCTCCCACCCCTGATACCAGACCTGTTCCTTGGTGCCCATGGGTGCGGTCTGGACGGGCAGTGTCGCCTCGACCCACTCGAAGTAGGGGACCAGCTCCTCGTAGGTGAACGGGAACCTGTGTGCGGTGTCGTAGGCGCCCGCGTCGGGCCCGGCGTAGCCGGAGAACGTGCCCGGGTAGGCGCGGGGCGAGTTGCCGAAGTAGTGCAGCGTCGTGCCGCCCACACCGGAGACCTGCCACAGGTACGAGTTCTGGGGAAGCTCGCGGAACCACGGCGGCTTGCTGCGGTCGGAGGGACCCATGCGCAGGTAGCCCTTGGTGAAGCCGTTCGCGTCGTTCTCGAGGTCGGTCCACTCGCTGTCGGGATCCGCGTTGCGGGCGCCGGCTTCGAGCAGCAGCACGTCGAGTCCGCGGGCGGCCAGTTCCTTGGCGACGACGGGCCCGCCCCCGCCCGCGCCGATGACGATGACGTCACGCATCTGCCGTCGTCCTCCCCTGGTAGTAGCCGATGAGCTCGTCCCACCCGGCGACCGGTTCGTCGGGCGGGTAGTCGGCCAGGTCCCAGCCGACGGGCCGGCCCGTGAGCGTGCGGGTGGCCGGGTCGAACACGGCGTGCTCGCTGTAGCTGGCGAAGGTGGCGATCTCGAGGACCGCGCCGGACGCGAAGCGCAGCAGTCCGCCCAGGGTCGACAGCAGGGCGAGGATGTCGCTGACGATCGGCAGCCGCGAGCCCGGTTCGCCGACGGTGAACAGATCGGGCAGGTCGCCCTCGAACCGCCGCCAGACCTCGGCCTTGTCGGCCCACGTCAGGCGGGGGAACGGGGTCAGGAACGGGCCGGTGGCGCTGGCGGGGTCGACCTGGATCGCCAGCAGGTTGGCGAGCACCGCCACCACGGGAGCGAGCGGCACGTGGCCGTCGGTCTCCAGCAGGCCTTCGATCCACGTGAGGCCGTCGAGCCCGTCCGGCAGGGGGACGGCGGCCAGCTCGGTCTGGAGCGCCTCCACGAGGAAGGCGACCAGTTCGGGCACCGGGAAGTACGTGTCGAGCACCTCGGCCAGCAGGTCCTGGCCCTCGGCCGCGACGCCTCCGGGCTCGGCGAGGCTCACCCCCTGGTGCTGGGAGTACGCGTCGTCGCCCGGGCAGACGAACGCGACGACGCCCGTCAGGGTGTCGAGGGTGAGGCCGGGCGAGGCCTGGGCGGCTCGGGCGGCCCGCAACCCCGCGAACGGGGTGGTGAGCCGTGCGGGCGTCGCCCCGGCGGGAGGGTTGCGGAGCAGTGCCGGGGCGACGCCGAGGGAGGCGCCGAGCACGCCCAGGCGGGCGAGCAGTTGCCGTCTCGCCAGGCGAGCGGGTGCGGTCGTCGGGTCCATGTGGGTGTCGCTCCTCGTGTCGGGTACGAAGAGGGAGCGCGCCCGAACGCCCCATGGTCCCTGATCCTCCCCCTTCGTGATCGATGGTTCCCGACGCGCGCGTCGTTAAAACGCGCACATGGCATCGAGCGGAGCGACTGGATGAGAGATGCCTCGCCGCGGTTCTCTACTCTCGCAACTGACAGAAGTCTTACAAGGAGTCTCCCCTGGTGATCGACGAGAAGCTCGAAGGCGTCTATGCGGATGTCGTCCGCCGCAACCCCGGTGAGGACGAGTTCCAGCAGGCCGTCCGTGAGGTCCTCGAGTCGCTGGGACCGGTGCTGGTCAAGAACCCGGAGCTCGCCGAGCACAAGATAATCGAACGGATCTGCGAGCCGGAGCGCCAGGTGATCTTCCGGGTGCCCTGGCAGGACGACACCGGCGAGATCCACATCAACCGTGGCTTCCGTGTCGAGTTCAACAGCGCGCTCGGCCCGTTCAAAGGCGGGCTGCGCTTCCACCCGGCGGTCCACCTGGGAACCGTGAAGTTCCTCGGCTTCGAGCAGACGTTCAAGAACGCCCTGACCGGCATGCCGATCGGCGGCGGCAAGGGCGGCGCGGACTTCGACCCGAAGGGGCGCAGCGACGACGAGGTCATGCGGTTCTGCCAGAGCCTCATGACCGAGCTGTACCGGCACCTGGGCGAGCACACCGACGTGCCCGCGGGCGACGTCGGGGTGGGCACCCGTGAGATCGGCTACCTGTTCGGGCAGTACAAGCGCATCACCAACCGCTACGAGTCCGGCGTGCTCACCGGCAAGGGCATCGACTGGAGCGGCGCCCTGGTCCGCACCGAGGCGACCGGCTACGGGACGGTGTTCTTCGCCCGCGAGATGCTGGCGGCGCGGGGCGACAGCCTGGACGGCAAGCGCTGCGTCGTGTCGGGGTCGGGCAACGTGGCCGTGTACGCCATCGAGAAGATCCAGGAGCTGGGGGGCAGCGTGGTCGCCTGCTCCGACTCGGACGGCTACGTCGTCGACGAGAAGGGCATCGACCTCGACATGCTCAAGGCGGTGAAGCTCGACGAGCGCGGCCGCATCGCGGACTACGCGGCCCGCTGCGCCACCGCGACGTTCCACCACCAGGGAAGCGTGTGGAACGTCCCGTGCGACGTGGCCTTGCCCTGCGCCACGCAGAACGAGCTGACCGGCCGTGATGCCCACACGCTGCTGCGGAACGGCTGCATCGCCGTCGCCGAGGGCGCCAACATGCCGACCACGCCGGACGGCGTGCGCGCCTTCATCGACGCCGGCATCGCCTACGGCCCCGGCAAGGCCGCCAACGCCGGCGGGGTGGCGACGTCCGCCCTGGAGATGCAGCAGAACGCCAGCCGGGACTCGTGGTCCTTCGAGTACACCGAGGCCCGCCTGGCCGAGATCATGGCCCGCATCCACGCCATGTGCTTCGCCACCGCCGAGGAGTACGGCGCGCCGGGCAACTACGTCGCGGGCGCCAACATCGCCAGCTTCCTCAAGGTCAGCCGGGCGATGGTGGCGATGGGCCTGGTGTGATCGACGCGCGCCGGCGTCAGCCGGGCGTGCACGTCACGACGAGGCGGCCTGCTTGACCTGGCGGACCTTGCGGGAGTCGCGGGAGTCGCGGGACTCCTGCGCCTCGGCGGCCTTCTCCGTGGGCTTGGCGGTCTCGCCGCCCTGGGTGCCGACGGCCTTCATGTAGTCGCTGAAGCCGAGGTCCTCCTCCTCGACCGTCACGGACCGCAGGTTCTTGCGGAACGAGACCCGTGCCCTGACAGAGGCCTCGTCGGGCAGGCCGTCGAGGGAGGCGATGAACTGGCGAAGGTCTCCCAGCGACATGCTCCCGTTGGCGTTGACTCCGGTGATGGTGCGTTTCACGCACGCCATCCTGACCCACGACGCAAGCCCCCCGGGATCGCGAGCCGCCATCCTCACCAGGACCGTCGAGCCTCCCACGGAGCGCGACCGGGCCCCTCCGGGGGCCACCGGAACTGGCGCGGGACGCCGGTGCCACGGCGGTACCGTCGGCGCCATGTGTGGTCGCTTCGTGTCCGCCTCGCCCCCCGACGAGATCGCCCGCTACTTCGATGCCGCGGCTCCCGAGGCGCTCCTCGAGCCCTCCTACAACGTCGCGCCCACCAACGACATCTACGCCGTGCTCGCCGATGGCGGGGTGCGGCGCGTCGACGCCTTCCACTGGGGCCTCGTGCCCGGGTGGGCCAAGGATCCCAAGGTGGGGTCTCGCATGATCAACGCCCGGGCCGAGTCGCTCGCCAGCAAGAACGCCTACAAGCCGGCGTTCAAGCGCCGCCGCTGCCTGATCCCCGCCGACGGCTTCTACGAGTGGAAGAAGCTGCCCGGCGTCAAGCGCAAGCAGCCGTACTTCATCTCTCGCCCCGACGGGGAGCCGATCGCGTTCGCCGGGCTGTGGGAGATCTGGCGGGGCCCGAAGGACGACAAGGGCGAGCGCACGGGCGAGCCCCTCCGGTCGGCGACGATCATCACCACCACGCCCAACGAGACGATGGCCCAGGTGCACGACCGGATGCCGGTCATCCTGCCCCCGTCGGCCTGGGACGACTGGCTCGACCCGGACAACGACGACATCGACACCCTGGGCAAGCTGCTCGTGCCGGCTCCGCCCGAGATCACCCGGCTGACGCCGGTGTCGACGCAGGTCAACAGCGTGCGCAACAAGGGGGCGGAGCTGATCACGCCCGCGGACCCGGACGAGCTGGTCGCTGCGGAGGCGGGCACGCTCGACGGCATGGCGCCGGACGCCCGCTGAGCAGAGCCCGACGCCGCTGAGGGCCGCGGCGATCAGGCGGAGGGCCAGGACGCGGCGACGCGGTCGCCGTGACCCTGGTCGCGCAGCGCGGCACGCAGGCGGTCGGCGGCCTCGTCGAGCGCTGCCGGGTCGGGCGAGCGGTCGGCCCGCGAGAACGACAGGTCGGCCTCGGTGTCGATGGGGACGAGGTGCAGGTGGCAGTGCGGCACCTCGAGCCCGGCGATGATCATGCCGATCCGGGTCGGCGTGAACGCCGCCATCTGCGCGCGCCCGATCTGCCGCGCCACCTCCATGAGGTGCGCGGCGAGGTCTGCCTCGAGGTCGACCCAGTGATCGACCTCCTCGATCGGCACCACCAGGGTGTGCCCGGGGGCGATGGGGCCGATCGTGAGGAAGGCCACGGCGCGGTCGTCCCGCCACACGAACCGGCCCGGGATCTCGCCATCGATGATCTTGCTGAACAGGGTCGCCATCGCTGCGACACCCTACGCTGTCGGCCCTGATGGCCGACGCCACCTCCACGCCCCGCATCCTCACCCTGCCGAACGTGATCACCCTGGTGAGGCTGGCGTGCCTGCCCGTGTTCCTGTGGCTGCTGTTCGGCCGGGAGAACCGGGCGGCGGCCGCGTGGCTGCTCGCCGCCCTCGGTGCCACCGACTGGGTCGACGGCTACCTCGCCCGTCGCATGCACCAGGTGTCCGAGCTGGGCAAGATCCTCGATCCGGTGGCCGACCGCCTGCTGTTCATCGTCGGCGCGGGCGGCATCCTCGTCGACGGATCGGTGCCCGTGTGGTTCGCGGTGGTGGTGCTCGTGCGCGAGACGCTGGTGGGCGGCACGACGATCGTGCTCGGGATGCTCGGCGCTCGCCGCATCGACGTCACCTGGTTCGGCAAGGCCGGCACGTTCATGCTCATGGTCGCGTTCCCGTTCTTCCTGGCCAGCAACTCGACGCTGGGCTGGGCGGACACCGCGGAGGTGCTCGCCTGGGGGTTCGGCCTGCCGGGGCTGGCGCTCAGCCTGTACGCGGCGGCGCTCTACGTGCCGCTGGCCCGCCGGGCGCTGGCCGAGGGCCGGGCCGACCGTCGGGCCGCCGCGTCGTCCGCCTGAGTCGCCGTCGCCGGGCGGCAGGCCACGGCGGTGCAGCGGGGCAGGTCCGACGGCACCTGGCGTGCACCTGACGCGCTGCGTCGCCCACGCCTCACGGAGTGCGAACGGGTACCCGGCGCCACCGAGGGTACGGTCAGGGCCATGAAGGCCGTCATCATGGCCGGCGGCGAGGGAACTCGCCTACGCCCCCTCACATCCAATGCCCCCAAGCCGATGATGCCCATCGCGAACGCTCCGATGATGGAGCACATCGTCGCGCTGCTGCGAGAGCACGGCTTCGACGACATCGTGGTGACGGTGGCGTTCCTCGCCAACCACATCCGCAACTACTTCGGTGACGGGTCCGAGCTCGGCGTGCGGATGGTGTACGCCACCGAGGAGACACCGCTCGGCACGGCGGGGTCGGTGCTCAACGCTCGCGAGCAGCTCGACGAGCGCTTCCTCGTCATCTCGGGCGACGTGCTCACCGACATCGACCTCGGCGCCATCGCCCGGTTCCACGACGAGAACCACGCGCTCGCCACGATCGGCCTCACCCCGGTCGAGAACCCGCTGGAGTTCGGCATCGTGATCACCCGCGAGGACGGCTCGATCGAGCGGTTCCTCGAGAAGCCGACCTGGGGCCAGGTGTTCAGCGACACGATCAACACCGGCATCTTCGTGCTCGAGCCCGAGATCTTCGACTACATCGAGCCGGACCGGTCGGTGGACTTCAGCTCCGACGTCTTCCCCCGCCTGCTGGAGGACGGCAAGCCGCTCTACGGCGCGGTGGTCGAGGGCTACTGGGAGGACGTGGGCACCCTGGAGGCCTACGTGCGGGCCCACAAGGACGTACTCGACGGCAAGGTCGAGGTGCAGATCCCCGGGTTCGAGATCAGCGACGGCGTGTACGTCGGCGAGGGGGCCGACATCCACCCCGACGCCCGCATCGAGGGCCCTGTGCTCATCGGCGACTACTGCCGGGTCGAGGGCGACGCCCGGCTGGGCGAGTACACCGTGCTCGGCACCAACGTGCGCGTCCGGGCGGGGGCCGACCTGCAGCGGGCGGTGATCCACGACAACACCTACATCGGCGAGAACGTCCGGCTGCGGGGCACGACGGTGGGGCGCTCGTGCGACCTGCGCAACGGCGTGCGGGGCGAGGAGGGCGTGGTGCTCGGCGACGAGTGCTTCGTCGGCGAGCAGGCGGTCCTCAGCGCCGGCGTGAAGGTGTACCCCTTCAAGACGGTGGAGGGCGGCGCCGTCATCAACAGCTCGATCGTGTGGGAGTCCCGCGGGTCTCGCAGCCTGTTCGGCCGGCTGGGCGTGTCCGGCCTGGCCAACGTGGACGTCACGCCGGAGTTGGCCACCCGCGTCGCCATGGCGTTCGGCACCACCCTCAAGAAGGACGCCACGGTCGTCACGTCGCGCGACTCCAGCCGGTCGGCCCGCATGCTCAAGCGGGCGATGATGGCCGGCCTCAACGCGGCCGGGGTCAACGTGCGCGACCTCGAGGTGGCCTCGATGCCGGTGACGCGCTTCGCCGTCGCCCGGCCGGAATCGGATGCCGGCATCAGCATCCGGCTCGAGGAGGACGATCCCCAGTCGGTCGTCATCCGCTTCTTCGACACCAAGGGCGCCGACATCACCGAGGGTAACCAGCGCAAGATCGAGCGCCTGTTCCTGCGGGAGGACTTCCGCCGGGTGTTCCCCGGCGAGATCGGCGACATCGGGTTCCCGCCGCGGCACCTGGAGCTCTACAGCGTCGCTCTCGAGGCCGCGGTGGACGTCGAGCGCATCGCGGGCGCCGGCTTCAAGGTCGTGGTCGACTACTCGTACGGCGCCACCTCGTTCGTCATGCCGAACATCCTGTCCAAGCTCGGTGCCGACGTGCTGGCGGTCAACCCGTTCGCCTCGACCGCGGGCGTCATGGGCTGGGACCGCGACGAGCACGCCGCCAGCGTCGCCAGCCTGGTGCGGGCGTCCGGCGCCTCCCTCGGCGCGGTCATCGACCCCGACGGCGAGCGCCTCACCCTGGTCGACGACTCGGGTCACGTCCTGTCCGACGACGAGGCGCTGCTCGCCTACGTGTCGCTCGTGGCGGGCCATCTGGACGACGGCTGCATCGCCCTGCCCCTCTCGGTCACCGGCCACGCCGACCGGCTCGCCGCAGAGCGCGGGGTCGAGATCATGCGCACGAAGCTGTCGAGTGCCGCGCTCATGCAGGCGGCCTCGCGCCCGGGCGTGGGTTTCGCCGCCACCGACGACGGCGGGTTCATCCTGCCGTCGTTCCTGCCCGCGTTCGACGCCGCGGCGTCGATGGTCAAGATGCTGGAGCTGCTCGCCCTCGACGGCGTCCCGCTGTCCAAGGTCGTGGCCGGCCTGCCGGCCGTCCACATCGTGCACGAGACGGTGGTGACGCCGTGGGAGCAGAAGGGCACGGTCATGCGCACCCTCGTCGAGCTGTCGAAGGACCGCGAGGTCGACCTGATCGACGGCGTCAAGGTCCGCCACGACGACGGCTGGGCGCTGGCCCTGCCCGATCCCGAGGAGCCGGTCACCCACATCTGGGCCGAGAGCGGCAGCAACGGCGATGCCCGCCGGCTCGCTCAGGAGTACGCGCGACGCATCCGACAGCTGTTGCGCTGAGCGCGCTCGGTCACTCCGCAGCGTGCGTTCGCGTTGTCGACCGGTCGAGCGACCGGCGCCATCCATGGCAAGTCTCAACCGATGCTGGAGGCTTTGCCGCAGGTGGGAAGCAGTGCGTCGCTCATGGGCCTCGAGGCGGCCGCGACCGCTCTGTGCGCTCAAGCCTCAACCCGCCGTCGAGGTTTGACAGGGTTCGCTAGCCTGCCCCGTCATGGACATACCCTCCGAGCTCACGTACTCCTCCGACCACGAGTGGGTCAGGGTGGAGGACGGGCGCGCCCGCATAGGCATCACGGACTACGCGCAGGACGCACTGGGCGACGTGGTCTTCGTCGATGTCCCCGAGGTCGGCGCCGCCGTCGAGCGGGGGGCGACCGTCAGCGAGGTCGAGTCCACCAAGTCGGTCTCCGAGATCTATGCACCGATCGGTGGCACCATCGTCGAGGTCAACGCCGACCTGGCCGACAACCCGCAGAAGCTCAACGACGATCCGTACGGAGACGGCTGGATGTTCGTGATCGAACCGGCCGACGAGGCCCAGCTGGGCGAGTTGCTCGACGCCGAGGGCTACCGTGCGCTGATCGAGGGGTGACGAGCGTGGCCGAAGACCTCTTCTGCAACCAGTGCGGCCACGGCAACCCGCCGGGGTCCAACTTCTGCTCCTCGTGCGGCGCGCCGCTGGTGAGGGTCCGCGAGGACCCGACGACGGTCACGTTCATCCCCGAGGCCGGCGAGGGCTACGACGAGGTCTCCGTCGAGTTCGGCGACATGCCGGCCGGCATGGGCGTCCTGGTGGTCAAGCGCGGTCCCAACGTCGGGTCGCGCTTCGCCCTCGAACGAGATGTGGTGCGGGCGGGCCGTCATCCCGAGAGCGACATCTTCCTCGACGACGTGACGGTGTCGCGTCGCCACGCGGAGATCGTCCGGCACGAGAACCAGTACCTCGTGCGCGACGCCGGGTCGCTGAACGGGACGTACCTCAACCGCGAACGGGTCGACGAGGCGCCGCTGAGCGATGGCGACGAACTGCAGATCGGCACGTTCAAGCTCGTGTTCTTGACTGGGAGGGGAGATGCCACGTGACCCGCGCACCCACTGATCGTTCACATCTGTCGATAGGCGAGGTCCTGTCGCTGCTGCAGGAGGAGTTCCCGGACGTCACCATCTCGAAGATCCGGTTCCTCGAGAGCCAGGGCCTGCTCGACCCGGAGCGCACGCCGTCGGGGTACCGGAAGTTCTACGAGGCCGACATCGATCGCCTGCGGTGGATCCTGCGTCAGCAGAAGGAGCACTACCTGCCGCTGAAGGTGATCAAGGACCGCCTCGACGAGACCGGCCCGATTCGCACCGCTCCCACGGCTGCGAGCCAGGCTGACCTCGAGGCAGGGCAGGACACCGACGGCGGCGTCGGCGGTCTCACCCGTCCCGCCTCGGCGGCGGGGATGGCAGCGTCCGCCAACGGGGTCGTGGAGGCTCGGGCGGCGGAGGTGCGCCGCAGCGCGGTGGCGCTCGACGACCGACCCGGCCCGGAGGCGCGCACGGCGCCGCCCCCGCCGGCGATGCCGCGCCCGACCACGGCTCCGCCCGCCCCCGCGCCGACACCCGCGCCGGCGGTGCGCGCCCCCGCGCCCGCGACCCCGGCGCCCGGCGTCCGTCGCCCCGTACCCGAGGCCGAGCCGGTGCGCACCGACGTCGCCCGCACCGACGTCGCCCGCACCGATGTTGCCGACGTCATCGAAGCCCCGGACCGCCGGCCGCTCCCGACCTCGTCGGCCGATCCCACCCTGATGCTCACGCCGCCGGCATCGGCGTCGCCCGAGGCGTCGGCCAGCCGGGCGCGCACGGGCGGTCGCGCGCGCCAGCCGGAGCCGGGTGCGGTCAGCCTCACCGCGGAGGAGCTCAGCCAGGCGAGCGGCCTGTCGCTGCGTTCCGTGCGCGAGCTCGAGGGCTACGGCCTGCTCGAGACGCACGTGGTCGGCGACGCCGCGTACTACGACGCCGACGCTCTGATCATCGCCCGCACCGCAGCCGGCTTCCTCGAACACGGCATCGAGGCCCGCCACATCCGCAGCTACAAGGTGGCGGTCGAGCGCGAGGCCGGGCTGTTCGAGCAGATCGTCCTGCCGCTGCTCAAGCAGCGCAACCCCGACGCCAGGCGGCGGGCCACCCAGACCGTGGCCGAGCTGATGCGCCTGGGCGACGACATGCGCAGCGTGCTGTTGCGGCGGGGCCTGCGCGACCACATCCCACCCACCGCGTGAGCCACGCCGTAGGGCGTCTCGGCAGGCCTCCGATTCGGCCGTCCGCGGCGCCGTGAACCCGCGTAGACCACACGAAAAACCGTCGGCAGGGGAGTAGGGTTGGCGTCGATGGCCGTCGAGATGGAACTCGTGAGCGTCGAGGCGCCTGAGCGACCGACGCGCACACCGGTCGTCATCCTGCGCGAGGCCGGCGGCCAGCGCCGGGTCCTCCCCATCTTCATCGGGACCCCCGAAGCCCAGGCCATCGCCCTGTCGATGCAGAACATCGAGACCCCACGGCCGATGACGCACGACCTGATGAAGAACCTGCTCGACGAGGTCGGCGCCCAGGTCGAACGCATCACGGTCACCGCCTTGCGCGACGGCACCTTCTTCGCCGAGATCGTCCTGTCGGCGCAGGGCGAGGTGCGCACGGTGTCGAGCCGCCCGTCAGATGCCATCGCCCTCGCCATCCGCATCGGGTCGCCGATCTTCGCCGAGGAGGACGTGCTCGACGAGGCCGGTCGGGTCGAGCAGCCGGACGAGGAGCAGGCCGAGCAGATGGTCGAGGAGTTCCGCGAGTTCATCGACCACGTCAACCCCGAGGACTTCGCCACCTGAGGCAGTGCTCGGTGCCCGGGCTTCGGGAAGCCCCCAGGGGATCGCGAGATCCCCGGCCGGCCGCGACATCGGGTGCCACGGTGCACCGTTGACCGCAGGCGGTGGGCGTCGTACCCTCCGCTTTCGTGACATGGGCGTAATTCCGCCGATGTCACCATGCAGGTAGGAGGCCTTTGTGAGCGAGCGAAGCGAGCGGACCACGGGAACGGCGCGTTGCCCGGCCGGCACAGCCGATCGCTCAGCGCGCGCATCCCGAGGGGTGCGCCGATGAGCGGCGACGCAAACTCGCCCGTCGAGTCGTTCAGCGGCAAGAAGGCCGCCGACGTCGTGGGCATCAGCTACCGGCAGCTCGACTACTGGGCCCGCACGGACCTGATCCGCCCGTCGCTGGCCGACGCCAAGGGCAGCGGCTCACGCCGTCGCTACAGCTACCGCGACCTCATCGAGCTCAAGCTCGTCAAGACCCTGCTCGACAACGGCATCAAGCTCGAGTCGATCCGCGGGGCGTTCGGCTACCTGCGCGACCAGCTCGGCGAAGACCTCTCCACCGCCAAGCTGGTGATCGGCGACAGCAGCGCCGTCCTGGTGCGCGAGAACGACGAACTGATCGACGTGGTCAACCGCTACCAGGGCCAGGGGGTCCTCAACCTGCTGGCGCTCGACGGCGTGCAGAGCCAGGTCGACGCGGCCATCGTCGAGCTCTTCCCTCCTGAGGCCCCGCCGAGCACCAGCGACAGCGACGGGGCCGTCAGCGCGCGAGCGTCGGGCGACACCCAGCGCTGACGGCGGTCGCCGCGCACACGGCGTGCCGGCGCCGCAGGCCACAGGCCATCTCGGACCCGCGCACTAGCCTCGGCTGGCGTGACGCTCCACACCTCTCCGCTCGACGACCGGCATCGCGCCCTCGGCGCCAAGATGGTCCCCTTCGGGGGGTGGGACATGCCGATCCAGTACCCGTCGGGCACGCTTGCGGAGCATGCCGCCTGCCGCACGGGCGCGGCGGCCTTCGACGTCAGCCATCTCGGCACGGTGCGCGTCACCGGCCCGGAGGCGCTCGGCCGCCTGCAGTCGGTGCTCACCAACGACCTCGGCAAGATCGCACCGGGGCGCACGCAGTACACGCACCTGCTCGACGAGGCGGACGCGTCCGTGCTCGACGACATCATCGTGTGGTGGGTCGCGGACGAGCGCTTCGACGTCATGCCCAACGCCTCGAACACCGGGCGCGTCGTCGAGGCCATCGGCGGGGAGGACGTCACGGCCACCCGTGCCGTCATCGCCGTCCAGGGCCCCGCCGCGCGCGAGCGCCTCGCCACCGTGTCGCCGGATGCCGCGGCCGTGCCGCGGCGGGGGGTCGCCGAAGTCGACGTCCTCGGCCACGGGTGCGTGGTGGCGGGCACCGGCTACACGGGTGAGGACGGCGTCGAGCTGGCGGTGCCGGCTGACGCGGCCCCGGCGGTGTGGGACGCGGTGATGGCCGCGGGGATCGTGCCCGCCGGCCTCGGCGCGCGCGACACGCTCCGGCTCGAGGCCGGCCTGCCGCTGCACGGCCACGAGCTCGGCGCGGGGATCACCCCGCTGCAGGCGGGCCTCAACTGGGTGGTGGCCTGGGGCAAGGGCGACTTCACCGGGTACGCGGCGCTCGCCGCCGAGCGCGAGCGCGGCATCTCCCGTCGCCTGCGGGGCCTGGCGGTCGAGGGCCGCCGCCCGCCGCGAGCCGACTGCCCGGTCCTGGTCGCCGGCGAGGTCGCCGGCGTGGTCACGAGCGGCAACCTGTCGCCCACCCTCGGGCGGGGCATCGCCTTCGCGTTCCTGCCGCCCGACGTCGAGGAGGGTGCCGACGTGATCGTCGACATCAGGGGCACCCACACCCCGGCGACGGTGGTGCCGACGCCGTTCTACACGTCCGCCGGGTGACCGCGGCGGTGGCCCGCCGCCGCTAAATCTCTCGGCGGTCGTTGACACGCGCCGTAGCCTTTGCCGCATCCCGAGTGATGGGGGGTTGCTTGATGGCACTGGCACCGCTGGTCGACGAGGTCCTCGGAGGCGACATCCCGGTCGCCGTCGAGGCGTACGACGGGAGTCGCGCCGGGCCCACGGACGCGACGACGCGGCTGGTGGTGCGCTCGCCGGACGCACTGCGGCGGATCCTGACGGCTCCGGGCGAGCTGGGCATCGCCCGCGCCTACGTCGCCGGCGACCTGGACGTCGACGGCGACGTCTGGGACCTCCTCGCGCTGCGCGACCGCATGCCGGAGGTGCGGCTCGCACCCCGCGCCCTGCTGCGGCTCGTCGACGAGCTCGGAGGCTGGCACGAGATCCGCCGCGTGGCCCCGCCGAAGGAGGAGGCCCGCCTGCACGGCCGCCGGCACAGCCGGGAGCGCGACGCGGCGGCGATCCGGCACCACTACGACGTGTCGAACGCCTTCTACCGCCTGGTGCTCGGCCCGAGCATGACCTACTCGTGCGCGGTCTTCCACGACCCGGCCGAGTCCCTGGAGCAGGCCCAGGACAACAAGTACGAGCTGATCTGCCGCAAGCTCGGGCTCGAACCGGGCATGCGCCTGCTGGACGTGGGTTGCGGGTGGGGCGGCATGGTCCTGCACGCCGCGGCCAACCACGGCGTGCGGGCAGTGGGCGTCACCATCTCGAAGCGGCAGGCGGAGCTGGCGGAGAAGCGGGCGGTGGAGGCCGGCCTGTCCGACCTGGTCGAGATCCGCACGCAGGACTACCGGGAGGTCGCCGACGGGCCGTACGACGCCATCAGCTCGATCGGCATGTTCGAGCACGTCGGCGAAGCGCGCCTCGCCGAGTACTTCCAGCGCCTGCGGTCGCTGCTCAAGCCGGGGGGCCGCCTGCTCAACCACGGCATCAGCCACCCGCCCGGTCAGCGGGCGCGCCTGCCCCGGCGCAGCTTCATCAACCGCTACGTGTTCCCCGACGGCGAACTGCACGAGGTCGGCCGGGTGGCCTCGATCACGCAGGAGGTCGGCTTCGAGGTGCGGCACCTGGAGGCGCTGCGCGAGCACTACGGGCTCACGTTGCGGCACTGGGTCGACAACCTCGAGGGCGCGTGGGACCAGGTGGTCGCCGAGGTGGGGGAGGCCCGAGCCCGCGTGTGGCGGCTCTACATGGCCGGGTCCGCCATCAACTTCGAGGCGGGCCGCACCCAGATCCACCACATCCTCGCGACGCGCAGCACCGACTCCGGCGACGCCGCCATCCCGCTGCGGCCGGTCTTCGAGTAGGGCGACAGGCCGGACAGCCCAGCCCTCTAGGCGAGCTGCCGGGCGATGGTGCCCGTGTCGTAGTAGACGCGGGCACCGACCAGCCGCTCGCCGTCGAAGATGAAGATGGTGGCGGTGCGGCATCGGAAGCGTTGGCCGGTCGCCTCGAAGTCGGGCCCGGAGCCCAGGTGGGTGCCGGACATCCACAGCTCGCCGATGACCGCGTCGTCCGCGTGGTGCACGTCGATGACCTCGAACTGGAGGTCCGGGAAGTAGCGCCGCGTCACCTCGTAGTAGTGGCGCACCTCGTCGACCCCGTCGTAGACCCGCTGGTTGCCGATCAGCTCGTAGCGGGGGTGGTCGAAGCAACCGATCGCCGTGTCGACGTCGTGTGCGTTCTGCGCCGCGAGCAGGCGCCGCAGCAGTTCCTCGCGGCGGGCTCGTGCCTTGGTGGCGATGGGCGTCACGTCGGGCACGGGCGGTTCCTCCGAAGTCTCGTGGCGGGCGCTGGCGATGCGAGCAGGGCGGCCGACGCCGAAGGTGCAGCTGGCGCGGGTACCGGCCTCAATCGAGCAGGTCGGGTTGGTCGGCGACGATCTTGTCGTAGAGCGGCTGGAAGCTCAGCCAGCCCGCCGGCGCCGTGCCGACCTGGCTGCGGGTGAGCGCCGCGTACTCGTCGTCGATGGTGATCGGGTCGCCGGCGGCCTCCGCCAGGAGCTGCACCTGGCAGGAGCGTTCCATCGTGATGAACCACCAGGCGGCCTCGTCGACCGTGCCGCCCACGGTGAGCAGGCCGTGGTTCCGCAGGATGGCGGCCTTGCCGTCGCCGAGGGCGTGGGCGATGCGCTTGCCCTCCTCGGTGTCGAGCACGACACCCGTGAAGTCGTCGAACACCGCGTGGTCGCCGTAGAACGCGCAGGCGTCCTGCGTGAGCGGCGCCAGCGGCTTGCCGAGCGTGGCGAACGCCCGGCCGTAGGGCGAGTGCGTGTGGGCCGCGGCCTTCACGTCGGGGCGGGCGGCGTGGATCTGGCTGTGGATCGCGAACGCCGCCTGGTTGACCGGCCAGTCCCCCTCGACGACCTTGCCGTCGTGGTCGACGAGGATGAGGTCGCGGGCGCGGATCAGGCCGAAGCTCATGCCGAACGGGTTGACCCAGAACAGCTCCGGGTGCTCGGGGTCGCGTCCGGTCAGGTGGCCGGCGACGCCCTCGTTGAACCCGAACCGGTCGAACAGCCGGAACGCCGCGGCCATCCGCTGCTTCATGTGGGTGCGTTCCTCGTCGGGTGACGAGAAGCGCGGGAAGCGGTGGGGCTGGCGGTCGGACATGGCGATGCTCCCGGTCGACGTGCCGACGAGTGTAGGAGGCCGTCGGGCTCGTCGTCCGGCGGCCTCAGGACGAGGACGTCGCGAGCTCGGCCCACATCTGGCGGACCTCGGCCTCGGGATCGGCCGCCACCGACACCTCCCGGTCGAGCAGGCAGGTGCGTCGCTCGTCGAGGTCGTACACCGGCCAGTCGAGGTCGTCGTGAGCCGGGCTGGAGGTGTGGGCGATGCGGCCCCAGGCCGTCGCCGTGCGGTCCGCCAAGCGGCGTGCGCCCTCGTCCAGCCCGCCGAGCAGCATCTCGACGCCACCCCGGTCGAGGTTGTCGAACACGAACGGCACGTCGATGGCGTGGCAGGCGCCGAGCGCGCCGTCCATGGCGGTCGACGCCAGGTCGAACCGGTACATCGACACGCGGGGCGCGTGGGGGAGTTGCGCCTCGGCCAACCGGATCGCCGGCTGGCGGAACACGAGGTCGGTCATCACCGCGCACGCCAGGCCGTGCGTGTCCGCGTGGGGGCGGGCGCTGCGGTACACGTCGAGCACGTCGCCGGCCCGGTCGCCGGCGACGCGGGCGACGCGCGCCCGGAGCTTGTCCTCGGTCAGCTCGCCGCGCATGCGGTCGCGCAGGTGGAAGAGGTTCCACTCGTCCGCGGTGGTGCCCACCACGAGGTGCACGCCGGCCGCGCTGCCGGCTCGCACGGCGTCGAGCGCCGGGCCGGGCAGCACCGCGCCGTCGACGACCGGTTGGAACGTGAGGGCGCCGACGCCTGGCCCGGCCTCGCGGTCGTGCTCGGTCTGCACGCGGGTCTCGATCGCGGCCTGGGCCCGCAGGACCTCGGCGACGGGCAGCGACAGCAGCGCCTCGGCCGACGCGGGGGAGAGGCCGAGGGCATCGAGGAAGCCGTCTGTGACCCACTCGGCGACCTCGGTGGTGTGGTCGTTCTCCGATGCCCCGCTCTGCGCCACCGCGCCGTGGAAGAGGCCGCGGGCCGCCGGCGTGCCGAGCAGCGTGCCGACGCTCATGCCGCCGGCCGACTCGCCGAAGATCGTGACGTTGCCGGGATCGCCGCCGAACCCGGCGATGTTGTCGCGGACCCATTCGAGGGCCGCCACCTGGTCGCGGATGCCGTTGGCGCCCGACCCGGCGAAGGCCGGGTCGAGGTGCCCGAGGTGCAGGAAGCCGAGGGCGCCGAGCCGGTAGTTGAGGGTGACGACGACGACGTTGCGCTCACGGGCCAGGTTCGAGCCGTCGTACCAGACGACGTGGCCGGACCCGGCGACGAAGGCGCCGCCGTGGAGCCACACCATGACCGGCCGGGGCTCCTCCCCGAGGCCGGGGGTGAAGACGTTGACGAACAGGCAGTCCTCGCTCGACGGGTGGTCCTGGCCGCCCAGCATCGCCTCGGTGGGCGACGGGTTCTGCGGGGCGATGCTCCCGAAGGAGGTCGCCTCCCGGACGCCACCCCACGGCTCGACGGGCCGGGGGGCGCGAAACCGTTCGGCGGTGGCGTAGGGGATGCCGCGGAACTGGTGCACCCCCCGCTTCTCGAGTCCCTGCACCTTGCCGGCGATGGTGTCGACGATCACGACGCAGACGTTAGCGGCCGCACCTGACCTGGGGTCAGGCACCACCACCCGGGCCGGACGCGACCGAGCGGCGCACGAGGCGCCGCTCGGAGGGGTGGACGATGCGTTCGGACGCCGACGGCGCCCGGAGGCTGGCGCCCCGCCGCCGCGGGGCGCCAACCTCACTTGGCGATGGTGCGGGAGTACAGGCGCACCGCGATCGGGGCGCACACCACCACGATGCCGATGATCCACAGCCACGTGTAGGCGACCGGGTTGGCGATCGACCACGGGTCGCCCGCCGCCGTCGGCGTGTTGGGGTTGCCGAACAGCTCGCGCAGCGCGTCGGACAGCGTCGTGATGGGGTTCCACTCGGCGACGACCTTGAGCGGGCCGGGCATCGAGGCCACCGGGACGAACGTGCTGGCGATGAACGTCATGGGGAACAACGCCACGAAGGCGATGCCCTGCACGCCCTCGGGCGTGCTCACGAGGCTGCCGAGCAGCACGCCGATCCAGATCATGGCGAACGCGAACGCCACCATCAGCAGGTAGCCGGCGACGGCGTCGACGATGCTGCCGCGGATGCGCCACCCGACGAGCAGACCGGTGACCGACATGATGGCGATCGGGAGCAACGACTTGAGCAGGTTGGCGACCGCGTGCCCGCCGAGCACCGCCCCCTTGGCGATGGGCAGCGAGCGGAAGCGGTCGACCGCCTGGTTCTTGCGGTCGTTGGCGATGCTCATGGCCACGCCGAAGGCGGTGAACACGATGGTCTGCGCCATGATGCCGCCCATCAGGAACTCCCGGTAGCTGCCGCCGCCGGGCACGTCGATGGCTCCGCCGAAGACGTAGCCGAACAGCAGCACGAACATGATCGGCTGGATCGTCGCGTCGCTGAGGGCCTCGGGCTGGCGCTTCATGTGGGTGAGCCCGCGGCGGGCGATGACCCACACGTCGTGGATCACGCCCCGGGACCGGTGCAGCTCGGTGGCCGGCCCCTCGGTCAGGTCGACGACCGGGCGGGAGCCGTTGCCGTTCGTCGGGGCGACGAGTGTGTCGGTGGGGGTGGTCACGTGCGTGCCTCCTCGAGTGCGGCTTCGTCGTGGTCGATGACCTCGCCGGTGAGGGTCAGGAACACCTCGTCCAGCGTTGGCTGGCGCAGGCTCAGGTCCTCCACGGCGATGTCGGCGGCGGTCAGGGCGTTGGCCACGGCGGCCAGCCCGGCGACGCCGTCGTTGGTGGGTGCGGTGATGGTGCGCATCGAGCGGTCGATGACGGGCTCGGCACCCGTGCAGCCGGTGAGCACCGCGGCGACCTGCTCGATCGTCTCGGGGTCGGTGACGGTGACGCCGATGTTGTCGCCGCCGACCTGGCGCTTCAGGCTGCGGGCGTCGCCGCGGGCGATGATCTTGCCGTGGTCGATGACGATGATGTCGTCGGCGAGGCGGTCGGCCTCTTCCAGGTACTGGGTGGTGAGCAGCAGCGTGGTGCCGCGGCCGACCAGGGTGTCGAGCATGGCCCACAGCTCGTTGCGGGCCCGGGGGTCGAGCCCCGTGGTGGGCTCGTCGAGGAACAGCACCTGCGGGCGGGCGACGAGGGTGGCGGCCAGGTCGAGCCGGCGCCGCATGCCGCCGGAGTACCCCGACGTGACGCGCTCGCCGGCATCGACCAGGTCGAACTGGTCGAGGAGCTCCTGCGCACGCTGCTTGGCGTCGGAGCGCTTGAGCTGGTGCAGTTCGCCGATCATCACGAGGTTCTCGCGCCCCGTGAGCAGCGGGTCGACGGTTGCGTCCTGGGCGGCCAGCCCGATGCGCCGGCGGACCTCGGTCGCGGCCGACGCGACGTCGAAGCCCGCGACGGTGGCGGAGCCCTCGTCGGCGTCGGCGAGCGTGGTGAGGATGCGGACCGCCGTCGTCTTGCCGGCGCCGTTGGGGCCGAGGACGGCGGTGACGGTGCCGGTCGGCACCTCGATGTCGATGCCGCCCAGTGCGGTCTTGGCGCCGTAGCGCTTGATGAGGCCGTGTGCCTCGATGGCGAGGGATGACGTCATGGGGGACTCCGTCGAGTGCGAAACGGGGGAGATCTACCGGATCGGGGGAACCGTAAGAGGTCAAGCGCGCTTGAGGTCAAGGCTCGGTGGGAGGCGATGCCGGGCGCCCTTGTTCCCGCCGGGAACATCGCATCGTGGCAGGCGTCCCGTCCGGGCACCAACGGATTTCCGACCCATGTGGATGGGAGGTGGCGGCGGGTGACCGGGCCTTGGACGAATGACGCGGCTGCGGGGATTCCTGTCGCGCGCCCTGAGATTCGGTGTTGACTTATATAAGTAACAAGTGAAGGATAGACGTCGTGGAGGCGTTCGACGTGCTCGGGGACCCGGTGCGACGGCGGATCCTCGAGCTCCTCGCCGACGGCGAACGGGCCGCCGGCGACGTCGCGGCCGCCGTCCGCTCCGAGTTCGGGATCAGCCAGCCGGCGGTCTCGCAGCACCTGCGCGTCCTGCGCGAGCACGGCTTCGCCACCGTCCGGGCCGTCGGCACCCGCCGTCTCTACGCGGTCGACGCAGCCGGCTTCGACGAGGTGGAGGAGTGGCTCGCGTCGCTGCGCCGCTCCTGGGAGCACCGCCTCGACGCGCTGGGCACCGAACTGGCCCGGGGCGCCCGCGCCCGCCGCACCGACGACCGATCCGACCCGAACACCAGGAGGACGACATGAAGGACCTGATCGCCGAGCTGCAGGCGGCGAGCCGTGGCGTCGCCACCGCCACGCTCCCCGCCGGAGCCGCCAAGACCGTGACCATCGATCGCGAGTACCCGGCCGAGGTCGACGACGTGTGGGACGCACTCACCAACCCCGAGCGCATCCCGCGGTGGTTCCTGCCGATCACCGGCGACCTCCGGGTCGGCGGCACCTACCAGCTCGAAGGCAACGCCGGCGGCGAGATCCGGGCGTGCGAGCCGCCGACACGGCTCCAGGTCACGTGGATCTTCGGCGAGGCCCCCGGCCCGGAGGACTCCTCGCTCGTCGAGGTCACCCTCCGCCCGAGCGGCGGCGGCACGCTGCTGCACCTGGAGCACACCGCCGTCGTGCCGCCCGAGATGTGGGACCGGTTCGGCCCGGGTGCGGTCGGCGTCGGGTGGGACCTCGCGCTGCTCGGGCTGGCCGCCCACCTGGCGGGCATCACGATGGGGTCCCCGGAGGAGCTCGACCGCGACCCGGCGATGCGCGAGGCCATGACGGCCAGCAGCGAGTCGTGGGGGAGGGCCTTGGCGGCCTCCGACCTCGGGGTCGACGCCGACACCGTCGCCCGCCTCGTGGCGGCGACCACCGCCTTCTACGTCCCCCCGGCGGACAGCGAGACCGGGGGCGCTGCGGCGGACTGACGACCCGTGCCGGCGGACCGACGACCCGTCCCGGGGGTCTGCCACGCCGCCCCACCCCGGATTTCCACAGCGGATCTGGTCGCTGGAGCGACCAGATCCGCTGTGGAAATCGCTGTAGGGGGTGCCGTCTGCGTCGGCATCGGCGAGTGCGTGCGGCGGGACGAGCCACGTCCACGAGCTGACGTGATCGTCAGGTCCGGCGTCACCAGGTCGTGGCGCCGGCGCCCGCCGCCGATAGCGTCTCGGGGACCCATCGACGGCGGAAATGGTGAGATGAGCGAGCTGCCGACCACGCACGAGAGCACGGTCACCGAGGATCAGATCGACCACCTCGGCCACATGAACGTGCGCTACTACGCGGAGAACGCCCGAGCGGGAACACGGTCGCTGTTGGGCGGTCTGCCCGGATGGGGCCGGCGACCGTTCGTGGTCCACGACGTCTACACGCGCCACCACCGCGAGCAGATGCTGGGCACCGCCCTCGTCGTCCGCAGCGCGATCCTCGG